>NZ_JBUBKD010000015.1:0-121303 GCF_054902215.1 Nitrospira sp. CMX1 | reverse complement strand
GATGGTGTCGTCACGATTGTTGCGCTTTGTATTAGGCGTGAAACACGGTTGCCGGTGTTCCGAGCAAATACAGGGAGATTGCCTCCACGAAGCGTCAAGATATACGGTCTATTGAGCCTTCTTAAAGCCCAACAGATCAACTCCGCCCATACAAACGCCAGACCGCTGTATACATCGACATGCGCCACAGTATATTGGCTACGGTATCTCCAAACAGCCGATAGAAAGTCCAATAAGCGTGTTACACGGCCACGGCAGGAAGAACTCGTGACCACTGACCAACCTGCCCTCCTCAGCGCAATAGCAAGATCTTGGCCAACCCCTCGAGTTCCACTCCCTCCTACAAGGAAGTTACCAATCAACAACACACCTGGTCGAGGATTCCCTGTGACCTCCATCAATATCAAGTCTCCTTGCCTCATACCAAGAGAATCTTTCTAACGAGTCACTCCAGGTTCCATTACGTCATCATCCCATGCATTATTCTCGGACAGAAGCCCGAGACGTTGTGATACTGTAAAAGAAGGACGCTCAAGTGAAGCTTTTCTCCAGAATAACCCATATAACGAAAAACCTTGCTCAAGCGAGTCAGCTATATCTACTCTCCGGAATTAGCACTCTGCTCATTCTTTTCGGAGGTGACATAACATATGGAACCATATACTATGTCGCTACGACAGGCAATGATTCCAATCCCGGCACATTCAATCACCCCTGGCGCAACCCACAAAAATGTGCATCAGCTCCCATCCAAGCCGGTGATACCTGTGTAGTCCGAAAAGGTACCTACACAGCCGACAACGGAAGTGGGGTAACAGTCTATGCATCCAAACATGCTCCCCAGGGCACTAAGTTGCAGCCTATCACCATCAAGAGCGACGTGCCACGAGGAGCCGCAATCATCGTACCCAGTTCTAAGAACGGCCTGAACGCCGGGTTTTATCTTACCCGCCCCTACTACATCATTGAAGGATTCGATATCAGCGGAGGAGCCAATAATGGCAACGTGATGAGTCTTGCTGGCATCGAGTTTACTTCTTCGGCAACCGGCGGGATCGCGAGGTCAAATTTCATTCACCATATCGGCAAGACGGTCTGCTCCGACTCATCCTATGGAATTTCTGGTATCGGCATCCACGAAACAGCTGACGTCCTTGTCGAGAACAATCAGATCTACAGCATCGGCAGATTACGGAACGCTGAAAACGGATGTCGTACCATCCGCGCACAAAACGATCACGGCATCTACATTAAAGCGACATCGAATACCATCGTTCGAAGGAACGTGATTTTCGACACAAACCGCGGATGGCCGATTCATGTCTACAAACCGAACGGAACAACGACAAACCTTGAGATCTACCACAACACGTTTTCCGGCCGAAGTCCCACGGGAAAGCCGAACGGGCACATTCTTTTGGCCAAGACGATCAACGGCGCCAACATCGCAAACAATATCTCGAGTGAGGCTCAGACAGGAATGATCATCGCCTATTCATTATCAGCCTTTCGGGTAGTGGTGAGCCATAACCTCAGTGACACCCTTGAGAAAACAGGACCTGCCGTTGCAGGAGTAACGTTCTTTAGCAACATTGAGCATAGTACCAATCTAGGATTTGCCAACAAATCCCAGCACGACTTTCGACTCACAGCAGAAAGCGCAGCCATCAACCGCGGAACCACTACCGGAGTCCCACCAGTGAAGGATCAGGCTCCGGACATCGGAGCCTTTGAATTTTGTGAACCAGACTCAACTTCACCACTCACCAATTCACTAGGACTAGGACAGGATGACAAGTTCTGTTTGCACTCAAGGAAGACCTCTTATTGATCCATGGTGTAACGTTTCTTTGATTACTTTCTTTATCGTTTCCCTTCTCGCCTGGAACAACCCATAGAACTCAACTAACGCCTTTGCGTTTACTCGCGATCGACCTACTTCTTTCTGCCTGTGGTAGGATTCCACGGTTCGGCGGTAAAAATCATTTAGACTGAGCGAAACGTTTTCCAATGAAAGGCACCTTATCCTTTCGCGTCCAGCTATCCGCCTCCCCCTCGATTTCACCAAGGCCAGCTTGGCAACCAAATCGCAAGGATCTGGCAACGCAATATGGCAGCCGTCAATGCCATCAATTCGCTCCCGCACATCCCCCACATCAACTGAAACAACTGGTACATTGCACGCCAACGCTTCTTTAATCACATTTGGTGACCCCTCGTGCGAAGAGGTCAATAGCACCACATCGCTGGCATTCAGCCAGAGTGGAACTTCCTCATGAGGCACCCCTAAAAGCGGATGCATTTCTACGCCCAATCCCAATTCATTGGCCATCTCGATCGCTGCTTGTGCTAGACCAGGTCGTTTAACAAGATCGCCGTTGTTGGCAGGGAACAGGACGTGGAACTTGTTGAGCTTCCACCCTAACTTCTTCTGAGAATCCGTCTGGTCAATCGGTTTGAAACGCTCAAGGCTAATACCATTTGGGATGATTCTCACCTTTGATCGATCAACTGAAGCTGGAAGGGCCGATTCGAGATTTCGAGATTTAACGATCACACCATCCGCCCGCCAAGCGGCGAGGCATGAGGCAAAGACTCCGCACTCACTCAAAACACCCCTAAGAGCTCCAGACAGGTATTCGCCCAACAGATCCGAGCCGCAGAAGGAAACCACGATCGGCCTCTCCTTAACGACTTTTGTGACCCGCTCTGACAACACACCTCCATACATGACATGGACAAGGTCTGGTTGAAACCGTTCGATACGATCTTGCACTTCTGTTGCGAGTCTAAAATACGAGCCCATTCCTCCTTGGACCCGATTAATAAATAGCACTTCGACCTCAAGGCCGATACGTCTGAGTCCAACGATCTGTTGGCGAATAAAATTCCCCACCGCTGGATGACGGACCGTGGGATACATATTAGTTACAGCCAAGATTCGCATTCCCGCCTCTTCCTCATGTAGGCGCTTTCCGGCTACAGATACCATTGATACCCGATCGATCAGATGTCATGCTTCATCATCGCACCTTATTAATGCGCTGAGGATGGCTCTCATCCTTCCAGCCAACGGTTCTGTATGCATCCAACGTTCTTGCCACGAATGAAGAGAGATCGAATTCCTGTTCAGCTTTTTCGCGAGCCTTACTTCCCATCTGCCGACAAAGGTCAGCGTCAGTCAATAATGTCACAATACGATCTAGAAGAGCTTCGCTATCGTCTCGCTGAACGACGAAGCCAGTCTTACCGTCCTGCACGAGATGTGGAATGTCTCCAACGTCCGTTGCGATAACCGCACGTCCGGCTGCCATAGCCTCCATCACGGCATTCGGGCACCCTTCGCTATCGGATGTATGGACTAAAAATTTCGCGCCTTGCAAGAAGGCGGGAATGTCATGAACTGCACCGAGAAACTCTATGGCATGAGAGACGCCAAGATCTTCTGCCAATTGCCGAAGAGTTTGCCGGAGAGGGCCATCCCCTGCGAGACGAAAGCGCACATCTTTAATCCCGACACTCAGGACCTTCTGTACGGCTTTCACCAATCGGTCCCACCGCTTGACGGGCAACAAGGACCCCACACTGGCGACATACCCTCGTATTTCGAATGCATTCTCAGGCGTACGAAAGCTTGCCAAATCCAACCCGTTTCGTACCACAACATACTGCCTCGGAACGAAAAAAGAAGAATGTCGGCGTGCTGTCTCAGCACATACGGCACTATTTGATATGTGGCACCTCGGCCACCGACTGTTCAATATCCCTCGTAACGCCCCCCCAGACTGTAGACTTCTGACCATGTCACTGCGTAGAGATCCAACTGCCAGTGCACCAGTCCTGCATGCCGCATAAGCGGCAGCAAAGTTGGTAAAAAACACGTACGAGTGAATCACCTCGGGAGCAAGCCGTTGAGTTAACTTACGAAGTGCCTGAAGTTTAACAAGCGGAGACCACTGCGTAGGCAATCCGTATATCGGAAGCTGCAGCGCGTCAATCGCTCGATAGTACTTTTCATCCGGATCATAGTTCCACACCACTACACATGGGTAATACCTAGAACCCTCTAGATGCGAGAGCAAGTAATAGAGTTGGCGCTCTGCTCCACCAAGGCCAAGTTGTCCGATCACATACAGAAGTCGACACCGGCTTGGCTCTCTATTGAGCACAATGTCCCCAGTGCTTTTCAACACCACCGCCTTCTGGATTTTATCCAACAGTTACGCCTCAGCTTCACATTCCAGAAATCCTCTCCTTCTTTTTCTCCGTCTCTCAAACAGATTGCTCCAGAATCAATCAGCGGATAGAAAATAGAGGCACACCGAGATCGCATTTCACTTACTAATAGAAGTCAGAAAGACATCCGGGTGAGAATGCGTTCCAATGTGAGGTGCGCGGAACAACACACTTCCCTCATTTTGCGTTCAGGCAGTCACTACCCTCACCGAGGATCACGAGCTTCAAATCTCCCCGCAACCAAACCAAATATGACCACCACCCAGGGGGACATAAACGCCATGTCGAGCATCATCAGTTCAAACATTCCAAATGCCACCAGCGGAAGAAGCAGTGACGCTTCTCCGACTTGCACTCGCTGCATCATGCCACGAACTCCAAATCCCACTCGAACGAGATAACCGAGAAAACAGATGACTGGAATAAGTCCTGCTCCGAGAGCAATATGGAGGACCGGGTTGTGTGGATTCATTTCCTTCCCGGATCTGGTCCTTATTCGTATGTCATCCAAGCCAACTCCTACCCATGGTGAATTGAATATCCGCTCCACTGCTGCTGGCCACAACCTTCCTCTCCCGGACTCCTCTACCCCTCGAGAGGCGTATTGGCCTAGCTCCTCATCAAACACGCCTGACACATAGATCAGACACAACACAAGGACGAACGATACGACCGGGACAAAACTCCGTTTAAGAGCCGACCGAAATCCCACGATACAGGCGAGGGCGATCCCCAATAGTGGAGCACGGCTCACTGTTAGCGTAACAATGTAGAACGAACCCACCGCTACACCCCACGAAGCCGCTCGCCAGACAAATGTTCGACATTGAAATCCCCAAAAGAGAAAATACACCGCGCAAAAACCGAACCACATCCCCAACACATTAGGATTTGAAATTCCTGTCCCCGAAGCCCAAGCCCGCACAACTCCGCCGACGCTACGGACATTGAGATAGGGCAAGGATGCGATGCCAATTACTAAAGCCACCAGGGCAAAGTGGTGCAGAAAGTTAGGGCGCAGAGCGAGTGTTTGGACAATGATCAAAAGGGCAAGCCATCCAATAAAGGCTATGAGTTCAGGCATCGCCCCTTCGGTAAGGTTATGAAAAATCACCTCTATTAAAACCACGAAGATTCCCGCGTAGAAGCCCCATGCGACCGGCCTGCAGAGCGATATGACTCGATCACCAATGCTCAACACACAGGCGACAGCTAGGAGCACTAAAATTGCTCCGCCTACAGCAGGGACAGCTATCCCCCACGCAGCCCCCAGGTATGCGTACACAAGGCTCACATACCAGGCGTACTCCAAGAACGCGGGGGGACAAGGTCCCACGTGCTTGGCTATTGGTATTGCAACCCCTGCACGAGTATTTGGGGAATCAAGCATAATATTGAGCCGCCACTACGGGCCATGGTCGGCATCGTCAATTGTTCATCGAGGTGAATTCATAGATACACAGCCTCTACACACTTAAGACGACTGCCGGCTGGTTGTCAGGTCGAATCCCGTATTGGTTCGCCCCGCACAGACCATTCAATAGGTCGACAAGAATTGCATCTTGAGGCCACACGTGTCCTTCGTGCCGATTCAGCTTGATATCCCAATGGTTGGGGCAGGCATAGACTAAACGGGCGATGTAACAATAGCTCACTTCAAGAATGAGTGGTTGGTTTTCCTTCATCACAAAATCAAAGGCCATACTCTGCGATCCAACTTTGTGCGCCACGTCAAAAGCAATCTCCAGACACTGGCGATTGATTCTCTGATGATCATAGACGACATCGCCACTGCCGGACGCCCGGAAATCTCCTGGGCGCACATTCCTCGTATAGGCGAACGCTCTGTTCCCGATGACTGTCACACGTGTATCAAAATCGTTGCCTGAAATGAAATCCTGGAAATATGCATATCCCTTCTCATGCCCCATCATTTTTTTCTTGTCTCGAATTGTTGCTAAGGCTTGAGGAAACCGCTTCAACACATTGAATAGATCTCCTCGCCGCCTGGCCGAACGGTAACGCTTCATAGCATCATGCCCATAGTCAGGAATCGGCGAAAATCCTCCTGAAAAGGCCCGCCTCGCCAAGGCACGAGCTTCTACCGCACTGCGAACGAGCTTGACATTGCTGGAGCCGGCTCCTCGACGTAGCTTAAATACTGTTGGGTAAGACGCTTGATCGATCCACCGCAAGGCTTCGTCTAGGTCGTAGGATACATAGGTTGGAACCAACGGTGCCCCGATTGCTTCGAGTAGATATTTTTGGGCCAGTTTATCGTCAAAATACCAGCATGTGGAGCTACCTGGGAACACTTTAACCCCCATCGCTTCCGCTGCCGTGATGACATGGCGAGCCACTAGCTGTTCGCTCGGATCTCCGTGGCTCCAGTGCCACAGCAAACAGTCACATGAGGTGAGTTGTTCGATAATGTCTGACCCGAGGCAGTTTACGACCTTGTATGGAATTCCATGCATCTGACAATATTCAATCCAGCGGTCCGAGAAGCTCTTCTTTCGATGATGGATGGCGACCTGTCCGATCATGTCCATACTCCCGTTTGTAATCTACCGCATCTTACCCAAACATCTCCGGAGCACATCATCGAATCTCCTGCTGGATCAATCCCCCCGTCGTCGAATCCAACGGCTGAGTAACCGCCGCCTCAAATGCCCGAACTGCCGCCATGGGGCTGTGCAGTTCTTCTACATGACGCCGGGCCTTCGTCCCCATTTCTCGGAGACGTTCGGGTGATGCCATAAACGAATCAATCGCAGTGACTGTTCCCTCAACTGTGTCGGCCACCTTCCCTAAATCATAATCTCGAATTTTGTGATCGGGGTCGATCTGCAGGCTCACAATCGGAGTTCCGGCTGCCCAGGCTTCCAAAAAGACGCTGGGAAACCCTTCCCCGTCCGACGTCGAGAGGAGCAAGCTGGCCTCCCCAATGGATTTGAGCGCCTGCTCAGGCGACACGTGGCCTCGGTAGTCGATATTGGGAAGAGCCTTCAGTTGCGTCATGATTCGCTCAATCGTGCCAGCGTCCCAATGACTCAGGCTAGGCGATCCACAGACAACAAAGCGAATTGACGGCAATCGACGAGCGATTTCCACCAATAAATCTGGACGCTTGGCCGGTCTAATGACCGCTATCCACACCACAGCTCCGTTTCTTTCCAGGTGAGGCACCATCGTCCCCGCAAGGGACACAATACCTGGAAGCAAATATGCCCGTCGCTGCCAACGCAGGGGCAGAGGAACGCGCTGGTCTTCATGCTGGATAAAAATGACATCTGACCGATGAAGCCCCCAGGCATAGAGAGGCCACAAATACTTCCTCCGTGAGAGTGCTTTCCGAACATGAACGTGGTTATCATGCATCATGGAAAAGGCTGTTCTGACGCCGAACCATCGTGCTATTTCTGAGGCGGGCCCCCACAGATGGTCCGCGCACTGCCAGAAACACCAGTCAGGCCGTTCCTTTTCGAGAAAACGATACCAGTCGAACAGGACGTGGATACGACGACTGAGACCAAGAAAACGCACGCCATCGATGACACGCACCTCACCTTCTCGTAACGCGGATCGAACACCTACCGTAACAGACCAACCGGTACTCACCAGAGCTCGCATAAGGTACCACCCATATCGCTCTGCCCCACCTCTGGCTGAGGGATCTCCGATCGCATATCCGTATACGGTATCGTTCATGTACACCACTTTCATGGCTTAACCTCCGAATGCCTCTGCAAAAGCATACTGGACGCCTGCACTGCTGCCCGCCCCTGAACATTCTCCTTCTGCAAGGCAACAACAAGATCGGCAATTTGCCGACTTGACGAATAGCCATCACAAGCAGCACGGTTCGGCACCAACCTCTCAAGCACCCGCTTCCTCCACGCTTCGAGAAGCTGCTCAAACACCGCAACCACCTCTGCGGGACTATCGGCATCCGCGATCAGTGGACTACCGACTTGACTAAGGATACGTCGGGTTTCGTCACGAGGTACAATGCCGATGATCGGCCTTCCCGCTTGTAGATAGCCGAACAATTTGGCACCGGCCACCAAGTCGCGCGCCGTTCTTCCCGGCATTCTTCCTAACACCAGGAGTGCATGTGCCTCTCGTTGCAGATGACGAACCTCTGCGCTCGGAACAGGAGACCTAACCTCAAACATATCGCGCAGATCCAACTCAACCACGCGCTCCGCTAGCTGTTGAAGCCCTTCGCCGACAAACAACATTCGCAGCTGTGCCGCCTGGACAGGATTTCGGTGTTTCAGTTGAACGAGGCCCTCAAGGAGCGTGTCGTACCGATACGTGCTCAACGTACCCGCATACAACACTGTACAACAATTTCCGGGAGGATGAACAAAAGACTCAACAGTCCCTTCAAACCCATTGGGAATGATATGAATCTTCTCTCTCTCTAGTGCTCCAGGAAATGCCTGCAGATACGCTTGAGCCACTGACTCAAACATGAATACGACAGATCGCGCCTCCTTGAAAATTCGACACATGTTCCGATAATCAATTTTCTTGGCCCAAGCCGGACGCCTGATTTCGTGTGGATAATATTCCAACCCCCACGGATCGCGAAAATCCAACACATATGGAACTCCTGTCTCTACCGAAGTCCGATATGCCACCAGGCCTGCCGAGAGCGGTCCGATTGTCGCCCATATCACGTTCGGAGGATCTCTTCGACATACATCTATGCTTGCCTGAGTCGCCGGCTGTATCCATGGCATAGCCATATCAGGACGGTACACCCAGGATTCAACAACCCTCACCCACTCACGCAATCGTGATCGCCACGGGACACGATGTGCGGCAACGGCATGACGCGCTTCCTCTGTAGACAAACCTGAAAGCCTTTTCTTAGTTTCCGTTCTACGTCTATTTTGCAATGCACGCCAAGGATCACGCCCCCTCACCCGAACAACCTGAGCCGCCGAGGGAAGCTGTTCTAAGAGCGCCGGATCATGTCTTTCATATCCATACGGTTCGCACGAGATCACACGAGCCTGCCACCCCTTCTCCACCAACCCTTTGAGAAAACGCACCGGGCGATAGACCGCGGCGTTTCCTTCGGGCGGGAAATAATAGGCAATCATAAGAATCGACTTAGGACCCATGGCTATTTGCACCCCTGTGCGATGACGCTCATGTTAGGCACAAACAGAATCATGACAACACTTACTTTTCATCGTTCACTCTGCACAGCCTCGATCTGAAATCTATGGACACTTTCTAAACAGGAGGATGATGGAGCATACGGCACACAATGAGAGCCCAGCAGCTCCTATGAGTACTCCAATGACAGATCCCATTTCTTCCCTAATTCGAGATCCCACCTGTCTGGAGTTAATTTCATGTTCCCTGCCGTGGGAGTAAACGTCAACTCTCCAAAATAAATACGCCCATCCAGGTTGTAGAGATCGACCCGCACGAAACCAAACCCAACGGACAGCTGAGTCGCGAGGGAAATCATCTCTTCCAGCTGATCCGGCCGCGACCTATCTGGCCTGGACTTTCCTGCGGAATATGAAAGATCCAGCGCGTTCCATGACAGGTCGTAGAACGAATGGCAATCTCGCGAAAAATTAATCACCTGAATGAGTTCCGGCCTCCCATTAAAACACCAAATCTTATAGTCAAGCGGTAAGTTATCGTTACGATCGCGCAGGCACTCTTCTATCATTATCTTCGGCTGAATATGCAAATACTGACCTTCCCGTGATGTCCAGTAAAAATTGGTGTTCAGCCACTTCTCGCACGTGGCAACCATCGCACCGTGGTCAGCAGGTTCCTTAGCCACGATCACCTGTCGGCTCGCATGATTGGTCTTAATCACGTACTCAACCGGTAAGGTGTTGAAGGGAATCGAGGCAGGATCTTGGCCGTGCCAAAGAAGCCGCGGCAAGTACTCTGCTCCAACTTTGCCTGATACATACTCTCGTGCAGTGAGCTTATCCGCTAGCTGGACGAAAATAGGAGGCACAACCCGATTCCAGGCAAGCATCCTCCAATAGAGTTTTTCTGTGAAAGCCTGTGGATTCGCAATGCTGAGAGGCCTCCCATGTACACGAAGATACCGGCGTTTCAAAATGGCCTCACCATCGGCTTGACGCATCAACCGCTGTTTTATGCTTCGCAGCTTATTAAAAATACCGTAAACCCAGGTACCACGAAAACTGTCTTGAAGAGCAGCCCCCCCTCCTATTTTGAAAGAATGTTCCATTTTGAATAGCCTATTCCATTGCGCTAACTACTCAGTAGTTAGCCTCGTTCACCACGAGCAGTCCCTATGGAGAGATATAGTGCCGTTCAGTGTCCCACCCAGTAATCGCGCAGATAGGAGTATAGCCGCTGTCAAAACTCTTCCGATCCAAGCTATTGTCAGCCTTCACTCCGTCGCACCCTTGGCGGAATGTGACAACCTACTTGAAATTCTTTTGGCGGTGTTTAGCGGATTCAATACCACATCAAGAACTTGAAGCAGCACTGCCTTCATTATCCTTGCCATACTCAGCGAATGGCCAATTCTATGCAGAGCAGTCCTCTGATAGTCCCAAAACCCGCTCTCCTTATTTCGAAACACGCTCGCCCCCAGAAATGCGTAATACTGATCTCTTCGCTTCGCAAACATGGCTGCAAATTCTTTTTCGTTCAAATACTCCGGCCCATATTTTGTCACATGTTCGAATCTCCCAAAGGGAGTGAACCCATAACGGCTGCCACGACTGCTTTCCGAGTGAGGATGTGAACGTTCAAACGTCAGCATCTGGTGTACGAATCCAAAATCTCGATTCCGAAGAATGTCTAGACAGACCTCCATATCGCAATGGGGATTCGCCACATTGTAGAAGTGTGGTCGTTTCCTTACCTCATCGGCATGAATCAGTATCGCGGATGGTGACCCAAAAACGGACGGCAGCCCGAGAAGAGTTGCCCGACAGATTTCACGGCCGGAAATAATGCGGCTTGCATAGGGCAACGCCTGCACTAGGATGCGCGTATTCTTCAGTCGGTAGGAGCTGACGATCGCGATCGTGGGGTGCGCTTCCGCCAACTCCACCATTTCCATGAGACACTCTGGGAACATCCAGTCATCCGCATGAATCACCTTGCAATACTTACTTTCCGGCGAGATCTGCTGAAAAGCAACATTTCCATTTTCATCACACCCGACGAAGTCGGAGTTGTTATGAATTCGAATTCGTTTATCCTTTTTGGCATAGGCTGTGGCAATCTCGAGAGTGCGATCAGTGCTGCGATTATTGACAATACAGCACTCCCAATTTTGATAACTTTGACGCAGCACGCTCTCAATGCATTCTGCCAGATACTGTTCGCCGTTATAGACCGGGGTCAGTACGCTCACAAGCGGCTGTGATTCAAAATTCATACGCACACCCATGGATAATTACCAAATCGTCGAGATCGCAAGATGGAATCAAGAACAAGGTAACCGGAACCGTTGAACCCCTCTGGTGTCTAGTCAGTATTTCGTTTGAGGCTCAGCACTTATATAGTTCAGCCTGAACGTTCTCGAGGTTCGATAGGGTTGTCCATTCCAAGAGGGGTCTGACCACACCTCGAAGCTTCCCGGCAAAATCACCGCGCGCCGAGTCTCCCTCGCAGGTGTCGATAACGGAGAACGCCACAACCTGGCGCTCATAGAATTGCATCACCAGGGGATCTAAGGTCTCTAAGGCCACACTTACGAACATGGTCCCCTCAGCAAGAAAGTTGCCAGGAATCCATGCCGTACTCCGATAGCGGCCAGGCGGCCTCACACGCCCTCGCCATTCCGGATCATGTTCAGGAGTGTCGAGCAGACATACTCCTTCCTCATTCCACAACATAATGGAAGGCATGAGTTTATAGCCCGGCTTGAGCACGTCATATTCCATCTCAAGCCCCACCGGCTTTCGGATATCAAACTTCTCAGCGGATTGGCCATCCTTGGTGCGGACTCGCACGGCTCGTAGCATCGCCACCTCCCCCCTGGGAGCTTTGCGCGGGTCCAGCCACTCACGTGAAGACATGGTACCAAGTTCCGAATGCAGATACGCGTTGACGACCTCGTGAGAGCGTCCATCACGACACAATTTTCCTTCCTCCAACAAGATTCCGCGCTCACATAACCGTGTCACCGCAGGCATGTTATGACTGACGAAGAAGATGGTTCGACCTTCCTTCGCCACCCCTTCCATTTTGCCCAGGCATTTCTTCTGAAAGGCGGCATCGCCGACTGCCAACACCTCGTCGACGATCAGAATCTCCGACTCCAAATGAGCAGCCACAGCAAACCCCAATCGCATGGCCATCCCACTGGAATACCGTTTTACCGGCGTATCAATAAACTGCTCAATTTCCGCAAACGCCACGATTTCATCGAACTTTCTGGTGATCTCAGCCCGTTTCATTCCAAGAATGGTTCCATTTAGGTAGACATTTTCCCGCCCAGTGAGCTCACTATGGAACCCTGTGCCTACCTCCAAAAGTGCGGACACACGACCATCAAGTTCTATCCGACCATCAGTCGGTTCAGTGATGCGTGAGAGCAGCTTCAGTAACGTACTTTTTCCCGCACCATTCCGGCCGATAATACCGACCGTCTCGCCCCGCTTCACTTCGAATGATACATCCTGTAGAGCCCAAAATGAGTTCGAAGCAGCCTCTGACTCTGCAGGCCTCACGGAGCCAGCACTTGCTCTCCTCTGACCATTTCGGCTCAACAAAGAATTAAGACCTGACATCAAAAGATCTCGCAAGGTACCATGATCCTTCTGTCGTGCCCCTATTCGATACCGTTTTGAAAGCCCATCGACGCGGACAGCAATATCACTCATGTTCGTGACTACAGACGATTGTAACTTGGCTGACCAGGCAGCATTGAGAAGTCATATTGAAGAAACAACCAGAACCATGCGTCGGGCTCTGAGGGCTCTTGTTCAGATGATATCCGCAAACTGTCGCTCCATCTTTCTGAAATAGACTAAGCCAGATAGCACTACGAGCAAGAGCACGATAACACTTTCCGCCATTACGACTGGATCTGGAGCGGTCCGTCCCAGCAAGGCCCAGCGAAAGCCTTCAATGACTCCAGCCATGGGATTGAGGCCATAGAGCCATCTCCATTGCTCTGGCACGAGACTGACCGGGTACACAATCGGTGAGAGATACATCCATATTTGAATGACAAAGGGAATCGCGTGACCCACGTCCCGGTACTTGGCATTCATGGCAGAAGTGAACAGGCTGAGGCCTAGAGCTGTGAGCATCGCAAGCAGTATGAATGCCGGGAGTGTGACTACCTTCCAGCTGAGGGGAATGCCTGCATAGAGGAGCAGTCCGAACAACAGGACCATGGACAACGCAAAGTCAATCAGTGGCGAGACGACCATGGCAAGAGGAAGCCATAATCGGGGGAAATAAATCTTGCTGACTATCTTCGCATTGGTAACGACGCTTTCGCCCGCACGAGTCACCGCTTGAGAAAAATAGGTCCATGGAAGCAAAGCCGTGAGCGAAAAGACAGGATACCAGACTCCATCGGAAGGCACCTTTGCCAGCATACCGAATATGGCCGTAAATATCAGCATGGTGATCAATGGTTGTAGAATAACCCAAGCCACACCGATCGCCGTTTGCTTGTAGCGGACCGTGACGTCTCGCCAGATCAGGATGTACCCTAACTCGCGGTACTCCCAGAGAGCAGACCAGTCGATATCCAACAGTCCGCTTCGCTTCTCTATGATTAACTTCCGTCTGGGAAGGCTCAGTCCTGCGTTCACTTGTACATTACTCTCCATACTTGTCACATTTACTATTTCCACTCGGCGCTTAGAAAGAACCCCATCACATGGCGTGAAAATTCGTATGTGATAGTAGGTGTATCACTCTTTACAGAGGTAAAGGCGTACGAAATATCTGCAGTGATATCTCTGGTCAATTTGTAAGCGAGACGCGTCGTCCCATGAAAGTTCTGAAACGTCGTATTCCTAGTATCTGGGAAAAACTGGCTATAACCATAGGCAACATCTCCCTCGAGAGTGAGCCGCTCATAAATTCGGTGACTGACCCCGACCTGCGCAACGCTGCTAAGGACAGCCCCACCCACGAGGAATGTGGACGGTCTGGCCGCTCGAGAGAGGGTTGCTCGAAACACCGTGTCTCGCTCTGTTTGGGTGCTAACTGTCAGACTACCCGTCGGGAAACTCCCACCGGCCGGCTCAACGAAGGTGACTCCGGCCTCCAAGTCGAACTCCCACTCCTGAAATTTTCTTTCGTAGTTCCCCGCCAGGGTGATCAGGTTCGTAGCAAATGACCGACCGCCATCGGCACGCGACTGCAGCACGAAACTCTGTCGATACAAGGCTGCGATACTGTCGTTTCTCGAAAGCTGATACCGAGGCCCTCCGAACCACGTGTTATTTGTAGTATTAAAAAACCTAACACCACCAGTCTCCCCTCCTAAAATTCTCCCGAACTTTCGAATTCCAAACGTATAACCTCCCTCCAACGCAAGGTCCCTCGAGATTGGATAGGAGCCAGTCACACCCGTGGTATTGATGAATGTATTGGCTCGAAAAGCCTGAATACCCGAAAAAAAGGTATCATCCTGAGCAATTGTCTGCCTCACTCCAGTCAGAAAACCAGGAGATTGCGGCGTATATCGAAAGTTTTCGGTGATGCGCAACTTCGCTCCCCGGACATACTGATCAACCCACCGATCCAACCCGATGGTGCCCTTCGCGGTTGTATTGAAGTAATTGAGGCCTGTGTTTTCTACATACGCATTGAAGGCTCCTCCAACCTGCACCTTGACGTCGATATCCCGAGTATCGTGCAACAGTTGCACCGCCCCGCCGACGGTTGTCACAAAGTCATCCAGCTTCGTGCCCGTAGGCAAGAGAGCGGCCGGGCGTGACCATATATTGGTATCGTAATAGCCCGACACATGTGCGGAAGGAATGACGGTTGTTTGTGCATGTCCGGGTTTTATCCAAAGCACTCCGGAGACAAGCATCACAATAATTACAAGCCGGAACAACCAATCCTGTTCGACATGTCTACGACAAAGCAATAGATTCACCAAATTTCCTTTCAGGAGTGGTCGGGAACTGCCCGTGAACTAGGCAGCAGATCTGACCAGATCACCCGCTACACAGATCACGGGGAGCACGGAAGTGGCTCACACACAGATACTACCCAACAATGATCAGGGCACAACCAGTGTATCACCAGAAGCCAGCACAATGTTACCTGGCTCACCACGACCGCTTACGAGATCATCGTAACGGAGTGGGATATGGATCTCTTGCCGTTTATGGCCTGGACTTTCAATCACCCGCACAACTTGCAACCTATTCTTACTGGCATAATTTGTAAACCCTCCAGCCATGGAAATGGCCTGAAGCACCGTCACATACGATTTCAATTGATACTTGCCTGGCTTTGCGACTTCACCCAACACAAATACAGAATAGCTATTGAGCTCCTTCACGTTTACCGACACCGAAGGGTTCTGGATATACCCTTTCAACCGTTCCGTGATCTGGGCCGCAAGCGCGTCTGCCGTCAACCCCGCAGCCTGAACATCTCCAATAATAGGCATGGACACATAGCCATCAGGCCGTATCAAGGTAATGCGTGATAAATCAGGGTTCTTCCAAACATTGATCTCAATCTGGTCTTCAGAACCTAGAAGGAATTCTGTTGGCACATCGGATGCTTTGTATTCCCTTGATGTGACTGGCCCGAGACAGCCAACCTGGGCCAGCATCGAACACAGCACCAGCCCGATTGACAAAGCTCTTGGTGTAAACATATACGACCTGAATGTCCTTGCCCCTCGCGCGTAATAGTCCACTGCCGCCATCCTTTCTGGTAGTCCTTATCGACCAGGGAACACCACCATCGACTCACTGGGAACAACAAGGGTATCGCCAGGCTTCAGTTCAAAATTGTCGCTAATCCCACTACGGAGCACAATATCATCGTAGCTCGCCGTAAATCGCTTCATACCTGGAGCCGTTTCAGTAAACCGAAAAATGACGATCTGATTTCTCGCTGCGGTTTCCTTAAACCCCCCTGCCATCGTAATTCCCTGCAAGAGCGTCGTCTTGCTCTTGAGCGGATACTTCCCAGGATGGGCAATTTCGCCCAGAAGAAAAATATTGGAGCTATTGACTTCCTTCAACGTCACCGCAACAACCGGATTTTGGACGTACTCCTTCAGCTTGTTCGTCATTTCCTCAGCCAATTTTGTTGGAGTTTTTCCTACCGCCACGACATCACGAATAATTGGCATTGAAATCCGTCCATCCGGGCGCACTTGTACTTGCCGCGATAAATCGACATTCCGCCAGACTGTAATATCCAACACATCTTCCGCCCCGATGACGTATTCTGTACCTACCGCATTCGACAGCTTATCTGTCATCACCTGACTCGTTGTTTTCTCGGCCTGCCCTGTGGCTCCAGGTAATAGAGGAACATCGGTTGGCATTTTACCGGCCTCAGGTTTGACCGAACCTGATTCACTGAATGCGGTGCCCGAGGTGAGTACCAACGCCACAGACATAATCACATACCACAAGGCATGTCTCATAACCCTGGTCCTCCTGACTCATGCATGTTACACATAGCGACGAAACACGGGTTTTACTGGACGACCAACAAGATACTTCTCGATCCCCTCAGCTAGTGCTTTTCGGTAGACCTGTAACGCTTCATGAATTCCCTCGATCGTCTTGTCAATATCAGTATCCTTGTGACTACTGCTCACAACAAACGAGGGTGCGAGGATCCCTCTCTTGATCGTTTCCTGAAGAAAAAGAGTTCTAAAAGCTTGAGATGGATTCTTCTCCCCGTCCAGAGTCGCATAGACCTGACAACATGGCTTTCCTAACACCTTGAAATGTTCTTGCAGGTGATGTTCGCCGATCGACTGCCGAACCCCTCTTTCTAGCCTCTCACCGGCCCGCCACATCATTTCGATCACGGGTTCCTGTTTATAGATCCGAATGACCTCCCTGGCCGCCGCCAAACCATGCGATTCAGCACCATGCGTCAATGAGAGCAAAAACACCCGCTCATGCCCGTGCTCGAGTCCACCAAGCTTCATGATCTCTCTCTTTCCAACTAGTGCGGAAACCGAGAAGCCGTTAGCCAATGCTTTCCCAAATGTCGACAAGTCAGGGACAATCTTGTGATACCGTTGCCCACCGCCACGGTGCCATCGAAACCCACAAATCATTTCGTCGAGGATAAAGACAGAACCATTCTTTCCACAAAGCTCCTGCACCTTCCGAAGAAAGTCATTGCTTGGCGCGGTCTCTTTTTCCGGCTCCATAATGAGACAAGCAATTTGGCCGGGGTACTGCTGGAAAAGCGCCTGGATGCTTTCGATAGAGTTATATGTGAACTTGAGCGTGAGTTCTTGCACAGCCTTCGGAACACCGGCAGAAAGCGGGGTAGACCCAATAAACCAATCGTCCCCTGAAAAAAAAGGGTGATCGGCACAAACAGCGACCCGGTCTCTCCCCGTGTACGCCCGGGAAAGCCGTATGGCAGCGCTTGTCACATCAGAGCCGTTTTTCCCGAACTTCACCATCTCGGCCCCTTCTATAAGACTCAGCATTTCCTCCGCACATTCGACTTCTATCGGCGAAGGCCTCGTAAAGCTACCGCCTTCCAACATGTGCTGGCGGGCAACACCTAAGATGCGCTCGTCTGCGTATCCCAACGTCACCGATCGAAGCCCCATGTTGTATTCGATAAACTCATTTCCGTCGGCATCCCAGACATGACATCCGCGCCCTTTGATAAGGAAACCTGGGGACAGCTCAGGGTACTGGTCATCACCTCTCGCATATGTGTGACACCCCCCTGGAATGAGGGCATGAGCCCGTCCTTGTAATGCCTTCGACTTATCAAAATTCATAGCTCGTCTTCCACAGTACCGTACCCTCAACCCAAGAAACAGACCTCATTCTCTGAAGTAAGCTCTAGTCGTCCCTGCAACAATGAAAAGGCTGGTCCAGAACATCACTCCTTCGCCATCGGCCACGGCGCGCAGCACCCATACGGAACTTGGCCCAACAGGCTCTTACCTGGTCAATTCTCCGACTTCTGGCCACCCCCGCATCTCTCGTTTCTTCACGCAAAAATTGAGACAAGAGGTTTTCAAACAACTGATTGACGTTCAGTTTTTAAATGACTAGCACGGGCCCCTCAACATCAGCCATGTCCATCGTCTCGGTGCCACACACAGGTGAACGCACTAGTGGAACATGTGCACTTTGGCCATATTAAATGGGAAAAGCAATTTAGCAAACCATTCGTTCAGGCCAAACAAAATATCTCCAAAATTAATGAAGCCGATTTTATCGGTCGCGAACGAGTACGTTCAATCCACCTATCGGGTTAGGTTAATGCGATTCGGCATCAGCAAACTTACTTCTCCTCGACCGTGTAGAGAAGTTTCCCTTCCCTGGTCGTTTCATCATCGTAGAGCGCCACGAGTTCATCAGGGATGTGAGCCAAATCGGTCGCCCGCAAATAGTCCCTCATCGTGGTCCCGGTACACTCCTCATCGACCAGAGGAGCGCCTTTTTTGTGTGCCACATCATCAAGGTTAACTACGCGAAAATCTATGCTAAACCTGGTCTTTCCGGAGGTATTGGGAACACTGGAGTGCATCTGTGCTGCCGAGAATAGAATAATACCTCCAGCTGGCACGATCAACCGAACCTGCGGGTCCAGCGCAAGTGGTTCAGTTGGCTTTGGGAGAGGCCGAGGGTCCTCTTTCAAGAATTTGGCGACGTGCGCCCCTCGATTTTGTTGATTCCATACGTAATAGTTATATCCTTTGGAACTGTTTTTCACAGGCGCATTCCAATACTGTGGATGAAACGCCATCGCATTGCTCGACTGAATATCATAGATAGGAATCCACCAATTGACCTGGCATGGTGGGGCAGAGTACCAGGTGTCTCGATGAGGGTGCCACGCATACGCAATGCCGGTTGTGAGATAGTTATCACTGGTCGAGCTTCGCATCTTCGGAACATCAAAGTATGTCTTCCCTAGATCACAGCCCATCTCTTCGAAAATATTGCGCATCAGCGCCTTGGATTCAGGATGATGGATAAAGTTTGGTTTCAGCTTTACAAGAATGTCGGCATACTGCTCAACGGATAAATACGACTGAGCTGTCTCTGGGTCATACGGAGCGAACGCCTCCCCAATCAATTTCTTGGCAAATTCGATAAACGCGAGAGTACTCTTACGCGGAGAATACACAAGAAGTTGACCGTCATAGAGCTCCTCACGGCGTCGCTCATCCGAAAATGGAGGGTCGTAATAGACTGTGTTCATGGTCGCTTCTCCCTTAGGCGTTTTCCGGCCTCCGATGCTCCTTCAAGAGTCCAGCCTCTACCAATGCTTCAGCCGCGGACTGAATCTGGCCGAATGGAAGATCTGCCCGATCTGCAATATCGAGCAGTGCGTGCCGTCCATCGGACATATTCAATACCCAGAGAAGCGCGAGCTCTCTGGACTGGTTTTCTTGCTGCCCCGCAACGGCACGATATAGCCCCCGCCGTCCCAATTGCGGTTCACATTTCGGGCTCTGATTCAGATACACGCGATTCCCTTCCAGCAACTCGAAGACCTCTAGGCAATGTACATAGGACTGAGCAAGGGATTCCGATCGTATTAAATCCATATCATCCGCAGACGAGTGATACTCCGAATATTGGCCGTGTGGCGTCCTCATAAAACATCCGACCGGTAGGTTAAAGCCTGGAGAGCAATACTGTCGCTCATCATAGCCGTACGGGAAAAAGTCAATAATAGTATGAGCTTCCCCAGAATGTCTTAGTACATGCGCCATCGCTCTGTCGATCTCCGCATTATCTTGACGGCTCTTCTTATAGGTAACACTTCCCGCATCACCCACCCCAGTGATAACAAGCCCATGCCGAATGCGGGGCACTACCTGTTCATTCTGAGCCAGCCATGTAATTGATCCAATGGTCCCTGGGATAAAGAGAAAGCGATATGAATACCTCCTTGAGCGAGCAGCCATGGTTTCGGCTAGCCTCACAGCCACGCTGATACCAGAAAGGTTATCGTTGCACAGAGACGGATGGCAGACGTGGCATGACACAAGAACTTCGTCAGACACTTCACCCGGCAAATAAGACTCGCCATACGTCAGCGAACCAGCCTGAAGCGTCGAGTCAATAACGACCTCATACTCCTCATCAGAAAGCTGCTCAAAATCAGCGTGCCGAATGCAAAAGCCCCAGTTCTCTTTGTAATAGGACGTTCGATATGGGATCCATTCCGGATGAGCTGGCAAACTAAAAAGATGCGGCCGCAACTCTTCGAGACTCATCCTTCTTCGAACCGGCGCGCTGTAACTCATCAGGTGTAAATTATGCGATTGAAAATCGATAACTCGTTTCCCCGCTCGATCCATCACGTAGGCATCGGACACGTTCCACTCTAAAGGAACCGTCCAATCAAATACCTTTGTTCCGCTAGGAACTTCATATTTCTCAAGTGGAATACGTTTTTGGATTATCCGAAGAGTCTCCCGAACTCCTTCACCAGTAATACTCCGGCAAATTGGGTAGAGTTCCTTTATCAAGTTGAGTAGAGAGTGATCGGCTTCCACGTCAGGTCACCCGTTCAAGTTGAGCTGTGGCCACTGCTGATCCTTTTCTGACACAATCACAATGGGTTCTGGCCACTGAATATGCAACTGGGGATCATCCCACCGAATACCACGCGCGCAAGAAGGTGCATAGAACTCCGACATGTGATAGGAGACTTCAGAATTGTCTTGGAGCGTGAGAAATCCATGCGCAAATTGTTTTGGAATATACAGCGACCGATGACTATCCGCCGTCAAAATCAGGCCGACATGCTGCCCATAAGTCGGTGATGTCGGGCGCAAGTCCACAATGACATCAAAAATCGCACCTGTAGTACAGCGAACCAACTTCACTTCCTCATTTGGAGCAACCTGGTAGTGCATCCCCCGTAGAGTCCCCTTGCGACGGTTTACGGAGATACTCGCTTGAACCCACCTAGAGGAAAGTCCGTACATCTCAAGCTCTTTTTCGCACCAGACCCTTGCAAACATTCCCCGCTCATCAGATACAGGTTCAGGATCAATGACAAATGCGCCTTTGAGAGCAGCTTCAGTAAAAATCATGGATACAGTCGCACCTCAGGAATCGGAACGACAAATTGTCCGCCCCACTCACGAATATAGCTCATTTGCTTCATAACCTCCTCCCGAATATTCCAAGGCAAAATCAGGAGATAGTCAGGCTGCGTAGCACGCACCCGGTCTGGCTCATAAATTGGAATATGCACACCGGGAAGAAAATGGCCCTGCTTATGTGGGCTTCGATCAACGGTGTAGTCAATAAAGTCCGCACGAATACCACAATAGTTCAGAAGCGTATTGCCTTTTGCCGGAGCACCATAGCCCACGACACGTTTCCCCTCTTGCTTAGCAGCAATGAGGAAAGACAGCAGTTTTCTCTTTGTCGCCTCAACGTGTGGACCAAATGAAAGATAGTGGTTCAGACTACCAAACCCTATCGCTTCTTCTCGTGATTTCAGTTCCTTTGCTCGCATCTCAATCGGCTTGGATGTATCGCTCTCATGACAGGCATAGATTCGCAGCGATCCCCCATGCGTTGGCAACTCCTCCACATCAAACAGTTTCATTCCATGGCGGGCAAATACCCTCTCAACGGCGATGAAAGAAAAGTAAGAAAAGTGCTCATGATAGATCGTATCAAACTGATTCTGCTCCACGAGTTGAAGAAGGTGAGGGAATTCCATGGTAATAAGGCCTGTCGGCTTTAGAAGAACTTTCAACCCCTTCACGAAATCGTTCAAATCTGGAACATGAGCCAACACGTTGTTTCCAATAATCAAATCAGCGGCCCATCCATCCTCAGCCAGATCACGCGCCGTCTTCTCAGCAAAAAACGCCACCTTGGTGTTGATCCCCTTTCCCCTTGCAACCTCAGCCACATTCGCCGCAGGTTCTACCCCGAGCACAGGGATGTCACGCGCAACAAAGTTCTTAAGAAGATATCCATCGTTACTGGCGATCTCTACAACTCTCGAGTTGCGATCAAATCTGAATCGATCGACAATCATGTCCACATAGGTCCGAGCATGAGCCAGCCATGAATCAGAGAATGAAGAGAAGTATGCATAGTCTGAGAAAATATCCTGCGGGGTCGAAAACTGTTCCAACTGAACCAGCAAGCATGTCTCGCAGACATACACATGTAAGGGATAGAAAGGCTCCATTCGATTCGTTTGCCCTGGTTTGATATAAGAATTTGCCAATGGAGACATGCCCAGATCTATGAATGTGTGTTCAAGACCTGCTCCGCATGAGCGACACACTGATGGCTTCATGCCGACATCTCCTTCCTTATCAAAGAATCTCACCATAATGACATCTCACTGTCCTACCTACGCTTTCCATGCAAGCTGGTCCGTCAAATGCCCTCCCTCTCTCAATCGCCTTAGGGTGACTAAGCGTATCAACTCGCCCTTCCGAAACTCAGAATCGGCAAAATGCATAGACATGAGCCCATCACGAAGATCCTGTACAGCACTTTGCAGATCTACGACAGGAAGAAATCCCTGTGCCAGCTTAGAGAATTTATCGAAATTAACCCGATAGGATCGCTTATCAGGCTGCGCATCTCTATTAATAGAAACTTCCACATCGGGGACAAGTTGCGTGACGGCCATCGCCAAATCCTTTACCTGGCAATTCCAGACATCACTTCCCACATTGATCGTCAAAAACGCGCCGCCAGCGCCACGGTCTCTCTGCACCGCCCAATCGATGGCTCTCGCCATATCTTTCACGTGGATTAGTGGCCGCCATGGCGTCCCATCACTGAGAATATTGATGCGCCTTGACACAAGTGCACTCGCCACAAAATCATTCAACACAAGATCTAGCCGCAATCGATCGCTCATTCCGCATGCCGTCGCAAACCGGAGGCAGGTTGCCGTAAATGAGTCTGAGGTCAGCGACGCTAGATCCTGCTCAGTACTGACTTTCGACTTTGCGTACGCGGTGAGAGGATTCAGCTCATCCTCCTCTCGACGAGGACCGCCCTCTGCAAAACCATAGACACTGCAACTCGATGCGAACACGAAGGTCTTGACACCAGCTCGCTTTGCCTTGACAGCCAGGTCGATACTTGCTCGATGGTTGATATCAAGAGTCACGTCTTCAAAAGTGGCCCCCATCGGATCATTTGAGATCGCGCAGAGGTGCACAATCGCGTCAGTCCCCTGAAGGATCTTTTCGGGCACCTGCCGGATATCCCCGAAATACTGCACATCCGCTCGACTTTCCGGGAGCCGCGATGAACCAGTCAAACAATGAGCAAAATACCCAATATCGTATCCGATCAACATTGCCTCGGGATACGACTCTCGCAACCGACGTAACACCAACGGGCCAACATATCCCATATTCCCAGTGACCAGGATTCGCATATTCATTTCCTTAAGCTAGATATTTACCGAATGTGGTGGCTCGCCGACATTAGTGATACAGGCTCAAGCGGAGGAATATCACTCAAAAACCACAAGCCTTACCTACCTAGAGAGGCACCCTACCATACCTTCCACGGGGCTCGTGACGATTGCCAAAGTTCCTCCAAATAGTTTTTCTCACGTAGCGTATCCATACAGGACCAGAAGCGGTCATGTCGGTACCCCATCAATTGATTATCCTTTGTGAGTTGTTCGATCGGTTCCCGCTCCCACGCAATCTCATCACCATGGATGTAATCAATGGCCTCACGCTGAAGAACATAGAACCCACCATTGATCCAACCTTCCTCAGCATGCGGTTTTTCCCTAAAGTCAACGATCTGATCCTGATCAAATACCAACCGACCAAATCTGGCCGGCGGCAAAACGGATGTGACTGTGGCAAGCTTCCCGTGCGACTTATGAAACCGGACTGTCGCCTGAATGTCGACGTCCGAAACCCCATCTCCATACGTAAATAGAAACGTTTTGTCGTCCCCGATCCATCGTTTTAACTGTTTGAGCCGCCCACCCGTCTGTGTGCGCAGGCCAGTATCAACGAGATGAACCTTCCAATCCTCATGCTGTTTCCCGTCATGAATCGTTGTTTTCCCACTTTCAAGGTCGACGGAAATATCTTTGTTGAAAGCATAGAAGTTCAGGAAATATTCTTTAATCATTTCCCCTTTGTAACCAAGAGCAATAATAAATTCCTTTATGCCATGAGCAGCATAAATCTTCATAATGTGCCATAGAATAGGCTTCCCACCGATTTCAACCATTGGCTTCGGTCGTAAAGAGGTCTCCTCCGAAAGTCGAGTCCCCATTCCCCCAGCAAGAATGACAGCCTTCACGCTTATTTCCTCCTTGTTCCCAATACAACACTTATAGCGAGCTCCTTACCTCATTTCCATTCTATTCAGCCCAACCAGTAAATAAAAGGCGGCTAGATCCATGCTGCGACATAGGGAGCGGCTCAACAATTTTCGCCCCTGTGGCATAAACCAGCACTCGATATAGTGCTTTCATCAAACTAGTTCAAACGGACATGTCCCCTATGTAATAGAGAAGAGCGCTGACGATCCTTGAATGAGACCGACTACCTGGCTGATCTTCAAACAGCGGAAGTGAATAGTTCTCTACACTCAGTCTGCTACCCGACCAGCTCCTCAATGATTCGCATTTGTGCTCAGTATATAAGGAGTGCCCCCAGTAGTTCCGGTCCGGTTATCCCTCCGTCATTCATATATAGCTTCACATCTCCTAATAGTCGAGTTCAAAACATAGGCTCCCGTCTCTCTCTGGGACCCACCGGATCCAAACACCTCATAATGATCTCGGCACCACAGTAACAGGATCACCAACTCGTGGAAGGAACCATAGGGCCAAAAGGAATGGTGGCCTCCCAACTGATTGAAAGCCACCATTCCCTCCACACCTGTCCAGAATTCGCCATAGGTATCCAGGATACTGGCAAAACCCTGACCAACTCATTGGATTTCCCGCACTACACCGCAATCGTGTAGCCACAAGATTGGGGCATTGAGGGGGGGCATGGGCCGGAAAGAAAGATCCATTCTCATGATGGCACTAGTTAGAACATGAACTTAATCCCCACAAAATGAGCTGCATAGCTATTCGACCTTCCAAACGGAACCATTCTGGTCCAACGAACTTCGGCAAGGGTTGGGGTCTCAGCAAGAGCGACAGGTGTTGGTACATAGATCTTGAGAACTTGCTCAACCTTCGGAGCTTGATCCATAAGGATCAGCATGCCCCCACTGCTGATATTCAGGGACAGCGCCTTTCCCCTATTGACAAGGCTGCTACCTCCACCCTCTTGAGCCATAATTTCATACGGTATTGGCCGCAATAAGGCAGCTCTCTCCCGATGGCTTTCATGACTATCCTGAATTGGCCATTCCCATTCCATTGCTCTCACCTCATATCCTCCCATGCTTCTAACAACCGAACCCCAAACCTAGCTTTCGCTACGCTTCCTTGGCATGAGTTTTTACTCGATACCTAAACAAGGGTCCTCAATCGTAGGTCCCGCACATGCTCGACTGCCCTAATGATTCTGCCATTCATTCAAAATTGACCTGGGGATCCTATACATTGGCCTCCCAGCCAACAATACCAATCCTGTAGGCTGCTTTCTCGAAGGTATATGTTGACTCCCTCGAAAGTGTTAGGTACTATTCCGGTATTATTCGAGTAGGCTCCAGGCGCACAGACATCTCATTTCATCTCAACTTAAGAGCAATACACTATACTTTATGACAGAATTACCAAAAGGAACCGACCAAACAGATGTTCTTGCCGACCAGAGGGCAGGCTCTGGCATTGTCGTCCTATCGACATCAATGCAACTACTCCACATGAATCGGCAGGCTACGGAGCTTGCTAAAAAAATCACTGCGGTTGAACATGGAGGCACCACGTCTGTTTCGGCACGTGGAATACTCCCGACAGCTCTGACTGAGCTTTGCGCAGAGATCATTAAAGCCCTCCATATACGGACAGAAGCCAAAGATTGGGAACAGTTTGAGCTCAAGCGTGTCACAGGTGATCCGAATCAGCCAATCCTACTCAGAGGTTTTGGATTACCCGATCGAGGCGGGATTCAGCATGCCCGACTTGTCGTAACCATGGAAGAACTCGGACGAAAACAGAACTTGAATGCGGAGCACGCTCGAGAACGTTTCCAGCTCACAAACCGAGAGCAGTCTGTGGTGGAGCACCTGGCAAAAGGCTGGACAAATAAAGAGATTGCGAATGCACTGCAGATTACGGAACAAACCGTCAAGGAACACATTAAGCACATCATGCGCAAAACAAACTCCACTACGCGGACTGGTATCCTCGTCCAAATATTTAATGCTTAACGACTTCCTCGCAAGGTTCTGACGCCCAGCTCCCTCCAAGTGTTTCACAAACAACACAGTGAGTTGAATTTAACACGCCAGAGTCAGTCATTAAAAATTAACTTTCTTTATTTTACAACATCTTTCAAATTGTTTCCAAGTGGTCCTTTATTTGCATACACCTCCATTACAGAAATAATGGAGGTGGCCGTTCAATGCGATCTAAATTGACTAGAGCTGGTGTCCTAGTTGGATTACTCGGTTCAACTTTCCTCTTCTCGGCTTGTACCACTGCCCCTCCTGCTCAGACAGGTGAAACAAGAGATAGTGGTTTCACCTCTTTGTGGAATGCCTATGGTGACTGTAAATCGACGTCAGATTTAGCCAAAGCTACGACAAGCTTGGACCAACTCAGATCAGCTGGCCGCCTTGGTCAGGAAAAAGACGGGTTCATATTGCCACTGCCAAATCGAATTGCTCATCTGGTTTCAACTCCGACCAGCCGAGTGGCGGTGGATGTTGAGGCTATGACTTCAGCCTGTGCTCTCCACACTGGGGAACTTGCCTTCACCCAGGGCTACCTGGACGTAGCACGGGATCTTTTTGTTTCAATTATTCGACTTCATGAAGGGCAACACTCCTACTATGCGGTGCGAGCCAAAACCTTGTTGGCAAAACTTGAACGAGGGCTCGCGATTTCGTTTAATGTACGGTAGCCCCCAGCTTCACCTCCTCAATCCTGTAACCGGCGATATAAATCTATATAGGCCATTGCCGACTGATCCCACGATAGGTCGGCACTCATTCCTGAAGTAACCAATGCGCGCCAAACCTCCTGCTCTTCATACACATGGAGCGCAAGCAGAACCGTGGAAAGTAAGGCCTCAGGAGAGGGATCAATAAAATGAAATCCTGTTGCACTCCCGGATTTGACCGTTGACGGACGAAAGGGAACAACGGTATCGGCGAGTCCCCCTGTACGTCGCACGATAGGAACCGTCCCATACCTCAGGCTATACAGCTGGCTTAATCCGCAGGGCTCATACCGAGACGGCATGACCAGCATATCCGAACCCGCCTCAATGCGATGGGCTAACCCTTCATTGAAGCCAAGAGAAAGGCCGATTCTCTGAGGATACTTCTCTTTAGCTGCAATGAATTGCTGTTCCAAATGAGAGTCTCCAGTACCCAATACCACCAGTTGGAGATCTAGAGCCATGAGCTCTGGAAGAATCTCAACCAGGAGATCAAATCCTTTTTGGAACGTCAACCGGCCAAGGACAGCTACCAGTGGCACATCCAGAATCGGCAATCCAAACTCTTGTTGTAGCGCTTGCTTGCACACAGATTTTCCCGATAAGTCCTTGGCATGGTACTGCGCTGGGAGATATGTGTCGTGCGCAGGATCCCAAGCAACTTCATCAATTCCGTTAGTAACGCCGCTGATGCCACTAGTACGGTTTGCCAATACACCCTCAAGGCCACACCCATATTCCACGGTTAGAATCTCCCTCGCATAGGTAGGGCTTACCGTGGAGACAGCGTCAGAAAAGATAATGCCCCCCTTCAAACAATTAACAGCTCCGTAAAACTCAAGGCCTCCTAGCGAGAACAGCGATGAAGGAAGGCCGGTTTTCATGAATTCCTGACCAGGGAATATCCCCTGATAACCAAGATTGTGCACCGTCAGCAGCGTCTTGATCGACTGCAGACTGCTGTGCTCATCCGACAGCACCTTTAGATAGACAGCGCACAATGCCGTCTGCCAATCGTGAAGATGCAGGATATTGATCTTCTCCCGCTGCACGTCCACAAGGACATGCACCACTTGAATGACAGCACGACAGAAAAGAGTAAACCGGTCAAGGTTATCTGGATAGTCGCGATGATCCTGTTGATAGAGTCCCGGGCGATCGTAGTATGGGTCATGGCACACGAACAGCACTCTCACCTTCTGTGCGGCACCAAACACCGTTACATATTCCTCTTCAACCGACACATCCACTGGCTTCCCCCCGACAGGGACCGAGAACTGCATTGCGACTCGTCGGTCCTTACGGGCCAACGGAGTCCGATAACCTGGCAACAGCAAGGTGACCTGATGCCCCAATTTCGTGAGTGCCATGGACAAAGCCCCCACAACATCGGCAAGTCCACCCGTTTTCGCGTACGGAACCGCCTCAGAGGCCGCCATCACGATATGCAAACTATTTGACATGTGTGATCCCATACAGGGCAATAAAGAGTAGCTTATGGACGTGAACCTTCTTCAATCCCAGTCTTGAATCGGGCCTCATACGCCCAGGCATTAGCCAATGTCCGTAACTCATCAGCCCCGAGCTTCTCCCGGTAGACAAGGCGCTCATCAAGAAAGACCAGCAACCAGCCTCGGTCCGGGTAGGCAAAGTACACTCCTTCGCCCGCATGAACCCCGCCCCTCCACCCCTTCGGGACCTCGCCCGTAGCCACTCGTGATCGAGGGACGATACTCAAATCAGGCATCACAAAAAAATAGGCGAACTCACTATGATAAAAAGAAGGCCTCCCCCAAGCATTGACCACCGCCCGGCTGGTGATTTGGTCCAGCACGAGATTCTCTGCCTGCACCAGTCGTTCCTGCTGTTCCAAGGTCGGCATACTTTTGCATCCGACCAACAAGAACACCCCTGCACCTCCGAGCATGCTCAGCATGGTGCTTATCGAAGCGCGAGCAATGTTGACCATATCGGATTCTCCCCTCACAGAAGCCGTCTGGACTTTGCTTCGATTGGTTTCACTGGTTGACAGACATCACACTGACACAAGGTCCTCAGCAACGTGTAAGAATAAATCCCCGTGTCATGGCCATCGCTCCATTTAAATTGAAACGCATAGCGCCCAACCGGTTGAATGTCCTGCAGCATGATCAAGAGCGGGACATCGTCGGCTTGAAGGCGACGCTCTCCCGTCCATTCGTCAACACAAGCCGCACAGGGGCAATGTTGCCGCAGGGCGCGGACCGGATAGACCGCCTGATGACCGTCACTCCATTGAATTCCCAATACACCCTTCTCGATCCACTCCATGTCCCGAGGCTCTAATGCAGCGGCTGTCATACCCACCCCTCTCCTCTGATTGAGTTTTCTACGACACCGCAACCGACAAAAAGTTCGCCGATGGAAGCCGTTTACCGGCCACAACCGTCACATACCCTTCGATCGCCGCCTCCACTTCTCCCCGCACTTGTCCACTGGCTCGCAACCGTGTCACGAGAGCAGAATCCAGACGAATAGCCTGTTGAAGAAATGAGAGGCTGCCGCGGGAGAGCGCCACACAACGAACGCGCTGGTGTGCTGCGCATGACAAACACACAAGCCCTCCTGCAACCGGAGAAAACTGAGGTTCACCTACAAAATGCGTCTTTCCACATGCGGCACAATGGTCGGTCTGGGGGCGAAATCCCGTGACACCCAACAATCTGATCTGAAATAGGAGCGCCATAAAAGTCGGGTCTTGACTCTCTTGAAGCGACGCAAGACCTTGCTCGAGCGTATCAAACAAGAGTGGGTCCGGATCTCCATCCGGCGTGATCGCGGCCATCACGTTCACCATCCGTGCCGCTGAATCTATCAGACTGAGAGATTCCAGTAACTTCTGGGAAGACCGGACAAGATCAACCTGTGAAATCCGAAAGAGTGAATCACCGGTTCTTTCATAGAGATTCAACCGGCACAGGCTGAACGGCTCAAGTGCCGCTCCGAATCGGCTTTTAAGTCGACGCGCACCACGAGCCGCCCCTCGAATCTTCCCTCGTTCTCTCGTGTAGAAGGTGACAATTCGATCGGCATCGCCCCACTTTCGGCTCCGCAAAACGATCGCAGTCGTCTTTACAAGCGGCACGGACCCCTCTCATCCTGGACACACCGGCTCCCCAGCGATCTGCGAAACCCTGTCATCGGAGGTGCTCTAAGAACAGTGTGGCCAACGTCAAATAAATAGAAATACCCGTAATATCATTCGCCGTCGTCACAAAAGGGCCAGCCGCGACAGCAGGATCTACCCCTAGACGCTTCAGGAGGATCGGCATAATCGTCGCCATACTGGTCGAGACAAAAAAGGCGATCATCAGCGAAGTGCCAACAACCATTCCCAGAAAACCTTGATGCAACACCCACGCGACCAACGTCAAGGTCATCCCGCACGCCAGTCCCATCACCAGCCCGATCTTTGCTTCACGAAAAAATACCGGCCATACATGAGTGAGCTCGACAGAACCGGTAGCCAACCCACGAATGATCAGCGTGGATGATTGCAAGCCGACATTACCACCCATCGCCGCGATGACAGGAATAAAACTCACAATGGCCACAACCTCTTGAACCGTATAGCGGAAATACCAAAGGATCGCTCCGGAGAGCAGACTCCCCACTAGGTTGGTAAACAGCCACGGCAATCGCAGTCTCGCGGCAGCAATGCTTGATGACTTTGAAGCCGTATCCTCTTCAATGGCTCCGGCCATCTTCAACATGTCCTCGGTTGCTTCTTCACGGATGACATCAACCACATCATCAACCGTGATAATTCCCACAAGCTTTCCATCTCGCTCTACGACCGGAATCGCCAATAAGTTATAGTTGGCTACCTGCCTCGCCACCTCTTCCTGATCCATGTCAATGCTGACGCTCATGGCCTCCCGCGTCATGATGTTTTTTAGCGGTGTCGTGGGAGGCACTGTGAGCAGCTGCCGAAGCGACAGAACACCAACCAAGCGATCATCCTTATCTGTTACATAGATATAGAACACCATTTCCGCATCAGTTGCCTGTTGCAAACGACGTATGGCCTCCTGTGCCGTGGAATCCTCAGGCAGAGAAAAGAATTCCGTGGTCATAATGGCGCCGGCCGTATCTTTGGGGTATCGGAGAATATCGGCCACTTCGTTCGAATCCTCCGTCTTCATCAGAGCCAGCACCTCTTTGCTTCGCTCTTCCGGGAGAAACCCAAGAATATAGGCGACGTCATCAGGGCCGAGATCCTTTAAGAGCCAGGCGATATCGGAGTGGAGCAGATCCGCAAGCACCTGTTGAATGCTCTCCCCATCAAGCTCACTGAGCACCTGCCCACGCTTCCTTTCACCACGAACCAGCTCAAAAATTTCCCGTTTTTCTTTTGGCGAGGAAAGATGCGTCACCGCCTTGGCCACATCGGCGGGATGCATACGCCCCAACATTTTAGACAGATTTGTGATTGCTCCTCGACGCAACAACTTCTGGACGGATTGAATGACAATGTCCGACTTGGTCTGCCCTCGTTCAGTCTGATCGCGAAGGACTTCTCGGAGGATATCGCGATCAGCGGGCCGAGAACGTGGTTCCGGAATGCGTGGTTCCGTTGGTCGGTCGGTTGGCTGCATGATCGTTGCGCGGGATCTTGAGATTTGGCTCCGGCGGCGGCGCCTAGACTAGGTCAACAGCTCACTGGCCGACATAAAGCAAGGGCTCGTCTTCACTGCCCACGGCCTTATTGGAAAGCCTATTCGAACTGCTGCAGCATAGGAATGCCATCCGTACTCGCTTACGAATGCGTATGGAGAAACATCAACATCGGTTTCCGTGCGTGGCTAGTAGCCCAACTCCACGAGAGTCTGCTCATCCTCGCGCCAGGCCTTTCTGACCTTCACCCACAGCTCAAGAAACACTTTCATCCCAAACACCTTTTCCATGTCTAATCGGGCTTGGGTCCCGATCGATTTCAGCCGCTCCCCTTGTTTCCCGATCAGGATCCCCTTCTGTGTCTCTCGCTCAACCACAATCGATGCCCTGATTTTCGCCAACTTCCCCTGTTCAACAAAGTCATCGATCTCAACCGCCGTCGCATACGGCACTTCATCCTCTGTCGCCTGTATGACTTTTTCACGAATCATTTCGGCCGCCAATGTCCTCATCGTCTGGTCTGTCACGACATCCTCGCCATACAATCCCTCGCCTGATGGCAGGTACGGGACCGTCACGGCAAGCAATCTCGCCACATTGTCGTCTGCTTGAGCAGACACCGGCACCACTTCCGTCCATGCAAACAGCTTGGCATACTGGTCAAGGACGGGAAGCATCTTATGCTTGTTCACCAGATCAATTTTAGTGACGACCAAGATCACCGGCCTCGGCTGCTTTGCCAAGGCCTCTTTCATATATTTGATGGCAGACAAGTCGCCTGGACCAGGGAGACTTGTCGCCTCCATGAGCATGTACAACACATCCGCGTCTTCCAGCGTTTCCACCGCCGTGCGAACCATTCGTCGATTCAACAAATGGTCCGGCTTATGTAGGCCCGGTGTGTCGAGAAAGGCAATTTGCGCCCCTTCGGCATGCACGATACCCGTCACCCGAGTCCTCGTCGTTTGGGGCTTACTTGAGACAATTGAGATTTTCTCGCCCAGCAGACGATTCAATAGGGTCGACTTGCCCACGTTGGACCGTCCGATGATGGCAACCGTTCCGAACTTCATGGCTTTGAGGCTGGCTCCCGTTGTTTCTCCGAACCTGGGATGAATTGATATACCGTCTCCCCTTTCCGCACATAGCCTAACTGCTCACGAGCCAATTGTTCGATCTTGGTCGGATCATGCTGGAGACGCAGAATATCTTGCTGCAAGGTGACATTTTCATTGCGTAACCCCGACAGCTCTTGCTCCAAATTCTTGGCATAATCTCGCATGGAGAGATACCGAGAGAGCCCCATCTCTCCATAAAACAACGCGACCCCCAACCAAAGAACCCCGATCACTCCACCTACCTGAACAAGGGCGAACAGACGTCGCTGCCATTCCAACCAATCCCGGCCACGATTTTGTTTGATCACCATATGAGCGAATCCGTTCCAAGGTTGCAAAACCGACTATCCTCGCACAGGCACGGCCTCTCGACCGCGATAGACCGCCGCGGCTCCGAGTTCTTCCTCGATTCGAAGCAGCTGATTATACTTCGCCACACGATCTGTTCGAGAGAGGGACCCGGTCTTGATCAATCCACTGTTCGTGGCGACGGCCACATCCGCAATGGTCGTGTCCTCTGTTTCCCCAGAGCGGTGGGAAATGATAGCCGTATAGCCCGATCGCTTCGCAAGTTCGATGGCATCCAACGTCTCCGTCAATGTTCCGATCTGATTGAGTTTGATCAGGATTGAATTCCCAATCCCCTCCTTAATGCCTTTCGAAAAGATCTCAACATTCGTCACGAAGATGTCGTCGCCGACGAGTTGGACTCGCTTCCCGAGCTTCTCTGTGAGCACCTTCCAGCCCTTCCAATCCAATTCACTCAATCCATCTTCGATGGAGAGAATGGGATAGCGATCCAGGAGTTTGCTGTAGTAGCTCACCATGTCTTCCGATGAACGCTCTGGATTCTTTTCTGCTTCGAGCATATACCGTCCCTTTTCGTAGAGTTCACTGGCGGCACAGTCTAAAGCCAAGGCGATATCCCTCCCGACCTGATAGCCCGCCGCCTCAGTTGCCTCGGCAATGAGCCCCAGCGCCTCCTCGTTCGATTGCAGATCTGGCGCAAATCCCCCCTCATCTCCGACTGCCGTGTTGAGGCCCTTCTTCTTCAAGAGCGCCTTCAGCGAATGAAAGACCTCGGTAGCCATGCGAAGCGCATCGCTGAATCGACCGGCTCCCACCGGCATGATCATGAATTCTTGAAGATCCAGCCGGTTATCGGCATGGGCTCCCCCGTTGATGATATTCATCAGCGGCACCGGAAGCACGCGCGCATTCGTCCCCCCTAAATACCGATAGAGAGGTTGCCCGGTTTCAATCGCCGACGCCTTTGCCACCGCTAACGACACACCCAAAATCGCGTTCGCACCCAGCTTACCTTTGGTCTTTGTGCCATCCAGCGCAATCATGGCTCGGTCAATCCCGGCTTGATCAAACGCATCCTTCCCCAGCAGTTCAGGAGCAATCACCTTGCTGATATTCGCCACCGCTTTGGAGACACCTTTTCCCATCCATCGCTTTTTGTCTCCATCTCTCAGCTCAATTGCCTCTTTTTCGCCTGTCGAAGCACCGGAAGGAACGGCTGCTCGCCCGACCGCTCCGCTTTCGAGCGTGACTTCTGCCTCAATCGTTGGATTGCCACGTGAATCGATAATCTGGCGGCCCCTGATTTCTCTGATTTCGCTCATACCACTTGCCCTCTCTCCAGTTAGACGATCAGCCTCTTTTTCAACAACTCATTCATCTTGCCAGGATTCGCCTTCCCCCCACTTGCCTTCATCGCTTGACCAACAAGAAATCCTAAGACTTGGTGTTTGCCCTCTTTAAACTGTGCCACTTGTGTTGGATTGTTACGGAGCACCTCATCAATCATTTTTTCCAGTGCCCCTTCGTCTGAGACCTGCGTCAGCCCTTTGTCCTGCACAATCTGTTGGGGAGTCTTGCCGCTCCGATAGAACTCGGGAAAGATCTCACGCGCCACTTTTAAACTGATCACCCCTTTGTCCACCATCGTCAACAAATCGACGAGTCCTTCAGGTGAGACCGGCGACGCGGTGATATCGGTCCCGGAGTTATTCAGTTCCCGCGTCAACTCTCCCATCACCCAATTGCTCACCGTTTTAGGTTCCTTGAACTGCTTCAGGCAAGCCTCGAAGTAATCCGCCATGCCTTTGGATGTCGTGACCACGCCCGCATCGTACTCCGGAAGGCCATACTCGGTGATGAATCGACGGGCGCGCACAGCCGGCAACTCCGGCAATGATGAACGAAATCCTTCAATCCAGTCCTCGTTCAACTGTAAGGGCACCAGATCCGGATCTGGGAAGTATCGATAGTCATGGGCCTCCTCTTTCGAGCGCATGACTGCCGTTTCGCCTCGATCAATGTTCCAGAGTCTTGTCTCCTGGTAAATCTTGCCCCCCTCATTCAAGACCTTGGTCTGCCGTTTGACCTCGTACTCGACCGCATCCTTCACATACTTGAAGGAATTGATATTCTTGAGCTCGACTTTCGTCCCAAACTCTTTCTGGCCAACCGGACGCAACGATAAGTTTGGTTCGCAGCGAAAACTTCCTTCCTCCATGTTTCCGTCGCACACATCGAGGTACATGAGCACATCGCGTAACCCCTTCAGGTAGGCCACCACCTCATCGGCCGAACTCATATCCGGTTCTGTCACAATCTCCAGCAGCGGCGTGCCGGCACGATTCAAATCCACGCGGCTTCCCGCTGTCCCAGTTCCATGTACGTTCTTCCCTGCATCTTCTTCAAGGTGCGCTCGACGGATCCGAACCCGCTTGGTGACCGTCCCCACAGCCATCTCAATCCATCCATGCTGGCAAATCGGATCCTCGTATTGGGAAATCTGGTACCCCTTGGGCAAATCCGGGTAAAAATAGTTCTTTCTCGCGAATCGATTATTCGCCGTGATCGTACAGTTCAACGCCAGCCCGGCACGAACCGCCATTTCGACCGCCGTTCGATTGATCACAGGTAAACTGCCTGGCAGACCAAGGCAGACCGGGCAGGTCTGGCTGTTGGCGGAGAGGCCAAAGGTCGTACCACACCCGCAGAACATCTTGGAGTTGGTCCGCAGTTGTGCATGGACCTCCACCCCGATCACTGTCTCAAACCTCATCCTCGCTCCGCCCCCTCATCTTGGATACGCCCTCGCTCACGTTTCATCGCCTCACGACCGGCATCGAAAGCTTCCTGGAGAACCGACCGCTTCGACTCGACGAACTCCCTGCCCTGATCGACAGCCTCTTCAAACGCCTCACCGGCTCGCCCAGCGAGATCTCGCAAATCGGTTTCCGCACGACGGGCATAGCCTCGAAGTCGGTCACGCGACTCACTGCCCGCTTGCGGCGCCAACAACAATCCCATCACTGCCCCCATGGCCGCACCGCCGAGAAACGCTAACAATACCGCTGTGGAAGCACCTCGTTCATCCCCCATTGTGTGTCCCTCCCTCATGCTTCATGCGTTCTCGTACCACGTGGGTTGCGGCCTTGACTCCGGCAACCATACTTGCCACGTTGCTCAACAGCGTCCCTCCTGACCCACAGACGACATGGTGTACTTGCCGTACCGATTCACCGACCTCGCCCACGGCGTGCAGCAAGACCGACGCATGCTCGACCCCCTCGCGTGCCTGACTGGCCACATCGTTCAGGTTTTGGCTCATCGCTCGCAATTCAGCCACGAGAGCCGGTACTTCCGTATTCATCTTGGACAACAGCTGTTCAGACTCCACGACCGTTTTGCGCACTTGCAACAAGACGGGCACGAGACATCCGACCAACACTGCGAACGCCACGGCGACAAGGAGTGCCGCGATTTCAACGATTGTCATAGTTGCCTACCCTCCCGGTCAATCGCCCCACGCAGATCGCTCGCAACTCCGTTTCTGTTTATCGTCTGAACCCTACCGGATGTTCGGCTTCTGGCGATACCATGCGGTGGATTGCTCATAGGCATGCGCGACTCGAAGCATCGTGTCTTCTTCAAAGGCCCGGCCAATCAGTTGGAGCCCAATCGGAAGCCCAACCTTGCTGAACCCACAGGGTAGTGCGATCGCTGGCAGCCCTGCCAGATTCACCGAAATCGTGAAAATATCGGACAGATACATTTGCAAGGGGTCTTCGCTTTTTTCGCCCAGCGTGAAGGCCGGGGTCGGCGTCGCCGGAGTGACGATGAGATCCACCTCCTTGAATGCGGCGTCGAAATCCTGACAGATCAATGTGCGCACAGCCTGCGCCTTCCCGTAGTACGCGTCGTAGTATCCCGCACTCAGGACATAGGTACCGAGCATAATTCGACGTTTGACTTCCGGCCCGAACCCCTCCTGCCTCGTTTTCATATACAGTTCGAGCAGGTCTTTCGTCTCCTTGGCACGGAAACCGAACTTCACGCCGTCGAACCGGGCAAGATTTGAGCTGGCCTCTGCCGTCGCAAGCACGTAATAGACCGCCACCGCAGCATCGGTCCTTGGTAGACGAATCTCCTTCACTTCCGCGCCGAGATGCTTCAACTCCTCGATGGCGGCTCGGACTGCCCGCTCGACCTCTGAGTCGAGTCCTTCAGCAAAAAACTCAACCGGCACACCAACTCGCACATGTTTGAGATCACGCTTCTGCAACGCCTTCATGTAGTCCGGCACGGGGCGATCAACCGATGTGGAATCCATCGGATCGTGACCGGCAATGGCTTGTAAGAGAAATGCTGCATCCGACACCGTGCGTGCAATCGGCCCGATCTGATCAAGCGACGAGGCAAACGCCACAAGACCGTATCGCGACACACGTCCATACGTAGGTTTTACCCCCACCACGCCACAGAAAGCAGCCGGCTGCCTGATCGACCCTCCGGTATCGGATCCAAGTGCTGCCGCACATTCTTCCGCAGCCACCGCCGCTGCCGATCCCCCACTCGATCCACCCGGCACACAGTGAAGATTCCAAGGATTTCGGCTGGGGCCAAATGCGGAATTCTCCGTCGATGACCCCATCGCAAATTCATCCAGATTGGTCTTACCCACCAGGATGTACTCCTGCGAACGCAGCCTCGAAACAACCGTCGCGTCGTATGGCGGAACAAAGTTCTGCAACATTCGAGAGCTGCAGGTGGTGGGGACACCGTCCGTACAGATGTTATCCTTGACGGCAAGCGGCATGCCGGTCAGCGGATGGGTCTTTCTCCACCCTTTGAGCTTCCGATCCAACTCCTCCGCCTGCCGATACGCGGCATCTTTTGTCTGAGTGACGAAGGCCTTCACCTTCGGCTCTACCTGACTGATCCTGAGAAAGTAGGCAGCCACGATCTCTGCGGCAGTCACTTCCCCTGCCGTGAATTTCTTCTGAAGCTCGACGAGGCTTAGTTTTTGAAGAGACATGACATACTCATGACCAACGGGCGCTCACACAATACCCCGACATCGGCAGACATCCATCAGCCGGCACTCGGTCGGTTAGCTGACCGTCACAATTCGATTTTTTTCATTCACGCGCACGATCTTGGGCACGTGTTTCCTGATTTCTTCTTCACCATAATACTCGTAACAAAAGATGATGATCTGGTCCCCCACTGCTGCTTTCCTAGCCGTAGGGCCGTTTAAAATGATTTCACCCCTCCCACGCACACCATTGATGGCGTACGTCATGAATCGTTCCCCATTATTCAGATTCGAGCAGACGATGGCCTCATACGGGAGAATCCCCGCTGCCTCCAGCAAGTCTTGGTCGATCGTCAAACTCCCCTCATACTCGAGATGGGCTCCCGTCACCGTCGCACGATGAATCTTTGAACGTAACATTTGTCGAAACATGTATTGCCTCGTTTTCCGCCGCTCGCATGCCTCATTGCAGAATAGCCAGCGATGAGGCCGTCATTGACGGTTAACGCTCCTCTATAATTTTAGGAACTACAAATCCATCTGATTCACGCTCCGGCGCATTGGCCAATGCTTTCTCTGCAGCAAGCGATGGGCGTACACTATCCTCTCGAAATATGTTTACTTGCCCCATCACCGTTGCGGTCGGCTCAACCCCGGTCGTGTCATATTGCTTGAGCTGATCAACATGGGAAAGGATTTGGCTCAACTGCTTCGCAAAGGTCTCCTTCTCCGAAGCCGTCAGCGCCAATCGTGCCAATTGTGCTACCTTTTCCACATCCTGCTGCGTGATCTCCACTCTTCTCTCCCTTTCCCCTATGAGGCGTGAAGGTACGCTCCCTTATTGCGCGCATTCAACGAGGGCCTTCTGAGGCCGCGCGTTGAGCGAGCAGAGGGACCTGCCTTCACACCTCATTCCACCGTCACACTTTTCGCCAGATTCCTCGGCTGATCCACATCTGCCCCCCGCAACACCGCAATATGATACGCCAGCAGCTGCAGCGGGATAGTAAAGAGCATTGGTGAGATGAGCGAATGGGTGTCCGGTACCGTGAAGACGGCATCCGCGATCTTCCCGAGTTCTCGTTCTCCTTCAGCCACGAAGGCAATCACGGGGGCATGTCGCGCTTTGACCTCCATGAGATTACTGACCGTCTTGTCATACAGTCGATCTCGAGGCGCCAACACCACGACCGGCATATCCTTATCGATCAATGCGATCGGACCGTGCTTCATCTCACCAGCCGCATAGCCCTCTGCATGGATGTAGGAAATTTCTTTGAGTTTCAATGAACCTTCCAGCGCAATCGGGTAATTGATTCCGCGGCCCAAGAACAGAAAATTCCGTTTCTTGTAGTAGCGCTTGGCGATCGCCACGATTTCGGCTTCTCTCTGCAGCACACTCTCGACCAGGGCAGGCAACCGCACGAGCCGATCAAGCCAGGCTTGACCATCCGCCACCTTCATCACATTACGAACTCGCGCGAAATGCAAGGCCAGGAGATAGAGCGCCGTGAGCTGCGCCGTGAACGCCTTCGTCGAGGCCACGCCGATCTCCGGCCCACAATGGGTATACAGGACTCCATCCGACTCACGGGCCAACGTGCTGCCGATCACGTTCACAATGGAAACGACACGCGCTCCCTTGGCCTTGGCCTCTCGTGCTGCGGCAAGCGTATCCGCCGTCTCACCGGATTGGGAGATCGTAATAAACAAATCCTTCTTGCCGACAAGCGGATCACGATAGCGAAACTCGCTGCCAATATCTACTTGAACCGGTGTCCGAACCATTTCCTCAAAGAGATACTTTCCGACCTGACCGGCATGCCAGGACGTCCCACAAGCCACGATCCAGATCCGCTCCAAAGACGCGAATTCTTTCGGGGTCAGCCCAATGTCAGGGAGATCCGCCTCTCCCGTCTCATAGGAATACCGCCCTCGCATGGTATCCAGAATGGTCTGCGGCTGTTCATGAATCTCTTTCAGCATAAAGTGCGGGTAACCACTCTTCTCCGCGGCTGAGGCATCCCATGTGATCTTCGACGCCTTTCGCGACACGGCCTGACCATCGGAATCGGTCAGTTGCACATCGTCTTGAGTGACGACAGCCACATCCCCTTCTTCGAGATAGGTCACTTCCCGCGTATGCGCCAGCATAGCCATGACATCGGAGGCAATATAGGATGCATGTGCTGTCCGACCGACGACCAGCGGACAGCCTGACCGCGCAGCAATCAACGTCCCCGGTTCCCGCTCCGACATCACAGCCAACGCATAACTCCCTTTCACGTCCTTTGTCGCCAAGCGCACAGCATCAGCCAGCTTGTTTCCTTTTTGAAGATACTTATCAATCAAATGCGCGACGACCTCCGTATCGGTTTCCGATACAAACTTATAGCCGTCCTTCTCGAGCTGCTGTTTCAGCTGCTGATAATTTTCGATAATTCCGTTGTGCACCAACACGCACCCTTTGGATCGGTGCGGATGGGCATTCTGTTCCGAAGGCTTGCCATGCGTCGCCCATCGAGTATGGCCGATTCCCACCGTTCCCGTGAGCCCATTGGTGTTGAGAGCATTCTGAAGATTCACCAGTTTGCCCACACTCCGCTTGACGGCAATTTTCTCTCCCTGCAAAACGGCCACACCCGATGAATCGTAGCCGCGATACTCCAACTTGGACAATCCTCCAATAAGAATCGGCACCGCTTCCTGGTTGCCGACATATCCAATAATTCCACACATGGCAATACCCCATCTTGATGGTTGGCAGACAACTACGCGACGTTATCGGTCCGCGATCAGCCCTTTGACGACCGTCCAGGCTTTTTCTTCGATTGTGCCGAAGTCTTCAGTCGTTCTACCGTCGCACGCTTACCAGGAGCTTTAACTGAAATTACCTTGGGTGCAGCTCTTGCCACCAAGGCGCGTCGTTTGGCCACCCATCCAATCCGATTGGCCTGGGGAACCCGGGCAATCGCTAATGAATCAGCCGGCACATTCTGCGTCACGGTCGTCCCTGCGGCAATCACTGCTCCCGCTCCGATCGTCACCGGCGCAACAAGCTGGGTATCGCTCCCTAGAAACACATTCTTCCCGATCACCGTGTGATGCTTTTTCACACCGTCATAGTTACACGTGATCGTACCGGCACCGATATTCACTCCTTCTGCAATCGTGGCATCCCCCAAATAACTGAGATGATTGGCTTTGGACCCTTCGCCCAGCTCAGTCTTCTTCATTTCGACAAAATTTCCGACCTTCGCTCGTCGCCTCACTACGACACCAGGACGAAGATGGACGAATGGTCCCACATGTGCATCATCATCAATACGTGACTGACTGAGGACGCAAGAGTCTAACACCTCAACCTGATTGCCGATCACGCAATCGGTGATCCGAACCCCTGAACGGATCGTGGTCTCCTCACCAATCACCGTGTTCCCTTCAAGCACGACATGGGGATAAAGAACCGTATCCTTGCCGATCGTGACCTTCGCATCAATCCATACTGAGCCTGGGTCTCGCATCGTCACGCCGGCATCAAGCCAGCGTTCACGAATCTGCTGCCGGACGACTTGTTCTGCCGCCGCCAGCTGCTGCCTGGTGTTGACCCCTAACCCCTCATCAGGCCGCTGAAGAATCACGGCAGCCACGCGCTGTCCTTGCGCAACCGCCATTCGCACAATATCCGTCAGGTAGTATTCACCCTGCGCATTGTCTGGTTCCAGCTTATCGAGCGCCTCAAAAAGAAACGTTCCAGACACCACATATGTCCCCACGTTGATTTCCTTGCAGGTACGCTCTGCCGGAGTGGCGTCGCGATCTTCGATGATCTTCAACACCACCTCCGATGACGAATGCGCCTGATCCCCCTGACTCGCTTCACGACGGATCACCCGCCCATAACCACTGGGATCATCCAGGATCGCCGTCAGAATGGTGACGGTTGCCCCTTCTCGCTGATGAGCGGTCAAGAGCTCACACACGGTGGATTCCTGCAGCAAGGGCGTATCCCCGTTCAGAATCAGATAGTGTGTCGGATCCGCCTCACCATCATGAGAAAATACGGAACGGCTTTGCATGACGGCATGGCCGGTGCCAAGCTGTTGCACCTGCTCGACGATACTCACCGCCTGCGCTCCCGGTTTGCCACGGATCCCCGCTTCAATGACCTGCCGAACCTTCTCCGCTTGATGGCCAACGACGACCGCAATGCGGTGATCTCCCACTCGAAGCGCTACGTCGACTGCGTACAACACCATCGGCTGCCCCGCGACCTGATGCAACACCTTGACGTGGTTGGACTTCATCCGCTTGCCCAACCCAGCCGCCATCACGATCACTCCAAGGCCTGAAATAGGTGAATCCTTTGCCTGTTGATCAGTCATTGACGTCATTGCGCTGACTACTCCTGAAGATGAGCGTTTCTCAAAGGAACCATAGAGAAACTTGGTTTATCCGATCGGCACGCCAGCATCCGGCTGTTTAATCCGACTCCACTTCGCCTCCGCCAAGGCCGAGGCCATCGTGCCGGACGGCGTATACAACCCCCCCGATACAATCAACTTCATCGCCTCTTCGATACTGATATCAACCGACGTGACCTCCCGTTCAGGCACGAGCAGAAAATAGCCCGACGTGGGGTTTGGGGAAGTCGGGACATAGACATGGATCAGGGTATCTTCTCCCAAAGCAGTCGACTCACCTTTCGTCATGCCCGTCACGAAGGCGAAACAATAATGACCATTCTTGGGAAACTGGATCAAGACCACACGTCGATACGACCCGCGCTCCGAAAAAGAGAGAATATCCATCATCGATTTCAAGGTCGAATAAATTCCACGGACAAGGGGTAACCGATTGAGCCAATCCTCCCAGTGACTGACGATCTGCCGTCCGATGAAGTTGGCCGCAAACAACCCAACCAAGAAGATCAGCAGCACCAACGTCACGATCCCAAGCCCGGGAATATAGTGATCGGGTACCAGCTCAGCCATCGCGTCGCCCAAGATACCGTCCAGTGCCACGAACAGGGTTTTCAGCACGAGAATCGTGCCCCAAATGGGGATGACAAGCAGGAGTCCGGTCAGAAAATATCGTCTCAAGGCAGTCTTAAGCATAGAAGGTCAGCCCATCCTCAATGGGAGGATAATCCGTGATTCATCTTACAGAGTACTGAACAAACGTCGCAAGCGTTTTCTTGTTAATTTCAATGAGTTATGCACACAAACGAGAAGGATCCCTGAATAGCTCCCACCTTGCTATTCTCCGCATCCTGACTTAGGATCCGTTTTCAAAAGCGCGTGCGAAGAAAAGAATCGATGAGTCCTGCCATACAAAAACCATCCGGTATTTTCATCACCCTGGAAGGCGGTGAAGGAAGCGGAAAAACGACACAGGCCCGCAGGCTCTGTGAGTGGCTCATCGCTCAAGGCCGGTACGTCCTCCATACCCGAGAGCCGGGAGGGACGCTTCTCGCCGAGCGATTACGTAGTCTCCTCCTCGATCATTCCGCGGAAACCATCGCCCCGGAAACAGAGGCGTGGCTCATCCTTGCGGCCAGACGCCAACATGTCGATCATGTGATCAAACCTGCACTCCAACAGGGAATGATCGTCGTCTGTGACCGTTTCTCGGACTCGACCATGGCCTATCAAGGCTATGGTCGGGGATTGGACCTTCGGACCTTGCGCACCATGAACAAGTGGGCAACCGGGAAACTTGTTCCGCATCTCACTCTGCTCTTCGACGTGCCTGTCCGCATCGGACTGTCGCGACGACGTGGCCAACGCTCCTCCCAGAATCGCCTTGATCGAGAAGCGACACAATTTCACGAAAAAGTACGAGCCGGGTTTCAGACCTTAGCCAAACAGGAACCTCGGCGTATGGTTGTACTCGATGCCTCTCTTCCTCTAGAGTCCGTCCAACAGAACGTGACGACCGTCATTACACGCTGGCTCAACGCCCGCCGCCGACAGCCGCGGCAACGATAGCCTATGCCGTTTACAGATATCACCGGCCACGAACAATCCATCTCCCTCCTCCAGGCCAGTCTCTCCAATAAGAGGTTAGCCCATGCCTACCTCTTTCACGGTGACGCCCACATTGGCAAGCGCATGACTGCCGTGAGGCTGGCGCAGGTTTTGAATTGTGATCGCCCGATTCTCACCGAGGCCCCAGACAGTTGTGGCCGATGCCGTTCTTGCTTGCAGGTTGCAGCGCAGACGCATCCCGATTATTTCGTCATCGAACCCGATGCGGAAGCGGCCACACCGCAAATCAAGATCGAGCAAATCCGAGAACTCGAGCAGCAGTTCGTCTATCGGCCCCTCATCGGCGAGCAAAAGATCTGCCTGATTGACGATGCGGATCGAATGACCATCGGCGCAGCCAACGCCCTGCTCAAAACATTGGAGGAACCTCCAGGTCATAGTCTCTTTCTCCTGGTCACCAGCCGGCTCCACGCACTCCCCATCACGATTCGGTCACGCTGCCAAGCGCTTCGGTTTGCCTCGCCGGCCCGGACGCAGGTTGAAGCCGCACTGATTCTTAAGCGGGAACTGCCGCCCGACGACGCTCGACTCCTGGCACTGCTCACCGACGGCCGTATTGGAGAGGCGCTCACCACAAACGTGGCAGAGGTTCGCGCACGGCAACAAGAATGCCTGGCGTTGGTGAAACCTGAATCATTGACCTCCGGTACAGCCATCCTGTCTGCATCGGAAGCCTTGGCCAAGTCAGACCGGGCAGCGGAGACCTTACTCTGGCTGACGCGATGGATTCGAGATCTGGTGCTTGTCCTTGTTCATGGAGATCGAGACCACATCCTTCACCTCGATCAACTCCCCCATTTGCAGCGATTCGCCGACCGAGCAAACATTGATCTCCTCCTGACTCTCTTGACCGATATTGAAAAGCACGCACAGCAAGCCACACGACACTTAAACGTCCAAATGGCGTTGGAGACCACGTTTCTTCGCCTGCGCGAAGCGCTCGGGCTTGTCCCAGCCGGAGCCTCGGCCTAGTCAAACACCCTGCCAACCTGATATCTTGCCGTGGTTATGTCGGTCCACAACACGTTTTACATCACTACTCCGATTTACTACGTCAATGATGTTCCGCATATCGGACATGCCTACACCACCGTTGCAGCTGACGTCCTGGCACGCTACTGGCGACTACGCGGACGCGAGGTATTCTTTCTCACCGGACTCGATGAGCATGGGCAGAAAGTGCAACAGGCTGCTGCCAAAGCCGGCATCGATCCGCAAGTACACTGCGACAAATTGGCACCGCAATTTGAGAACCTCTGGAAGAAGCTGAACATCTCCAACGACGCTTTTATCAGAACGACCGACGCTCAGCATAAGAACGTCGTCCAACGATACCTTCAAGAACTATTCGACAAGCAACTGATTTATAAAGCCGACTACTCAGGCTGGTATTGCACGTTTGATGAGCGCTTCTGGACGGAAAAGGATGTGGCAGACGGCCTGTGTCCAGACTGCAAACGTCCTGTCGAGAAGCTCAGCGAGCATAACTACTTCTTCCGGATGGGACAGTACCAGGACCGCTTGATTGAGCACATCAATGCCCATCCAGACTTCGTTCGCCCGGAATCACGCCGCAATGAAGTGCTCGGATTTCTCCAAACTCAGAAGCTTGGCGATCTCTCAATCTCTCGCCCTAAATCGCGGCTTTCCTGGGGCATTGAACTCCCCTTCGACTCGAACTACGTCACCTATGTTTGGTTCGATGCGCTGGTGAATTACATCTCCGCCTTGGAATACCTCCCAAGAGGAAACCCAGCAAGCAACCGATTCTGGCCAGCAAACGTGCATCTCGTCGGAAAGGACATCCTAACCACACACGCCGTCTATTGGTCCACCATGCTCATGGCGCTGAATCTTCCGTTACCGGAAACCATTTTTGCTCACGGCTGGTGGACGGTCGACGGCGAAAAGATGTCCAAAAGCCGGGGTAACGTCGTGGATCCGAATACAATGGTCGATGAGTTCGGCGTCGATGCGTTTCGCTATTTTCTCTTACGCGAAGTTCCCTTCGGCCAGGATGGAGATTTTTCTCTCACCGGGATGATCACACGCGTCAACAGTGATCTGGCCAACGGGCTGGGCAATCTCTTAAGTCGAACGTTGACCCTCATCGAACGAACCCAAGGAGGAGCGATCCCGACTCCTGGGAACAGCGGACCAGCGGAGCGAGAACTCGAGCAGGCCGCGTTGGCTCTGCTCCGCGAGACACTTCCACACTATCTCCAACAGCTGGAATTCAACCGAGCCCTCGAATCGATCTGGCACGTCGTGCAACTGGCCAATCAATACGTCGACAAGACCGCACCGTGGACATTGGCCAAGAGTGAGCGCGATGCCACACAGCTCAAGACGGTGCTCTACACCATGGCCGAAATACTCCGCTGTCTTAGCGTCGCCATCTATGCCGTGATGCCGAAGAGTGCCCAGACAATCTGCGCTCAATTGGGCATTGCAGATGAATTCTCGCAGGCGCTACCTATTGGCACAATCCAATGGGGAGGGCTCACACCAGGGACCGCCATTCGGAAAGGCCCATCGCTTTTCCCACGCATCGATTCGAAAACACAAGGAGCCAAACTCGTGACTGAATCATCTGTCCCTTCACAACCAACCGCTGCAGCACCAGCTCCCACAGCCACACCTGCGCCGCCGGCTTCACCACAGATCACCATCGATGAATTCATGAAAGTTCAGCTTAAAACGGCGAAGGTCCTGTCAGCTGAGCGGGTGCCGAAATCGGAGAAGTTGATCAAGCTGCAAGTGTCTCTTGGCGGCGAACAACGTCAGATCGTGGCCGGCATCGGCAAGAAGTATGAGCCGGACGTACTCGTCGGAAAAACGATCGTCATCGTGGCCAACTTGAAGCCGGCCAAGCTGATGGGTATCGAATCTCAAGGCATGGTACTCGCCGCGGGGGACGCAGACGTGCGCGGACTGCTGACCACCCAAGAAGAAGTGGATCCTGGCACAAAGGTAAAATGACTCGATTTTCCTTCGTCCCGGTTAGACTGATCGCCTCACTCAACCTGCTTTCTTGCCTCTCGATTCCAGCCTATAGCCAAACCCCTCCCAATATTCCGCTCAACGGTCCTCAGCCGACGACCGTGCTGGTGCGGGTTGTCGCACAAGGAGCCATGGTGTTAGGTCGTGAAGTTGGTGGCGCTCGAATCACGATCACCGATGTAACCACCGGCCAGATTCTGGCAACCGGCATACAACAGGGCGAAGCCGGCGATCAGAATCAAATCATGCGCACGCCCCGCATGATGGAAGAGCCGATCTATAGCACGCGTCCTTCCGCTGCGTTCACGACCACCTTGTACCTTCAAAAACCGACGGTGGTAGACATCTCCGCCGAAGGACCATTGGCCTACCCCGCTACAATCCAGAAGACAAGAACAACTCTCCTTCTGATCCCCGGACAGGATCTGATACAGGACGGCATCATACTGCACCTCTATGGGTACCTGGTCCAGATCGAACGACCCAAGCCACATGAGGCCTTGATCGCGCGAGATGATGTGAAGCTCCATGCCTCAGTCAAAACGCTATCGGGTTCCTTGGTTCGTCCCCACGGGGACTGGGACTCGCGGAAGATTCGGATCTATGGGGAAGTCTTGATTGATGATCGAGTCGTCGAGCGACTACAAATGTTCTATGACGAAGGCAGCCGTACCTTTGAAGCCCCGTTCTTCGTCCCGTCATTGCATGAAGTTCCCAATGGAATCATTCTGCGAGTGATTGCGACCGATCTCGCAACCGGCAACACCGGGATGGATCAAGTCAACTATCCGGTCCTGAGCGAACGTCTTCCTTCCCAGTCAGTTCGTTAGTCGACTGCTGAAAAAGAAATCCCGAGAAATCCGCTGGCATGTCTTGCCGCATTACGTCGCCCATGCGACACTGTTCCATATGACGGGACTTGCCTCTTACTCCCATCTCCGATCACGACTCCAACTGGCCTTAGCCATCAACGCCGTGATTATTGCAGCGGAATTCATCGGTGGCTGGCTGCTGAATAGCATCGGCCTCATGGGCGATGCCGGCCACAACCTCGTCGATCAAGGATCACTCTTTCTCGCCCTCTATGCGCATCTCCTCACGGCACGACCCGCATCAGAAAGCCGAACATTCGGATACCACCGAGCCGGCATCATTGCCGCCTTTCTGAACAGTTTCATCCTTTTATTGACCGCGTTCGGTATCGCGATCGTCTGCCTCAAGCGACTCCTGCAACCGGTTCCCGTCGACGGTGGATGGGTTATGGCGATCGCGGCGGTCAGTTTCGTCGCCAACCTCGCCATTGCCCTGTTGCTCCAACAGGGAGCGAAAGACGACCTCAATATTCGCAGTGCGTTCTGGCACATGTTGGGAGATGCGTGGGTCTCGCTCGGCGTGATCATCAGCGGCGGCGCGATTCTCCTGACGGGATGGACCGTTCTCGATCCGCTCGTGAGCTTGCTGGTCGTCGGCGCGATCCTCCGGGGAGCCTGGCCGATTTTCAAGGAATCGATGGAGGTGCTGCTGGAATCGACCCCGCCAGGCATCAGCGCGTCTCACGTGGCTGCCACCATGGAAGCGATCCCCGGCGTCAAGAACGTGCATGACCTACACATCTGGGCGGTCGAGCCTCGCCTCATCATGCTCACCAGCCACGTCATGATCGAACAGCATTGCACCCCGCCGGAGTTGCTGCAGCTGATTCAACACCGTATCACGACAGATTTCGGCATCAAACACATGACGATCCAACTTGAAACCGAATGCTGCGATCCCGACGACATCCATTGCGATCTCAGGAAACTGACCGAGCACCACCACGAAGCCCACACCTTCGCGCATCACCACTGAATTTTCCGACTCTCGGGTCCTAGCTGTATGGAAGGATAACGCAGGCCATGATGCGAAGAGTTCTTGCCCTCATCAGCCTCCTCGCTCTTACAACTAGCGTCGCGGAGGTATCAGCGGCAGGCCGTTTGCCTTCCAGCATCGTCCTCACGGTCACGTCCGGCGGTGTTGAGCGTGACTTCATCTTGCACGCACAACCCACGGACACACCGAAACCATTGGTGCTGATCTTTCATGGGGGTGGGGGAAGCGCCCAGTTTATGGCTCGACGAAGCAGCGCCTTTGCCGACCTATTGCTCACCCGAGGCTATGCCGTCGCGTTCATGAACGGCTCCTCCCATCGCGATGGGAGGAATTTTCGTACCTGGAACGGAGAACATTGCTGTGCTCATGCCATGACCACCAAGATCGATGAAGGGAACTATATTGACCAAGCCATAGCTGCCATTGCTGCTCATACACCAGTGGACCGGTCTCGTATCTTCCTGATGGGCCACTCCAACGGCGGCATGGTCACTTATCGATGGCTAGCTACGCTCCGCACAAAGATACGGGGCATCGTGGTGATCTCGTCGGCGATGTTCGCCGACCAACCAGCCATACCGCAAGGCACCTCAGCCTTTCTGACCCATACCCATGACGACAACAATGTTGCCTTCAACGCCTCGTTCGCACCCAAACAGAAGCGAGCCTGGGATGCACCACCCCTTCCCTTTCTTGAAGCAGAAGCTCGCATGGCACAGCTGTTGGACTGCGACAACCCCTATGAGCAGAGAGTGGCCGATGGTGTGATCAAGCGGGATCACACGTGCACCAGTGGAGCGGAATTAACCGTCGTGGTCTCAGAGACAGGTGGTCATGAATGGCCAAAATCCATACCTGGCTTTAGCCTTGAGGGCGCTATCCTGAAGTTTCTCGACCACCAAAGGTAACTACAACGAAAGTTACTACTGCGATCCCAACGACATCCATTATGATCTCAGGAAACTGACTGAGCGCCACCATGAAACCCAGACCTTCGCGTACCATCACTAACAGGTCTGATTTCTTTCTGATGTGACTCCCTGGGCTTACCCGCCCCCGATCCAACTCAGTTGACATCATGGCCAGAATCGATACACTGAGCGCATGTATTCCCAATCGTTTATGGCTCGACCTCAGCAAATTGCGAATGACGTTGCTGCGCTTGCCCGAAACATGCTGGGCGCTGATGTAACCGTTATCTGGTTTGGATCATGGCCCAGAGGTACAGCGAACCCCCACGCGGACATTGATATCGCCATCTCAGGGCAAACGGCATTTCCCCCAGAGCGACTCGCCGCACTCCGTGACGAGATCGAAGATCTGACGACGCTGCACGAAATCGACGTCGTTGATCTCCACACCGTCAGCGAACGATTCAAACAAGAGATTCTTCGTCATGGAATCCGCTTATGACCATACGGCTCAATAGCTTCGCCCAGCCATCTTGCGTCTCAGCGAAGCACTCAGCGCTCTTGTCACTGATCTCAACCGCGACGCCGCCATCCAACGGTTTGAGTTTTGCTTTGAGCTGGCCTGGAAGGTGATTCAAGAATGGGCACGGGCGGAAGGGCTCGACTGCCAATCTCCGAAAGGCTACCTCAAGTTGGCTTACAAGAACAACTGGATCAATGACGAGACGGGATGGCTGGCCATGCTTGAAGACCGGAACCGCACCGCCCATACCTACGACGAAACGCTCGCCAAGGATGTGTATCGCCGACTCCCCGCGCATCTCCCGCTGCTGCAAGCATTGAACACCTACCTGCGAAATACACAGACATAAGGCTTGAGTTGCTGCAGTTAATCCAGAGCTGCATCACAATGAGCTTCGACATCAAGCACATGACCATCCAGCTGGAAACCGAGTGCTGCGATCCGGACGACATCTACTGCGACATCAGGAGGCTAACAGGACAACTTCACGAAGCCGACACGCTGGCACACCATCATTAACCGTCTGTCCGACCTACGAGCCACACGATTTATGTTGTGGTAGTCAACTCCAGCTCTCGCGAAAGCAAGCGGGTAATGCACTTCATGGAGGATTGATACAGTGGAAAGCTTTTTCCTGCAAGTTGATTTGAGTCTTTAGTTGTTTTTGAATTCAAACCACTCCTGCGTGGGAGACAACCAATTCGAGTTGGAGTTTGCGGGATTACTCGATGATGGCCAAAATGTCATCTCCTTTGTAAAGAACTTACTCAGCACTCATTCGTCCGGTATACGGAAAGGAACGTGTGGTGGTCCGTCGGCGCGGGAAGGAAATTGCCGTGGTCGTCCCGATCGATGATTTGCGCCTCTTGGAGGAATTAGAAGATCGGATCGATCTTGCTGATGCCCGAGCCGCGCTTGCTGAAACCAAAAAGAAAGGGGCAAAGCCGCTCGATGCGATTCTGAAAGATCTTGGCCTCTAACCTACCATGGCCTACTCCGTTCTTCTCGCTCCACCTGTGGAACGCCAACTCAAAGCGCTCGCCGGAGCGAATGACCTCTACTGTATCCATGAAGGCAGCTACCGGATCATCTATACGATTCAGGGTAAAGAACTCATCGTGCTCGTCGTAAAGATCAGCGATCGGAAAGAAGTGTACCGTTGACCCTGCTCCGGGAATACACATTCTTTGAGCACTCAATTCATGAATATCGATGGGCATAGAGTTGCCCTTCTCGTTCCACACTCATCACGTTACAATCACCCGTACTTGAAAAGTACCCAGATCTCTTAACTTTTCCCTATATGTCCCATCTCACCCACCAGAAATTCCCTGTGCCGCTCGACCGCCACCAGGTCGCTCGCGACTGGAACCAGCGCGGCTACTCCTGCGATATGTTCACTGACCCGCCAGACCGTGAGTGGAATAATTTCGTCCATGCGACGAATGAGCTCGTGACCGTCATGGTCGGGAAGCTCAGGCTGACGATCGGCGGGAAAGAGATCATCGCCGAGCCGGGCGATGAAGTGTTTATTCCGAAAGGAGTCCGTCATTCCGTCAAGAATGTGTCCCCTTCGACGACCCACTGGCTGTATGGGTACGACTAAAAAAGAAAGGTTGACGAAGTACTTTCTGGATCCCCATTCAACCTACGACGAGACCTGCATCGACTCCATCAACGGGGCCTGACAAACGCTCGTGCGTTTCTGGTATCCTGCTCCCGTTTCCTAATCACCGGAGATCACTTTCCATAGACTTAAGACAGTTTGAATCCACGAACCTCACGACCTGTGACTAGCTAAAGGGGGAAAGCAGATGTTTCCCAAATTGATAAGCACTTCTCTCGTAGCCTTATCCTTGTTGCTGTCCTTGGCAAGCTGCACCGCACTGAATACCCCTATCGTTCGCCCACCAGCACCGAAGCTATTACCGGCAACACCGAATCCACCTTCTCTAGCCCAAGAATCGAGCATCAGCGTTCCTGTCCATGTTGATCTGTCGTCGTTTCTCACTGCGATCAACGATGACAGCATGATCCCGAAGAAATTCGACCATTGGGGAAGCCTCATCAAACACCCCAAAGGTACTGACTACAAATACTATGCGGAGCGAGATGATTTCACAATGGCGCCTTCCGGTGCCCACCAAGCCAACGGCTCACCGTCGAGCCTGGCTCTCCGTGATTGGTGGAAAGGGATCGAACTTTCCAGTTCCCATATCTTCGTCGGTACCGCCCTTCGATATAAAATTGGAGCCAATTCGCTTCACTGCGGCGAAGGCAGTGAATGGCCACGAAGGGGCACCGTGCACGGGAGTATCGCGACCGAGCTGACTCCGACATATGGTCTGGCCGCATCGGTCGCCAGCGTGGCCGTGAACACCAGTGATCCATGCCACATACGAGTCGGCGATCTCGATGTGACTCAGGAAGTAAAACAGAGGCTCGCAGACGTCGCCCGCGGAGGACTCAACCGCGCGGTCACCCGCCTCAATGCGCTGACGGTCAAATCTCGCGTGGAAGATGCCTGGAATACGCTACGCAACCCTATCCGTTTGGAACCGGAGGCCTGGCTTCAGTTCAATATCGACAAAGTCCAACATAGCGGCTTTTCCGGGGCCGGCCCCATCGTCTCTGACGCGATCCACGTGACTGCGAAACCGGTCATCGTTTTCGGCCAGGAACCGCCCGCCGAAGTCGCAGCCCTTCCTCCACTCGACACTCCACCAACGTCTACCGGATTCTACGGTGCCGCCGACGCCCAACTCTACGGCACACTCCCCACCACGCTTGCCAACCGGCTCACTCCTACGGGATTCCATGTCGTCACGGACATCCCCCTGGACTACGCCTCGCTCTCCAAGGTCCTTGCAAACCGGCTCAATGGGAAACGCGTCGTGAAGAAAGAGCATTTCATCCTGATTACAACCGCCGCGATCTTTGGTAATGGCGGCAACCAGGTGGTGATGCGGGTTGATTTCTCGGGAGACGCGGTCGGTCACGTGTATTTTGTCGGAAAGCCTGAAATAAACTTACTCACACAGACGGTTTCTATCGGCGGCCTCCGCTATGACCCCGAGACAGAAGCGCTGTTACAGAAAACGGTCACGTGGCTCGACCTCTCGACGTTCCGAGACCTGATCGCCAGCGAATCCATTCTCGGGGTGACTACAGCCACCGACCGAGTGCGAGGCCTACTGGCCACTACACTGAATCGTGCACTCAGTCCATCCGTCTCGATGCACGGAACCGTAGGGTCGGTCCAGGGTATCGGAGTATTTGCCGATGTCAATGCATTGCATATCCGCACGATGAGTGATGGAACACTGAGCCTGACCGTCACCGATAAACCGTAATTCGTCTCTCCGAAGTGCGCAGCTCAACCGAGTCGAGGTGGCCGGAGAGGGGATAGAACCGACCTATCGCAGAAACACCAGCCAGAGGTAGACGGCACTGAACGCAACCGATCCCACCATGACCGGGAACCCGTACTGAAAGAACTGCCAAAAGGTAATCCGGTAGCCGGCTTTTCGAGCGAGATCCACAATCACGACGTTGGCACTCGCCCCGATGATGGTACCGTTGCCTCCTAAGCAAGCCCCCAAGGCCAACGCCCACCAGAGTGGGATGATATCCGCTTGATGAACCAATGTTGCATAATCGGTGATTTCTGGGTGCAGTGATCGAGCAAGGTCGACGATCAACGGATTCATCGCAGCCACATAGGGAATGTTGTCGACAACGGCGGACAGTATTGCCGATCCCCAGAGTACCGCCATAGTGGATCCTGCAAGATTCCCTCTCGTCACCGATACCAATTGATCAGCAAGATATCGGATCACCCCAACCTTGACCAATCCTCCGACCAGGATGAAAAGACCGATAAAAAAGAAGATGGTTTTCCACTCCACTTCCGCCAGATACGTCAATTCTTCAGCATCTTCTTCGTGTCTGCGCCTGGCATGCCCGATCACCATAAACAGGCTCGCACCTAACAGCGCGACCGTGGCAGGCTCGAGATGAACCAGGGAGTGGAAACAGAAGGCCACGTTGACGACCGCCAGCAAGATGAGGCAACGCTTCAAGAACGCCTCATCCGGCACCGCTTCTCGTGAACTGAGCGAGAGAACGGCTTCTCTCAGATGCGGGGCAACCGTCATCGTTCGCCCAAAGATAACCCACAACACGGTGAGGAACGCCACCATCATGATGAGCACGATCGGCCCCAGGACGATCAAAAAGTCCAGATAACTGAGCTCTGCCTTACTGGCGATCATGATATTGGGAGGATCGCCGACGAGTGTGGCTGTCCCTCCGATATTGGAGGCCAGGGCCTCGGTCATTAAAAATGTGACGGGGTTCAACCCCAATCGTTTGGTGATCGCCAACGTCACCGGTGCCATAAGCAGCACGGTGGTGACGTTATCCAGCATGGCGGACAAGGCCGCCGTGAGCACGGCCAACAAGACCAGGAGGCGGAACGGCTTCGCATCCGCTCGTTGCACCGCCCAAATGGCCAAGACCTCGAAAAGTCCCGTCTCTCGTACGATGTTGACGATGACCATCATGCCGATCAACAGAAAGACCACGTTGTAATCAACCCCGAACTCATGGGAATAAAACGCTTCTTCTTGTGACACCACACCGAAGCTGATCATCACCGCCGCACCGAACAGCGCGACGATCGTCTTGTGCAGCCGCTCGGTCATGATGAGCAGGTAACTCAGGCCGAAGATGAGAAGAGCGAGAGTCAAAGAAGACATGCGATTCCTCGTGACGACGTGCTACCGATTGTCCAAACCCAACGCATTATCCTGGGACGATTGCGCCAATGCAATCAGAGTCGTCTTTTGGGCTCTTGCTGTGAGACCTCAGAAAATCACATTTTCTCCTTCCTAATCGTTGTCGCCCTCAGTAGGATAGGCCTATGCCGAACGAACGCATAATTGAACAAGATGATGTCGATCGCCTAGCGTCTGGGACACATTGGAATCCGCACTCGGTGCTTGGCCCTCACGTGATTTTGCTCGATGACCGTCCCCATCTTGCGCTCCGAGCCTGGCAGCCAGGCGTCAAGGACGTCGCGCTCCTCTCCAACTCCGTCTTGTGGCGCATGACACGCATTTTCGAAGAGGGTCTCTATGAGGCGCTGCTTCCGGATACCACATCTATCCCCTCATACCGACTTCGCATCACCCACCTCGACGATGCTGTCACGGAGACATCCGACCCCTATTCAGTTCCCCCGCTGTTGACGGATTTTGACCTGCACCTGTTTGCCGAGGGAACATTGCTCAAATCCTACGAACACTTCGGTGCCCATATCCGCACCATCGCAGGCGTCTGCGGTGTGCACTTTGTGGTCTGGGCTCCGAATGCCGCCCGTGTCAGTGTCGTCGGAAACTTTAATAACTGGAACGGACTCCTCCATCCCATGGCAAGCCGCGGAGCGACCGGAATCTGGGAACTTTTTATCCCGGATCTCCCGGAAGGGACTCTGTACAAGTACGAGATTCGAACCAGGGAACACAACCCTCCCCTGCTCAAAGCCGACCCCTATGCCTTTGCCAGTGAGCTTCGCCCACGGACGGCCTCAGTGGTGCGCGATGTGTCCACCTACAGGTGGCAGGATGAGACCTGGATGGCAGCGCGATCGACGAGAGATCCTCTCACAACTCCTCTCTCGATCTATGAAGTGCATTTGGGGTCCTGGATGCGTGTGCCGGAGGAGAACAATCGGTGGCTGACGTACCACGAACTAGCTGAGAAGCTCATCCCCTATGCCAAGGATCTCGGCTATACCCATCTTGAGCTTCTCCCGATCACGGAACACCCCTTCGACGGATCATGGGGCTATCAAACCACCGGCTATTTCGCCGCCACGAGTCGATATGGCGAACCACAGGGATTCATGGCGTTCGTGGATAGGGCTCACCAAGCCGGGCTCGGCGTCATCATTGACTGGGCGCCGGCCCACTTTCCGGATGATCCACATGGGTTAGCACTTTTTGACGGGACGCATCTCTATGACCATGCTGACCCACGCCTAGGGTACCACCCCGATTGGCATAGCCGGATCTTCAACTACGACCGTGTGGAGGTGCGAACGTTTCTCCTAAACAGCGCCCTCTTCTGGTTGGATAAGTACCACATCGATGGATTACGCGTGGATGCCGTGGCATCTATGCTGTACCTCGACTATGGACGGAAGAATGGTGAATGGATCCCCAATGAGTTCGGCGGAAAGGAGAACCTCGGTGCAGTCTCGCTGCTCAAGGAACTCAACATTCTCGTCCACCGAGAATTTCCCGGGACCATCACCATTGCAGAAGAATCGACGTCGTGGCCAGGCGTCTCGCGTCCGACCTACACGGGAGGACTTGGGTTTACATTCAAGTGGAACATGGGATGGATGCACGACATGTTAGCGTTTTTCCAGTATGACCCCATCTATCGCCGATTCCATCAGAATCAAGTCACGTTTGGCTTGCTCTACGCCTTCAGTGAGAATTTTATCCTTGCCCTCTCTCATGACGAAGTGGTCCACGGCAAACGAACGCTGCTCGACAAGATGCCCGGTGATGTATGGCAACGCTTTGCTAATCTCCGGCTGCTCTATGGATACCTGTACAGCCACCCTGGGAAAAAAATGCTGTTCATGGGTGGTGAGTTTGGGCAGTGGAAGGAGTGGAACCATGACACCAGTCTTGACTGGCATCTTTGTGAATACGAGCCACATCGCGGGCTACAATGCCTTACCCGCGACCTGAACCGACTCTATCGCCAAGAACCTGCGTTACACGAGATCGACTTTGATTGGGATGGGTTTCAGTGGATCGACTTCAGCGACTCCAACAACTCCGTTATCGCATACCTTCGTAAGGCGAGAAAGACGGGTGAAGCGATCGTCTGTGTGTGCAACTTCACACCCGTTCCTCGGTATGGCTACCGCATCGGAGTCCCTGACGTAGGGTGGTATCAAGAACTGCTCAATACTGATGGTATCGTCTACAGCGGCAGTAATCTTGGAAACGGCGGCGGGCTACATGCTGATCAGACTCCAAGCCATGGGTTCCCCTACTCCCTGACGATGACACTCCCTCCGCTCTCCGTTCTTTTCCTAAAGCGACAGGGATAGGAGACTACCCTTCAATAAGAGCCTTCTTTGATACTCAAGAAGGTCTGTACGTCACCTTCATGGTTCTGTTCAGATTTCAAACATCGGCTCACCCAAGTGAGCGCTGCTTTTGACAATCTTTGAAGCAAACCTGCAGAGCATTCCTCAGGGGAGAACAGACAGGTCCCCCAGAGGGGGAGGGAGAAACACCAAATGTGTCGTCCCGTTAGAGAGCACGCCACCCTCAGTGAACACAGACGTGCTAGTGGTACCAGGATCGGAACGGTCCCGAGTCTAAATGCACATATGTCGAGTTTTTATAGGAACCGACTCCGCCATACCTCAATTCCAGTGCAGCCTCACGGAGCTTCTTCAGGGGGATACCAGGGATACTGAGATCGATCGCCTGCCCCTGCACATGCAAACTGTTTCTAGCGGCTTGCTGCCCAGTTCGCACCAAGAGATCGTTATACTCCGGAGACCGAAACCCTGAGATGATATGAATCTCTTGCTGGGTGCCAAGCTTTTTCTGCACCAAATTGACGTGCTCCAGCACCCGCACATCGATGGCACCAATCTCCCCGGTCTTGTGGCAGCGGAGGAGATAATTCACATCATCAAGCGCCGCAAGATCATAGGTGCCGGATTCATCTCGATACGTCACATCCAACCGCTCATCGGTCCAGATGTTGACCAATGTCAACCTACCTTCGGGAAGCTCCCGAGCTTGAACGGGCTGCGGACCAACCAACCGCCCACTTAGCAAGAGAGTCCCGACCAGAGAAACCTGAAGAAACGCTCGACGGGTCCAGGCCCATGTAGACTGATCGGCTCTATTCACGGTCGTACCTTCCTACCTAAAGATGTCCAAAAGTTGAACAACGACGGATTTAAGGCTCCACGCTTGTAGCAAAAAATAAAAACTCGGTCAACCAATTATTTCAGCAGGAAATTAGGCTGAATCTTATGGAAATCGATGGGGAATGCTTGCCGGATCGGATCTCAACGTCCTAACGACGCCTCCGTATCTCAAAACAGGAGAGATCCTCCGCTACGCTGATTGGCCCCACAGCCATCAACCATTTGTCTCTATTGCCCACTATCGTTTTATTTCTAGACAGTCTCAGACCTCCCAGGTAAGATCCAACCATACGAACACGAGCACCTATGGCCACTATTCTCGTTATCGATGATGAGCAATCCATCAGAGGGTTGCTCAAGGGCGTCTTGCAAAAGGCGGGGCACCGTGTGCTTGAAGCAGAGGATGGCCGCAAAGGCCTCGACCTCTACCACAAAGAACCTGTCGACCTTGTGATTATGGACCTTTTGATGCCGGAAACGGACGGGCTTGAAGCCACACTTCAGCTCACCCGCGAATACCTCGACGCCAAAGTCATTGCCATTACAGGAGCCCAAGGCGACCATAACTTCCTCAATGTCGCGAAACTCTTCGGCGCTTGCCGGGCATTTGAGAAACCCTTCGACATCAACAAGCTGCTTGATGCCGTAAAAGAAGAACTGGCGGCCTGACCGCCAAGCCCTCCTCTATCAACCACGGTCTGCTGATCTTCTTTCTGCTCCGACATTGTGCCAGTATCCCCTGTAGACTCAACGTATTCAGGTGCATCCCATCCACTTCCGACCATTCTGCTCATCGGGTATACTTCTGACTTCGAGTGCTGGTCTGATCCGTCAGGATCTGCAATGATGGCCTATGAGTATCAAAGAATCCCCCCCAAACACGTTCCGCACACAGCTGACACTGAAGAGAGGGACTATTTGGTTCTTAGTCGTTGTCCTAGCTATTGCTCCGTTCTTCCCGCTAAGCAGTTTTGCAGGACACCCACACTGGAATCAGATCCGCTGGATTCCTTTTCAGGATTTCTCCCTCACCTGGAATAAGTCTATTGACGTCATTGGCAATACGATTTGGTTTATGGGGTTCGGATATCTGCTTCATTGCCAACAGCATTGGGATTCAGGCCCTCGTTGGACTATTGCGAGGATTATCGCCATCGCAGGGAGCATCTCGTTTTCAGCGGAGCTCTTCCAAGTCTTCTGCCATAATCGCTATCCGTCGATGACAGATGTGGCATGCAATGTTCTTGGCGCTGGCCTTGGTGGGTACGTTGCAGATAAACGGCCTACTATAACGTCAATAGCCCTCTCGCTTACCAGCCGGCTCTCACACGCATTCGGTCAAATGCGATTTTACAAGGCCCCCAACGCTTATAAACGGGACCTACCGCCAGAATAGACTCGCTCCCTCGATCACGGTCATGCACGTAGTGTTTTTCGCGCGAGCCCCCGCATCATCGCCGGGTCCGCATACCCAACTTCACTGAGGGCATCCATCAAGTGTAAGCCCTTCGACACGACCAAGTCCTTGGCCTTCGCATAATTCATTGCACTAAACCGCGCCACGGACGGTTGACCGTTCACGATCTGACAGGCCAACACCTCGCCATTGACCTCAAGCGTCCCACCCTGCTCGATCAAGGCTTGGGCCTGAGCTACGGTAATGCCATGCAGCTGAGCGAATTCTTGAATTCCTCCAGTCTCCACTAGTCGTCCGTCCGGCATGATGCACAGGCGTTTGAAATGCGGCGACCAGTCCTTCCTGAAATCGATGTACTTGATGTCGCCACCTTTGGCGACAGCGCGATCCAACGTTCGATAATCCAAGCCTAAATTTTTCTGCTGCAGTTTGGCCTGGAGTTCACTCGGCAGGGCTATCCGAAACACCTCCCAGGCCGCCTCGACGAGTGAAAGCGCCCTGGATCGAGCCACGTGTTCCGCCTCGGCAAACTGCATCAAGTCCAAGGTCCAAGTTTGTTTCGGACCTTGCTCTCCTGAGCCAATCCGGCACGCGAATAGTCCTCGCGTGAGGATGCCGCCATTCTGTGGGTAGACATACGTTCCACCGGTCGTCAACAAGGCCGTCATCGCTTCAAGTGGAACATCATAGCTCTCGGACAGGATCTTGGTATGGGCTTGAAGATCTTCCTGCTCTGTCATGGCACAGACAGTCACGTTGCCAGGCGCGTCAAACTCCGAATAATCCTCCACAATGTTGTAGAGCACCATCCGCTTCGGTTTCTCAACCTTCTTCTTGATCTTGAACATGTTCCCTTATCTCCTACCCTTTACGCCTCACCCCCTACTCCTCACCAGATGTCCGTACGGCGGCAAGGTCTGCAAGCGTCGGTCTTCCACCGGCCCGCCGATCGTGAAATGATACAGCGACTGCATGGCTAAACTCTGGATGCCGACGATCTCGTGAACCGGATCATCGAAGAAGCAGCCGATTCCGGTCGCTCGCACTCTTGCCGCCTCCGCTTCCAGGTACAGGACCTGCCCGAGCAAGCCTGCTTCCCAAAATAGGCGTGGGTACCACCAGGTACCGCGCTCCCGCAAAGTCCCCTCGAACTCAGCCAACATGCCGAAGGAGAAGGCACTGTCGCCGGCGATATCTTGATGGCAGCTTACCTGTACAGCGAGTTTTCTCGCATCACCCTCCAGCAACCGGTAGAACGGTATCCCCTCAGGACACCCCGGTGTGACGGTCCAGGTCAATTCAGAGTTCATCGCCTGCTGAACACACGACAACTTCCTGCGATCCCGTACCAGAAAATACAAGCCTGAGGTGAGCCCCTCCACCCGATGTACAAAGATCATGAGATGAATCGCCGGATCATAAGGCCAGACATCCCACGGCATCGACCGCTCCAACTGCGGGGATTCAGCCGATGGCATGACCCGTTGCATCATATGGAAAAACGTCGCCGCAGAAATCGATGTCGTGCCGTCAAACGCGACGGCGCTTCGGCGCTGGTGAATGATCTGACCAGCTGAAATCCCGTGAGGCATGAGGGGTAAGGAGTGAAGGGTGACGCGGGGAACGAGAAGCGAAACGCTATGCTCATCACGAGCATGTTTCGAGGACACCTCGGCTACTTCGTCGATGATATCCCATTGGACACCATGTTCCTGACTCAAGCGATTGGCTTTCCCATGCCATGCTCCATCAATCACTTCCTTCACAACCGCCGCATCAAGAAACAACGGCGCCTTTGAATGTTCGCACTTCACGAACGACGCTTCAGGCTTCACATTTTCAGATGGCCAGATCACCGCCAAGCAATCCGCATGTTCTGCTTCAGCCTCGCCAAAGTCTTCTGTGCGATTTGTCCCGAGCAACATCGCCACCGTATCCTGAGCCGTACCGTCCAGCAGCACCATGTTCCAACCAAGTGTCGCCGCCGCAATCCGCGCGGCGCCGATCGCATGGCCGACATCATGATTGCAGTAGCGAAACGCCCGCTCACCATACTTCCAGGCCTCTCGCCAATGAACCGAGGTCAGTCCAAGGAGAAACGCATCAGGGGGAAAATCGGCCATGAGTCGAGCACTCAGGTCGGTTTGGAAATCGGCTCTCCGTTCCAGCCCATGCTCTTTGGGTGCATAGTGATAGAGCCCAGGCGTCAGATCGAGACCTTTGATCTGCGGCAAGACCACATACCCTTCCGTAGGATGCAGATTGCCGGATGAGGGATTCATTCGCAGCGCCCACTCAGACTCGCCGGCCTTCTTCCAGGCCGACAAGGCAAGAGCGAATTCAAAGAACCGTGACAACGTGGTCACGCTGACAGGCTGACAAGGAACAGAGCCCGGTTCATAGAGCGCGGCATACGCAGGGGACACAGGTTGCTCATTGGGCATGAGCAACGGGAGAGAGATGAGCTGAGCCCCCTCGAACCGCCGGAATGGGTCAGGTTGATTCGCCCAATCAAGATACCCCAATGAACGAGCATAACGATTGAAATGGTGCTTCGTACGAACATGATAGTGGAGAACCCGATCGATGGGGTCAGTTGAGATAGACTCACGAGTCATATAGTGTCTCAAACTCTCGGCATTCATTATACGATTCCGAACAGTCTACCGAGCCCCTCACACTAATGTAAATTGATGGTGGAGTACACACGTTGACCTCCTTTCACCCGACTCAGTATCCTTCTGATGATTTCAAGGCCTAGTTGAGGAGGCACGATGCGCTTTGATCCCGCCCTTGCTGCACAAGAAGCTTTTCATCAAGCAGAAACTGAACTCGGCCCAGACTGGGATACGGCTGTTGAACTAGAAGGAACCTTTTCCTCCAATGCCGGAAGTACCGCACGGGAAGCCTATGAAGGGTTACTCGCCCTGGCACAGCAGTATCCCAACGCGCATTCCTTCCAGGCCTTCTGCATCTATATCACCTGGCAACAGGTGACGGAAGAAACTCTTGCACGTCACTTCGAGACCGGCATGAGATTGTCCGAAGCCTATCTGGCCTCTCAGACGAGCAAGAGTCCTCGAGACATCGAGTGCGTCACTGAGCTCCATCATTCGTTCCGAGCTGGATTAGGCCTGGAAGAACTGGATGAGCTTCAGCTTGAATATAAGCGCGACACGCCAAAAGGGGGAGACTGATAGGAAACGGTGCTGAGTGTTGAGTTGTGAGCACTGTCGGAATACCCTGAATCCTGAGAACTGATGGCTGACCGCTTATGAGCGAAGACCACAAACATCGCGCACGGATCTTTCTCCATCGTGGCGATCTGGTCCAGGCTCGCGCGGCATGGGAAGCAGCAGTGGCCGATGACCGGCTTGCAGACAGCCCGCAAGCCTTGTCGGATTCACTGGGAAACCTCGGCAACACCTGCGCTCTGACGAACGACCTCCCCCAGGCCGAACAATGCTATCGCGAAGTGCTCAAGATTCAACGAACCGAGCGAAATCTCACCGCAGTGGCCTATACCTTGGTGAATCTCGGCAACCTCCATATCGCCTCGGACCATCCAGAGAACGCACGCCCCTACTACCTCGAAGCCCTGGATCTCATGCACACGTTACAAGACGCCCGCGGTCTCGGCATCCTCTATACAAATCTTGCCCTGCAAGAGGCTCGGGGCAGCCAATGGGATCAGGCGGTCGTGATGTTCAAACAGGCTCTCGATCAGCATCGAATAGTCGGCAACGAAGAAGGGCTCGCCGTAACGTACAGCCAGCTCGGCAAATGTTACCTAGATCAGGGAGACTTTCTCGAAGCAGAACGTTGCTTGAATAACGCCTCGGAACATTACATCAAGCTTGGAAATGAACCTGCCGAAGCCGCCGTACTCCGCCTCCTCGCAAGACTCTATGAAAGCCGACACGACTCCACATCTGCTCAACGCTGTCTCGAACGTGTCGTTTCACTCGATCTGCGCTATCGATTGCCTGATTTCGAGTCCGACTCGAAAAAGCTCTTGAACCTGAAAGAAACTGGGTAACCAGCTCGCCCTATCCCTTCTTCCTCATGAATCAACACACACCCCCGCGAGCCTAGACAGAACTCAATCCTCTGCTACCTTAGAACACGAGAACACGGCACATCCGAACACCCCTCAATCAAGTTTTCCCTCACAGCAGCCGACAGGATACTGACGAGGAGAGCACATGAACTGGTTCGCTCGCCCCATACTGACTGCCATCTTGGGAATGCCACTGACAGCGCCTCTTGCACTGGCCTCAGATGTCTCGCCTACGATCACGGTCGGCACACAAGAAGTCGGGCTGACCGCCGGCTATATGTTCTCTCACCGACTCACGGACCTTCACAAAACCAAACAACACGGGCCGGCCCTGATGCCCTCGTGGATGATTACGTTGACCGATCCCATCGGGGATAGCTGGTACCGAGGGCAGATCTCGCTCGGGGCAGAAATGGTCTACCTGGAGTTCCGAGAACCATTCCTGACACATGGCGTGGGGTTCACACCGAGGATCAAATACACCTTTGTGGCTTTGGGTCGTGTCCGTCCCTACGCGGAATTTGCTGGCGGGCCTTTCTGGACGGATCTTGGCGGTCGTATTCGTGAAGAAGCCATTGAATTCAATTTCGTCTTGACCGGAGGAGTGGGCGTTTCCTGGTTTCTCACCTCACAACTCACTGTCAACGCAGGCTATCGCTTCCATCATATTTCGAATGCAGGGATTGCCTTCCCAAATCTTGGGTTGAACGCGAGTCTCCCCTTTATAGGATTTTCCTTTTATTTCTGAGGAGACGGTTACCATGACGAGACATGCTGTTCGCTGGTCAATCGTGAGTTGCATCGGAGTCATATTGTGCATGGGAACCGGATGTACTCGCTCGATTGAATTAAAGCCTTCCTCGACGGACTTGCAGCCGACCGAGCCTCTCTCACTTGCCGGCGATGAGCGGGTTCCATTGGTCATGGACACGTTTCACCTGTCACGAAACGGCGCGCCGCAAAATCCTTCGGCTGAAGTCGAACGGCGGGTTCTCAATAAAGTTCAGGACACTCGTCTCTTCTCGACATTGATTCCGCTCGGTGCAAAATCGGACTCTCTCGGCGAAAAAATCGTTTCGGCACGCATCACGGTGGACGAAACCATCGAGCCTCATTCGTGGCTGTCCGCATTCAAGGGCATCATCCTCGGCGGGTCCATGTTTCTTCTTTCACCCTTCGTTGACTTTGAGTACGACTATGCAGCCACGGTCGGCCTTGAACTTGAACGCTGGGACGGACAAGTCAAACGGTACGAAGGCACCTCATCCGGCACCGTGCAGTACAAAATATTTGGTGCCACACCGGTCATGATCGATGAGCTAAAGGGACACGTCACGGAAGCCTGCCTGACAGAACTGACGACCCAACTAATCCGCGACACAACGCGCTATATGGCCAGCAGCGCTCCAACCTCGAGCCCCGGCGTTCGCACGGTGACCGTGAGGGCCAAAAGGCCGTCGACCACCGTTCCCACACGCTCCACGGTTCCTGCAGTGACACCTCCGCTCCCATGACGAACCTGTCCCGTTTCTCCCAACCACGTTCTCATATGGCTCATTCTGGCAGTTCAGTGCTATAGTACCGCTTAAACTTGAACGGCAGGTACTATGGACATTGATGCGTTCCGTCAGATGGTTGCCAAGAATCCTAAGGGATTCCTCGGACGCTATGGACTTGGCAACAAGATTCTTCAAGAAAACGGAAGTCTAGAGGAAGCTGTTGAGCATCTGACGGTGGCCACACAGCTGGACCCAACCCACGCCGCGTCTCATCTAGCCTTGGGACGGACCTTGATCCGATTGGGCAGGCACGCCGATGCCAAGCCCGTCCTCACGGCTGGAATCGAGGCAGTTCTTGCGGGGCGCTCAAACGGCGGGAAGGATCTGGTCCCGGAGATGCAGGAATTACTACGCACACTGTGATGATCATATCGCTATCATGCCTGAAGGAGACTGCACGTGAACCTCGATGAGGCCAGGAAACGAATAGATTCAGCCGTCACACAGTATGGTCAGCATGCCGCCCCCGCCATTGACTTGGTTATGGCGGAGGTTCGCTCCGATCTCGGCACCAAAGCCTTCAACGAATTGGTGGACGAATTTGACCTTGAGTTGATGTACAACATTGCCCCCATGGAGTCGGACCACTCCAACAGCTGAGTCCCTTCGTCCTACACTGGACGTCCCTCATAACATGCCCGCATTCTTTCTATGCCGCTGATCTGGGCCGCCATCTCCGCACATGGATTCGGTCACGCCGCCCAGGTGGTGCCGGTGCTCAATGCATTAGGCCGTCTTGTTCCGGACCTTCGAGTGCTTCTGCGTACGGCCGTTCCTGCATCATTCTTTGTCGATCGTCTCAAGATTCCGTGGGAAACCAGTCCCGTCCAACAGGATGTGGGCTGCATCCAGCAGGGTCCCATAACCATCAATATCGAGGCGACCTGGCATGCGCACCACCAATTCCACAGCACATGGGATGAGCGGCTCCTGACGGAAGTAGCCGCGATGCAGGCGGCCAAACCGGAGCTGATTCTCGCCGACACCCCGTACCTCGCATTGGCAGCAGGGCAGACCGCTTCGATTCCGACCGTTGCACTCGCCAGTTTTACCTGGGACCTGATTCTCTCTGAATACCAGGCTCCTCCTTCAATCGACAACCGAGCAATTGCGCAGTCCATCCGACAGGCCTATAGCCAAGCCGATCTCGCCCTTCGCATCACTCCCTCTCCCACGCTGGACTGTTTTCACCGAGTCATCATGATTCACCCGATTGCCGAACCGGCTGCCCCCGCCCGCAAGGAACTGGCCGAATTCCTGGCCCTTGCGCCTGGTGAACGAACGGTCCTGATCGGATTCGGAGGAATACCGCTGGCTTCACTCCCTTTCGAGACAGTCGAATCACTTCCTGGTTATCGTTTTCTCTTTGATGGTTCAATTCCGTCTGAGAGCAAGCGATTCATCTCGATCAAGTCCCTCCCGTTTTCGTTTAAGACATTGCTCGCCTCAGTCGATGTGGTCATGACCAAGCCAGGATATGGAACCCTGGTCGAAGCCGTCGCCTTACAAGTCCCGACTGTGTACGTTCGGCGATACAACTTCGGGGACGAACAATCTCTCGTGGATTACCTGCACTGTTACGGGAAAGGGATTGAGCTTTCCATGGACGATTTCATGAAGGGTCAATGGGTCACCACGCTTGAGCAAACTATGAATCTCCCTGCGACAGCCCCACCCCCAGAGCCCAGCGGCGCAAGCGAAGCAGCAACTCTGTTGGCACCGTACTTCAAGGGAGATCGACGGTGAGGGTGGATTTGTCGGCCCCACAGAAACACCTCGTTCTTGCACACTCGGTCTCGTAGAACGTTTCGACTATGTGCTGACAGACCTGTTGTTCAACCTCCTTCCTGAAAAATTGGCATCGATAGATGTGAGTTGGCACGACTTACGTCTCCTCCTTGCGACGATCGTTTTCTCCCGCCGATTGGAAATCAACAACAATTCTCTTTTCGAACTTGCGTGAACCGACATTCTTTTTCGCGTTTTCTTCGTGCAGCAGATGCAGGGTGCTATAGTTGTGACCGATTGAGAGATCATCTTCCTATTTCTGACCATCATCGCTTTATGAACACTGCAACCCAGTACGCCGCGTCAACGATTGATCCCAAAGTCGCTATTCGAGCTGGCAAGGAGGACAACGAGGCCTTCATCCAACTCTATGACCAATCAAGCACGATCCTCTTCAGCTTGGCCTTGAGGATACTTGGGAGCCGAGAAGAAGCCGCTGACGTCCTTCAGGAACTCTACGTCGATATCTGGAAACGCACGGTTCGCTATGATGTTGGACGCGGCACACCAATCGCCTGGCTCATCACGTTGACCCGCAGCCGGGCTATCGACCGATTACGAGCTTCCGGTCCCCAATCGCGCCGTCAGACATTGTCGGCCAACGACACCGAGCAGGTTGCCGTACCGGAGCAATTTGAGGGGCCAGCGGACCACGCACTACGAACAGTGATCACGAAAGCACTCGAAGATCTGCCGAAGGCGAACCGGCAGGCAATCGAATTGGCGTACTATGAGGGCCTGCTGCCGGCGGAGATTGCGATGAAGCTTGAGCAGCCGCTCGATGCGGTGATCACCCGTCTCAAGCTTGGCATGTCCGACTTGCACGAGTCCCTGCAGACATACTGGGAACAAGATCTCTCCGCATGACACACCAAGACCTCGAAGACCACGTTCCATTCTACGCGATCGGTGCGCTGGAAAAGATCGAGCGGCAAGCGCTGGAGGCTCATCTGCTTTCTGGATGTGTTCCGTGCCATACCATGCTGAAGGAGTATCAGTCGGTCGCGGTGGCGCTTCCCTTCGCACTCACGCTGGTCCCTCCTCCCCGGAACCTCAAGGCAAAGATCATGGATGCTCGCACACTGCCGCTCTCAGCGGAGGAGGCTGCCAGTCCATCCGCCAAACCCAGCCTTGTGCCAGGCGAATGGATGAATCACCTCTTCCCACCATCTGCATCCTCAACACCGTCGTTTGGGCGAATACTGAGCGTGATGTTCCTCGTCGTCCTGGGTATTCTGGCATTCTTGAGTTGGAATACCTCTCTTCAAGGCACCGCTACCGCAGAACGAGTCGCTGAACTGCAGGCACAAGCAGGCGAAGCACAGGCTAAGCTGGCCGCTCTCCAGCGACAACTGAAAGAGCGCGAAGAAACCCTTGTACAGACTCAGGAAGCACTTCAACGGCGTAGCGCTGAACTCGCGGAGGTGAAAGACCAGCTGATCCAGCGCGAAGCTGAGTTGGATACCCTGAAAACTCAACTCCCTCCACAACGCACGAGACCAACACCGATACCCTAAGAGTTCCCTATCGAGCTTGCTCACAACTCTCCGCACTCCTGTCCCTCTTTCCAACTCTTGTGCTAGCATACGTGGTGACTATGACAGGCGCTCCCACATCTCCGCCGAGACAGCCCGACGGCGATGATTCCCGGTTCATGGAGCTGGCACTTCAACAAGCCCGACTTGCTCCTCTGGTCGGGGAGGTCCCGATTGGTGCCGTGCTGGTCTCTGATAACCACATACTTGCGGCCGCTCACAACTATCGGGAGATCTCACAAGATCCGACGGCGCATGCCGAGATCATCATCATCAGAAAAGCAGCCGAGCAGTTGAAAACATGGCGCCTCACCAACACCACACTCTACGTGACGCTGGAACCCTGCCCGATGTGCGCCGGAGCCATTGTGCAAGCCCGCATCGCTAGAATCGTGTTTGGCGCCTGGGATCCCAAGGCAGGAGCCTGTGGATCTATCCTCGATATTCCTTCTGAGCGCCGCTTCAACCATCGCGTACAGGTGACCGGAGGCCTGCGGGAAGAGGAGAGTCGGGGACTCTTGCAAGAGTTTTTTCGAACCAAACGAGAGGCTCTTGCAGAACAGCGCAAACTCTCAAAGTCAGTCTTCTAAGGAAGGGCTGGTTTATTCTGATTTTGATCAAGCACCTCTTACGACACTGGAGAATCGCGTGGCGTTCGCTCAAGACGTGCAATGAATCAGAACTCCCCGAGGTTTAAGCTCCCTGCACATTCGGCTGGGCAAAATCCGATGGGCATCGTTTGATGTTCCGCAATGGATCAGCAGACACATTACCCATAGACAGCTATATCGGAGTTGTAAAACATGGAATCTTGGAAGCGAGGAATACGAGCAAGGTATCTAGACTTAACCGGCATTGCCCTAGCCTGTGTGGTTCTCGCAGGTTGCTCGGTACAGAGGACACCAACAGAGAGTGTCTCCTCTCAGCCCCCTGCACTCACTCAGACAACAGGCGGAGCCCTGTTTAGCAAGGACAATTACATCGAAACATGCCGTACAAAAGACGTCCCGATTCCGCCTGACTGGAACCAATCCTCATCGGAATGGGTGAGCCACGGCAATCTCAAAACCATCCTACTTACACCAAACAACTTAGAACAGACTCAGGTTGATGAGACCTCCTTCGCACGTGTCTGGTCTTACGCACCACCTCAGGGAAAGGGTGCCTGCATTGCACTGGGGAGGAGCAGTGGATCATTTCAAATCATCTGCCAAAGTGCCACGAGCGGGCACGCCTGTTTTTGGGGCAATGACCCAAACTCCGCACAATCAAACTGGACACCTGATACAGCCGAAATCCTCATCACCTCCCTCCGCGACCCCGTTCAGGGATTTTCTCCGGGCACCGTCGCCTGTACCGAATGTCACCGCGGAAATAACGCCTTCCTCTATGCTCCTGACGACCCCACTTGGGCCACGGTGCTGCGACCAGAGCATCCGCGCCCAACCTTTACCACTCGAGTTGCGCAGTCTGTTCATCAAGGGCGGTTCACTTTCGGCTCCACAACCATCACCTATCCCCGCTTTATCCCAATCGGAGGGGTATCCATGCCACTACAGAATCCGCCCCCATCCACAAGCGGGTGTTCAGGATCCTGTCACGAATTACACATTGAGATGTTAAGAAAGAATCATACGGTGGAAGGATACGTCAGAGCCCCGCGACCTATGGGTCCCAATTGCGCGGCAAACTCGCCCTCAGACGATCCAGCGAGGAACTGCTATCAGCAATAGGTACTGGCCATGCCAGCCCCTACGATTGACCTTCTCTCGAACGATGAGTAGCATGTCTCTATGCAGTCTTCCAAAACTCCCTCTCCCACGAATTGGCGTCTGAGTGTCATCGTTGCACGATCGGTCGGCATCGTTGCCATCGCACTCGGATTCGTGATTGGGATGTATGGGCTCGATCATCCTGAATCACACTGGCTTCAGACCGCACTGGGATTGCTGGTGACCGGAATGATCGCCCAAGGATATGCCCTGTACTGTTCAATCAAACGGATGCGGGAACTCAATTCCTGATCTGCATTCTCCGAATAACAGCCCCACTCGCGGCCCATACCACGCCAGGACTACCAAGTTGCACACGTCTTTTTTGGCATGCTGAACTGTCTGGCCGCCTCAATAACAGCCAGCTGCTGATCACACACCACTCACACGGCTTGTGCCCGAAACCCCTTCGCCTACTTCTAGTACGATAACCGAGCCATCCACACCTCTAGACCTCAGATCATAGAGGGGCCGTATCAACTTTTTTGAACCTCGCTCAATTGCACCAATTCTTTCATTCACACTGAAATCGACACCGGATCGCCCAACAGAAAGACTTCATGTCCATCTTACTCAAGTTCCGGCTCAAAGCAACCGATACAATGCAAGTCGACCCGTAGCATGAAGTACCCTACGATCCAATCGTGCTTCCTTAGAGAGTAATGACAAGATCTGTGGCACAGATCTCCTAGACACACGTGACCGGAGCGTCGCTTTGCACAAACTCATCGACCTGGAGCCGAGAACAATCATGGCCAGCGTAGTGATTCCAAGGCTTACCATTGTGATCGTGACTGAACAGTATCTCGTGTGGCTCGGGTTGCAGAAACTGTTTGAAAGTAGAGCTCCTCAGATTGTTGTGCTCCCTCAACAAACGATGGTTTCTGAAGCACTCCTCATGGAGAGGCCTCCTGATCTGATTATCCTCGATACAGAAACGATACGAGACCCGGCAAGCAGTATCGGGCAAATACGCGAGTCAGCCTCTAGTAGTAAAATCGTGTTGCTGAGCGGCCTGGAAGACAACGCATGCTTGCGTGCAGCCATTAAGTGCGGCGTGGAGAGCGTGATCCTAAAAATTCAGCCGCCCGAAGTTGTGTTCGCCGCAATTCATGCACTGTATTGTCCCACTAGCTACCATACCCCACATGAAAGCAACAACGTACGGGAGGGGGGAACTTTCACAAAAACTGAGCTGAAACCGTCACCGTTGACATGGCCCGATGAATTGACCGAGCGGGAACGAGAGATTGTTGCACTCGTCGGTCAAGGACTCTCAAATAAAGACATCGCCTATCAATTATCAATTTCAGACAGTACCGTACGCCATCATTTGACCAGCATTTTCGGCAAGGTGGGTGTAACCAGTCGACAGAAACTCCTCATTCACACTCATCATGTCTCCAAACCTCAGTCTAACAGACGAGTTGAATGACCCTCTTCCTGTTGCATCCCTGATCCCATAGCCGGATGATTCAACGGGATAGATCCCCCTTCTTCCCACTTCATCAAACTCCAGCCATGGGAGTACGTTTTCTTCCTCCTATCTATTGGACGAGATGCCAGCCGCACGCTTACTCGAGATTGCTTGGTGGCCAAGAACTGCCAGCATGACCAGTGCTGACCAATTTGTTTAGCAGTTGTCAAATAAGCAGAGTTGATGAAGAGAGCTTCTGCGTCTCCTCCATGCAGGGGACCTCCGTCTACTTCGTGGTTTTCCTAGATGCTGAGTGGAGGCCTGCAAGACGTCCACGGGAATCCAAGTCCCCACTAACTCAAAGTGCACAAGGTCCGTCTCTCGAAGCGACACGCTCTCCGATGAGACTGCTTTGGTCCGCACCCCCACTGGTCGATCCAGATATCGCAGCTGACAAGACCACCCTCCTGTCCAGGTAACCCCAACTCGGTGCACCACCGCAATAAGGCCCGCCGGACTACCAGACCAATCGGTGATCAACCGGAGATAGGTACCTTCTGCAATATCCTCACGCGTCATAAATAGTATCCAATGGTTACACACGTGAAAACATTCGGTCAAGCAGAAACTGTAGTAGGAAATGAGAAGTTGTGGATACTCCGGGTAGGAAAAGGGCCGGGACACTCCCACATTCTGACAGAATGAGCAAACTGGATTGGGGTATTTCTTACTATTCAGAAACTAGATGCCCCTCCCTCACTAACAGCGCCGTATTGCAAAAGATTTATGAGGCCCGCTCGCTAGAACCCTAGCTCCTGGTCCGTTCACTACTCCCGTCCGTTTCGGCGTGTTGGCCGAACAAGGAATTGAAGCATTGTCCCGTCCGTCGTCTTTGTCATCACAGAATGAGACGGTGACCAGCGGCGAGACTTCCATCCCTTGTACAGGACACCTCCCACCAATATGACCACAACCCCACCTAGCAGCCACCAAGCAATCATGCGTCCTCCTCGATCTTCACCCTCAACGCACCTCTCTTAATCTACGCGATCTACACATGCTCGGGTATCCGTAGGACAGCCAGCTGACTCGCAATACTTTTTCGTTGCAGCGAGAACTCAGTACACCAAGAGACCATTGGTAATCAGCCTTCTCTTGTACCATAGTCGCATAAAATTGCCTAACGTCTCCGGTGAGCTCTGCGCATGTTCAGAGTGTCAATTTCACCATTCTGTTTGCCATGACGGGGCAAGCCGTTCTCGGTTCCAAACCTCACTTCACGTGGGCAAGTTGGGATGGTTGCTGATTTCTGCATCATCCGCGTCAATCGGCTCCCCACGTGGTAAGATGTTGTCCATCGACCAACTCCTGACTCATTACAAACTGTCTGTCCCCTACCCATGACCTTACCTGTCAACTTATTCGCCTCGAGCAACAATCACTGTTCCACACCATCAGAGCGCCAGCTGTGGCGAATACTCCTCTCGACCAAGCTTCTCGCATCAGGTTCCAGACATACACGCCTTCGGTAAAACTGTATGCCTAACGGAAAACCAAGGGTCTTGATCCTGGGCGGGGGATTTGGCGGAATGTATGCCGCGCTGGAATTCGAACGGGCACTCGAGCGAAGTGCGAACCTGGACGTCACCCTCGTCAACCACGACAACTTTTTCCTCTTTACTCCGATGCTACACGAAGTAGCAGCCAGCGACCTTGATGTCACCAATATCGTGAGCCCGATCCGCAAGTTGCTGACTAAAGTGACGTTCTTTCATGGCGAGGTCGAAGCTATCGATTTGGAGCAGAAATACGTCGGCCTTTCACATGGGCACGACAAACATTGCCACGCACTCCAGTACGACCATCTCGTGTTGGCACTTGGAGCCACCACGAATTTCTTCGATATTCCCGGCTTGGCTACCCGTGCCTTTACCATGAAAACGCTCAGCGACGCGATTACGTTACGCAGCCATCTCATCGCGAACATGGAAGAAGCTGACTTTGAGTGTGGAGCCTTACACCACACCGGCCTTCTAAACTTCGTGGTGGCCGGAGGCGGGTTTGCTGGAGTCGAGACCATTGCGGCCATGAACGATTTTCTACGGGAGGCCGTGCGGTTCTTTGCACACCTGCGGGAAGATATGTTGCGGGTCATTCTGGTCAGTGCGGGACCGGTCATCTTGCCCGAACTCGGAGAGAAGCTCGGGACCTACGCACAACGCAAACTGACTGAGCAGAAAGTGGAAATCCATGCGAACTGCAAAGTCACTGCAGTGACGGACCGCGACATCACCCTCAGTGACGGAACGACGGTGACGACCAATACACTAGTCTGGACCGCCGGCATCAGTCCCCACTCGCTTCTAGGCACACTGCCTTGCCCAAAAGTCAAGGGCCGGGTCCTTGTGAACGAGTACCTGGAAGTTCCTGGATGGCCCGGGGTCTGGGCCTTGGGCGACTGCGCAATGGTGCCGGACCACAAAACGGGTGCATTTCATCCTCCAACCGCACAACACGCGTTACGCGAAGGACGGGTGGCAGCGCAGAATATCCTGGCGACGGTTCGACAGGGATGGAAGCGACCGTTTATCTACTCTACGATAGGGCTGCTCGCCCCGATCGGGAAACGGACCGGTGTTGCAAATATTCTCGGCATCAATTTTTCCGGCTTCATTGCCTGGTGGCTATGGCGAACAATCTACTTACTAAAACTCCCTCGCTTCGAGAAGAAAGTGCTCGTAGCCTTAGACTGGACTCTGGACGTGCTCTTTTCAAAGGATCTGGTCCACTTCCGAACTTCACGCGCGCTCTCCCCGCCACCGGCAGCAAAGCGCTAACATAGCGACGCACCCCTTCGCCCCTACGTCAAAAGACCTGATTGAGCTTCGGCGAGACTCTACAAAAACCGTACTGCGTGACTCCCTTCTACAACTAGGCACCGCAACAAACGAACCCCGCACATTCAACAAGATGTCCAACATTACATCATATGTATTAGTTACAATATCTTAATTTTGTACATTTCCCAGTTTTCACATTTCCTGATCAATCAACATCGATGAGCTCTACCATAGAGAGCGTTAATGACTTCTGCCTGTTATTCCACAAGCAATCCCGAACGATAGGCAAATCCATTTCTGGACGCACCGCACTAGCTCGCCTACCCAGCCCCTCCTCGAAAGACCTTTCCGAAATGGCGACGCTCTAAGAATAAAACCTATAAATAAAAGTATTCCTAATAGTTTGTACATCTAAGAAAATCTCCTTGGCTATCATTCCTGACCGGAATCCCCTATGTTCGTACGGAATATGTTAGAGTGCAGTTGACGATGCTGGTTGGGTGACTTCTTTTTCCTACACCTGATACAAATTCGCCATGAAACTTGTTCTATCTGAATATCTAAGTAGATGCAATCATGCGCCATTCCAGACATTTACGCTGGCACTTATCATGCAGGTGCTCATGATGGCATCACGACGGGCACATCAGGTCAAAATGTTCACGACATCACTCATGCGCATGAGAAGAACATGATCGCTTCTGACTCATCTGTGAGGAGTTCCACCAGACCGTCAGCAGACTTTCGTGCAGACATCGAGGGGCTGCGCGGCATCGCCATCCTTCTGGTGGTGCTGTTCCATTGCGACACACCTGGACTGTTAGGTGGTTTTATCGGAGTTGATGTGTTCTTTGTTCTGTCTGGGTTTCTGATCACCGGACTCTTGATTCGCGAGGTCCAGACGACAGCAGGGCTCAATCTGCTAGAGTTTTATGCTCGCCGTGCTCGACGATTACTCCCAGCATTTACCGTCACGTTAGTCGCAACACTCCTGATTGGAACCTTCGTTCTGACACCCCAGGAGCTGGATCTGGCTTCCCGTGCCGCGCGATCCGCGGCTCTTCATATGAGTAATGTATTCTTTGATAGAAATACAGGAGATTACTTCAGCCCGAACGTACAGGCCAACCCCTTGTTACACACGTGGTCGTTGGCCGTTGAAGAACAGTTCTACTTATTTTGGCCGTTGCTGATCTTGTTGAGCATACGATGGTGGCGCTCGACGAATGCGCTCATCACCCTACTCGCCGGACTCACACTCGTCTCGTTGGCAATCGGAATCGGATTCACCATCAAAGGAGGAACGTTTGCCTTTTACGAGCTCCCGGCCAGAGCTTGGGAATTCGGTATTGGAGGACTCGCCTTGTTCCTGTCGCAAAGAAACCTAGACAGGTTCTCACGTTGGTGGTCCGCCATTGGCTGGCTCGGTTTCCTCGCGATCCTTGGCACGGCACACTTTCTCTCAGTTGCGAGTGCTGTTCCCTTCCCGGGATGGGTTGCGCTCATCCCCACACTGGGAACTGCTGCAATTCTGATCGCAGGGACAGCGTCTTCGTATCGTGGGATCGGAGCCCTCCTGACCTCCCCACCGGTACAACGCCTCGGAGCACTCTCCTATTCGTGGTATCTCTGGCATTGGCCGTTTCTGGTATTCGCTGCAGCACTTCTCCCATCTCTCTCCCTTCCTGGGAAGCTGGCTGTCGCAGCCCTATCCTTACTGGCCGCAGCAGTCAGTCACTATTTCATTGAACAACCGATTCGATTCCATCAGGCCTTGCTCAAACGTCCTGCCTTGTCAGTGGGTCTTGCTGCAGCCGTGATGGTATTGTCATTGGGTACCGCGTTGTTCTCCATCACAGTCGCTGAAGACTTGGCGAATGAGCCAAGCATGCGTGCCATCACTGCAGCAACGCAGACCGCCAACAGGATTCTGACAGAGCAGAATTGCTACCCTTCACTAGAATCGCCAGAAGTCAAATGGTGTGACTTTGGCGATGAGAGGGCAGCTGTTCGCATCGTTCTGTTCGGAGACTCTCACGCCATGCATTGGTTCGCCTCTCTGAAACAAATGGCGGACTCGAATGGATGGAAGTTAACCACCGTCGTCAAACCCTCATGCCCCGCTTTCGACATCAGACCAAGTACGTTTCAGGCCCAAGATGTCCAGCAATTGGATACATACAATACCGCCTGTGCCCAATGGCGCACATCGGCGATGACTCTCATCCAGGATCTGCATCCCACGGTGGTCCTCCTTGGGAATGCAACCAGTCATCTTGGACAAAAGTATGAACATCTCTTCGCCACACCTTCACAACCGTCGCTGGATGAGCTACGCAATGGGGTACGGCAGACTTTGATCGCATTGAAAGGACACCTTGTGGTCGTCATGCGTGACACCCCACATTTTCCGTATCATGTTCCGACCTGTCTTGCCAGATCTATCCGCCAGGATCGAGATCCTCAAGCCTTCTGCACCGCCGATCAATCGATCGTGCTCAATCCGGACGTCTATGAGTCTGAACAAGCCGGAGCCCACGACCTCTCACACGTCCATTTTATCGACATGACCGACCTTCTCTGCCAGATGGGGACTTGCAAACCCGTTCATGGCGACACCATCGTCTACAAAGACTTTGACCACCTGACAGGTGATTTTACAGGTCGGCTCATGACCGGACTGACGACTGCCCTACAGACGATTTTAGCAACGCACTTCCCTTCGGGCTAACTCGGGTAACCCTCTGTGCCGCTGAGGAACAGTTCGACCGAGTCTTGGAGAGACCCGTTCCGCCTCATTGACCGGTTGATAGCACGCAGAAAGTGTGCTTGTCCTCTTTCCGTCCTCTCTGTATCCCGGTACAATGATCTGTATGTCGTAACGTACGCGCATGATGTCGACTTCCATTCCGTTCTATATCCTCTGCGGCTCGCTTGGTGCAGGCAAAACCACGCTCTTGATGCGACTCCTGGAGCATTGGAAAGCCCAGGGTCAACGGACCGGTGTGCTGATGAACGAAGCGGGATCGGTCAGCATTGATGGCCCACGCGCCGGTACGCTCGCAGAGCAAGTCATGAATCTGGCAGGCGGCTGCGTCTGCTGCGACACGAAAGAAGATCTCTCATGGGGTATCGCGCAGTTAGTGCGCGATCATGGGTCAGAGGTCCTGATTCTCGAATGTTCAGGGTTGGCTGATCCAGCTGAAGTGATCGACGCAGTCACCGATGCCTTTACGGCACGGTTAGCTTCCCTTAGACGAGTCATCGCCCTGCTGCATCCAGTCTCAACGGAGGAAAGTCACTCAAGTGCTTATGTGACAACCCAAGCCATCCGTTGTGCGGACGAACTCATCTTGAACAAACGGGACCTCTATGTCCCTGGTCATTGGGAACAGTTCCGTACTGAGATCATCAAACAAAATCCCTATGCTCGTCTGTGGGAAACATCGCATGCCCGCCTCGATGTGGCGGATCTGTTGGCCGCCCATCCGTCGACCCCACAGCTGGCACTCACCAATGTCCTATTCGGCAAATCACGGCCAGATCATCCCCAACGTGCGACCTATCATCCCGTTGCCACAACAGTCCCGCTACCCGGGCCATTGAATCGCCAGCGGTTTCTGGCGTGGATCAAGACAATCCCCAAGGAACTCGAACGGGCGAAAGGCTATTTCCGATTTGCCACCGAACCGGAACTGCAGGAGTTTCAATATGCACTACCCGGGCAGGCTACGATCTCTCCGCTCACCCTGTTGGATGAACCGGACGCAGCGCTCGTGCTGATCGGACGAGGATATGATGTAGACCGTCTTCGGAACGAACTCTTAGCGACAGTAGAAAACCGCCTGGAGAATTCGTAACTACTAGGACCGCGCTTCCACTTGACTGACTGGCCGTACGACGGTCGCCACCTTTTTCCTGAACCGCGGCCATTGCAGCAATGCCCACGCCGCGCCCCCACCGACAACCCCTCCAAGCATCCATCCACCAAGGACGTCGGTCACATAATGGGCCCCCACATACACTCGAGCAAACCCGATGAGTACCACAATCGGCCATGTGACCCAACCAGACTTGGGATAGAGAATCTGGAGAAACGAAGCAATGGCCGCAGTATTTGCCGCGTGGTTCGAGGGAAAACTAAACAGGCCCCCACAGCCGCTCGGCTCAATTTTGACGACTTCTTGCAGAGCCCGGCAGGGTCTCACTCGTTCAAACACCCATTTGAGTTGTCCCCCGAAAAAGTCGGTCAGTCCGACAGCTGCCCCTAAAACGGGACCTCCTAACACCGCCTCCCGCCAGCTACTCCACATCCAATAGGCAATCGCACAGGCTCCGGGCACATAGAGCATGCTGCGATTGCCGATTTGAAGAAAGAAATAGTCGGCTGCTGCTGACTGGCCAGCTAAGCCGTTGATTGCAAGAAAGAGGGTCTCGTCCCAGGTCATGATCGGTCAACAGTCACACATCGTCGCTCACTCATAGAAACATTATCAGGATTTTTGCCACCTCTGTCCAATGACCATTGACTCCCGGCCGGTGACCGCTCTACCTGGTACGGAAATGGATGCGGACTGTCAGCTCACCATCGATCGGATCATCGCCCCGCATTTGAGGGTCGAAGGTCCAGCGTCCGAGCGCCTTCACTCCAGCGGTCGTCAGCTCGCGATGCTTACAGGGCTCCAGCACCACGACGGCAACCTTCGCCTGCTTAGAAACCAACAAGCGCGCCTTCATCCAATCATCGATTTCCTGTCCCTCGAGTGAAGCAGGAATAGCAGGCCAGGGAGTAGACTTAGCCACGGGGCCGAGCTGTTGATCCTTGTTCAGGGATAACCCATGAACATGAACCTCGGGCAACTCCAACACATCTTCCTCGTGGTCGCTCTCGTGCGTGGCTTCATCGCCCGCCGCTGCAAAGACGGCGGCGGGTGCGAGCAAGACGGCAAGTACACAAATAGGCGCCACATACTTGCTGATGACACGTATGGTTTCGATAGCTGACATCATCATGACGCTCTCTATATCAGAAGAACCATTGTCCGCGGAAAAAGAATGACCGTGGCATACCGGCGTGGGACACTCCAAGGCCGATACTCCCCTCTCCTTGGTTGATGAAATACTTTTGGTCCAGCGCATTCACGATATCAAATCCTAGCAAGAGTTTCTGTCCATGCCAAGGCAACGGAATGACATGGTTGATCGAAAAGTTATAGATCGTGTAAGACGGGCTATGAGTGGAGTTGGTCTTTCCACCTTCCTCTGCCGCCCGTAAGCCCGAGGCAAAGAGCACCTGGCCGGTCAGGGTTGTTCGCTCGTCGAGCAATTGGTAGCTTAAGATCCCCGATGCGGTCAGCGTCTGCTGGTGATCGCAATGGACACCACTGCGCGAATTGATGTCCGCAATCTCGGCCGCCTCCAATAGGAAATGGCCTGATTGCAGCCCATACCCTTTGCATTGCCCCCATGCAACGTTGCCGCGACCCGTCAGATTCTCTATGAACCACACTTTGAGTGCAGCGTCAGCCCCACGAGACCACCCCCGCTCGAAAGCAAAATAGTTCAGCAGCGGAGTCGTTCCGAACTGCCCTGCATCTGACATGTACCTGGCTAACTTGTAGTAGCCCGTCAATTGCAGAGTGGCCCAGTCTGTTAAGGCATGGGTAGTACCGATCTCGAAATAATGGGCTCGTTCCGCCCGTGGCTGATTGTTGGTCGTGTCCTCCGGCGCCGCCTTGGTTCCCACCGTATTCAACTTGGCGAAGGAAATCGCTTCAAGATTGGGAGGAGTGAACATGCGCCCATAAAATGCGTGGAAGGCATGCGCCGGGCTGTAGCGGTATGTCACACCAAGCCGTGGGCTGATTTGTGCTTCGTCACGCTGGTACTGTACAACGTCGGCGCGGACCCCGAGGTTGAAGGTCCACTGTTCATTCGGTGACCATTGGTCTTGAATCCACAATTCCTGACGCCAGCCAATCAACCGATTGTCGGCGTTCGGATTGATCACGCCCCCAGCTGGATTCCCCACTCCATCGTCAAGGAAGGTAAATAGCCTCGTTTTGTTGATCGCCTGGGTCCGATCGATCTGGAACCCAGCTCTGATCAAGTGTTCCTTACTGTGCACGTACGTGTAATCCATTCGCACACCTCCGGAATAGCCTATACGATCCTGACTGCCGGAGGAAAAGGGTTCGGTCTCATCTGGCACATAGGACAAGACGTTGAATGGATCCGTCCGAAACGTCGCTCGCGTACGGCGGAAATACCCAGCGAGGCTAAAAAAATTCCGGCTGTTGATGTCGTGCCTCCACACCAGATGGCCGTATTGATTGTCCTCCTTCTGATTCTCATCCACCATCTCCGACGGCGCCGGTGTAAATCCTCCCGGCAATAGGCCAAGAATCGTTGGATTCGCTGTGTGTCCGGGGAAGGTCGGGATCTGGTACTTCGCAATGGAGGTGAGGAACAAAAAGGTGAAATTGTTGTTATTGTCGTGTTGATAGTCGCCACGGAACATCGTCTGATTCCGCTCGCTCTGCCCGTGAAAGATGGAGTGTCCAACGGTGGGAGGCTCAATACCGCGATTCGTTGCCGTATGACTGTTCAAGAAATAGTACCGAAACTTCTCACCAATCGTGCCGCCGTACTCGAACGATGGATTGATCGTCTTATTCGACCCTCCGAACATCTGAATCGACCCAAACCCAGGTTTCGTCCCACTCTTCGTCGTAATATCAATAAGCGCGGCCGTCTTATTGCCCACGTTGGCTTCCATCCCCCCCAGCACAATATCAGCTCGCTCCCAGGCCCTGGGCGCCAGCACATCGGAAAACGTGGATGAGACCGTTTCCGGGATCGGGACCCCATCGATGCGCAGCTGAAGATTGGCATGGTCTTGGCGGATATGGACTTGCTTCAATGATCCGTACACGGCGCTGGGGATAGTAACCAACAGATCTTCCAGATTAATGTTATTGCCACGCGGAAGGGTTTCGATTTCCTTCCGGTTCAGTGAATAGGTTTCACTGGATGCTTTGGCCTGGATCGGTGGGAGCGGTGAAAACACCTCGACGGCCACGTCTCTTGTCGTGGAAAGGGTGAGGGTCACCGACTTCGTTGGCTCCCCACCCACTGTGAACACGATGTATTCGCTCCGAGCGGTACCTTGCATCGCACTGACAGAGTACGTGCCATTTTCCTGAATGGACACGTTGAATTCACCGGCATCATTCGAGATACTCGAGAAAACCACGTCACCATCTTGATTCTTCACTTCAATACCTGCTTGCGGCACCCGTCGAAGGTCCTGATTTTGGACAACCCCCTTGATCGCCTTGGTCAGCTCTTGCTCCTCAGCGTAACTGATGGAACATATCCCGCACACAATTCCGGCGACGATCACTCGAACCGTCATAGTCAATGCACATCTCCCGAACAAATACATCATGCCCCCGCCCACACATCCACATATAATCAATGAAAACGGATGGATAAGGCGTGCGTAGACCACGCAGCCTGTCACCCGTCCTGACTGCTTAATGTGATCACTCAGCTAGACTTGTGGAGGAGCGCGGGAAGGACCGACAAAGGAACGCGCAACTGATAACAGGACCGACTCAGATGGAAATTCCTGCTGCCGGACAACATCACATATGGCAAATCGCGAAAGATCCAGATCGACAGACCCGGCAATATGATGTTGGACCCACTGACAGATGTCGGTGTCTGAATGTTCATGACCATCCGCATCAGCAGCAGCCAACTCATGGTGAACATCCTGAGCCACAGCGAACGGCGCCAATCCCAGGATGATACAGATCATCCCCAAGGCCACTCCTGAACGGAGCAGCAAGAAGAGATATGGCAACCTGCTGGAAATCATGGCCGTAGAATAGGCATCCATTGGGCAGAATTGCAAGAAGAGCCAAAACCAATTGCCACGTGACCCAGGCCAGCCCTACGAGCAATCGATATGGACTTTCCTGCTATGATTCGTTAAAGTGTTAGCCCCTTACAGCAGGGTCCTATTGAGAACCAAGCCACGCGGCGTAGCAGATCATGAATAGACCGATCGACAATCAACACGTTATTGAAATCAAGGCGCTCCCGTCACCTCGCGCCGTCAAGACCAAACTGCCCATTACCGATCAAGCGGCTGCCCTCGTTGTTGAAACCAGAGAAGCGATTCGTCGGATCCTCCATGGCCAGGACCGAGACCGGCTGCTGGTCATCGTCGGGCCCTGTTCCATCCATGATCCCGATGCGGCCTATGAATATGCGGCCAAGCTGAAGCCTGTTGCCGACGCCTTGCGCGACCGATTCCTGATCGTGATGCGAACCTACTTCGAAAAGCCGAGGACCACGGTGGGATGGAAGGGCCTCATCAATGACCCTCGGCTTGATGGAACCTGCGACATCGCGACGGGAGTGGAGTTGGCCAGAGCGATTCTCCTCAAGATCAATCAATTGGGCCTTCCCTGCGGCACCGAGTTGCTGGATCCAATTAGTCCACAGTACGTGGCCGATCTTATCAGCTGGGCAGCGATCGGCGCTCGCACCACCGAAAGCCAAACCCATCGAGAAATGGCCAGTGGTGTCTCCATGCCGGTTGGATTCAAGAACGGAACGGAAGGCAGCCTGCAGGTCGCCGTCAATGCCATGCTTTCCGCCCGCACGCCGCACCATTTCGTTGGCATCAATGCCGATGGCCAAACCGCCATCATCAAGACCCTGGGGAATCCCGACCGCCATATCGTGCTCCGTGGCGGAGGCGGAAAGACCAACTACGAAGCAGAACACGTCGCGAAAGCAGAAGCAGCCGTCGCAGGTGAAGGCATCGTCCGCCCGATCATGATCGACTGTTCGCATGACAACTCCAAGAAAGATCATACCCGCCAGGGGTTCGTAGCCCAAGAAGTACTGCGGCAGTTCCGCGAAGGCCGCCAGACGATCATGGGACTCATGCTTGAGAGCAACCTGAACCCAGGCAAACAAGCTTGGAAAGAAGGGGTGGCTCTGCAGCATGGTGTCTCCATTACCGATGCCTGTCTAGGCTGGGATGAAACCGAACAGTTGCTGCACGAGCTCGCCACTGCCGTCACCCCCAAGCCAGTCTCCTGACCGATTTCCTCCCAGATTTCCGCACACAGGTATACCCCCCGCACGATCACATCGTGGTAAGATGCGTCAATGTTAATCGATACCCATACGCACTTAGACGACGCCCGGTACAATGATGACCGCGAGGCGATGATCGCCCGTGCGCAAGAAGCTGGGGTCGAAGCGTTTATGACGATCGGATGCGATTTGGCCACCAGCCAAGCAGCCGTGACGCTTGCCACACGCTACCCTTTCGTCTATGCCTCAATCGGCGTCCACCCACACGAGGTTAAACACATCGACGACGATTGGTATCACGAATTTCGTCAGCTCGCGCTCAATAAGAAGGTTGTGGCTTACGGCGAGATCGGATTGGACTATCACTACAACCACTCCTCCCCGAAGGAACAGCGCGAGCGGTTTCGTGAACAGGTCCAGCTCGCACGCGAACTCAAACTCCCTGTGATTATTCACACGAGGGAGGCGCAAGAGGACACAATTACTATTTTGAAGGAAGAAAAGGCATCAGAAGTCGGCGGGGTCTTCCACTGCTTTTCCGGAGATGCCTGGCTGGCAAAGGATGCGTTGGATCTTGGATTCTATCTATCCTTTTCGGGCATCCTCACATTTCCTAATGCCACGATGCTCCGTGATATCGCCCAAGATACACCCCTTGACCGTGTATTAATTGAAACCGATTGCCCGTACCTGACACCGGTTCCCTACCGCGGCAAACGCAACGAGCCGGCTTACGTCTCACAGGTGGCCCAACAGCTGGCCTCTCTCCACACGATCTCCCTTGAGGAAATCGGCAAACGGACCAGCACCAACGCGAAACAGTTGTTCAAAATCGCTTAAGGTGTCGGTCACGCTTCCGTTGAGACTTAGGAAGCTTTCTCGGATTGCCTTTTTTCTCCGGTCCACGCCGTACCGTAAAGTCCTCTCCTGTATCCAGCTCTTTGTGCGGCACGCTTCCGCTTGGGAGCGATGATGCCCGTAGTTTAGAAGTAAACTCCTGAGCTCCCATGACAAAGGCCCCGTGGGCCCGAGCCGCGCATGCGATTTCATGGTCGGAGCTGACTACGGCACAGTCAGGTCCATACTCCCTGGCCAGTCGCTGAATAACCTGATCGGCTCGCTCTCCCCGCTTTGAATAGATCACCTGCACGCCCGAACGGTGTTCCCGCTGCTCCGATGAGTGGCCCTGCTGCCACCCATCAAACACGACAGTGATATGATGATGCTTGCGATGTCGGTAGCTCGCCAAATCATACAGCAGTCGTTCGCGGGCCGACTCAAGCTGTCCGCTCAGTCGGCCCCCGGCAGATAGAAGATTATACCCATCAATAATCAGATGAGTCGGCATAGAGGTCACGCTATCATATCGCTCAACTGACCGTCACCGTGGCTCTCGTCGATCCAACTGGCGTAGTTCTTGACATGGCGGCAGACATCTGAGAATAGTTTCCCATCATCTACCACTGAAAAGGGGCTACAAAGGGTCCATGCAAGAACGAGAGCCCTGGCTGTTTTCATTCAAGCCCCTCACGCTCACCGTAGCTGGCACCCTCTTCTTCCTTTCCACTGCGATGGCTCCCCAAGCGTTGGCTTGGTCATCCGACACACCACGGACGCTGTCGATACAGGGATCGAAACAGAGCCATGTCAGAGGGACGGCCGCTTCCCTCGCCCCGGTCACAATCCGTAACATCCGTGCGACGACCAGTCCGGAGAAAATCAGGCTCGTCCTGGACCTCGATCGCCCGACGAGAGTCATCGAACAGCACGTCGAGGATCCAAGCCGGGTGCTCATTGCACTCCCTGACGCCTGGCTCAGCCAAACAGTGCGGGGCAAAGCCACGGACGGAACGATCCCCACACCCTTTATGGTCACTCAAGTCGCCCCTCACACCGTAGCCATTTCCCTCCCCACGACGTCGTTCCAATCATATAAGCACTTCATTTTATCCGACCCTCCACGGGTAGTCATCGATGTCACGCTTCCCATAGAACAAGGTCTTAACCCGGCAAACGCCCCTCAAGAGACCTCAAAACGTGTCGTCCCTACGGCCCCTCAGCCTATTACCCCACGGACCAAGGGGTACACCACCATTGTGATCGATCCAGGCCACGGAGGAAAAGATCCGGGTGCTCGGGGGAGTCAAAAGACCGAGGAGAAGGACGTTACCCTCAAGGTAGGGCTTCAACTCCGAAAACTCTTGAGTAAGCACCCCGGGGTACGAGTATTGATGACCCGTGACCGGGATGTCTTTGTGGAATTAGAGGAACGAGCTCGATTTGCGAACAGCAACGAGGCTGATCTGTTTGTCTCCATCCATGTCAATTCCCACCCCGTACGCACGGTGAAAGGCATAGAGATCTATCACTTTGGGGAAGCCAAGGATCACCGGGCGCTGGAGGTGGCGGCACGAGAGAACGGAACACCCATCAGCAACACGGGAGTTGGGTGGGAATACCTCGTGGCAGATCTTTTAACAACGAAAAAGATCGAGGAATCGCTCGAGCTCGCCTGGAATGCCAAAGCCGCCATGGTGGCTCAAATGAATGGCCACTATGAAGTCGACGATCATGGCGTCAAGACCGCCCCTTTCTATGTCTTGAGATTCACGAGCATGCCCAGCATTTTGGCGGAGATCGCCTATATTTCAAACCCCGCAGAAGAAGAGCTCCTCAAAAAACCTGTATTCGTCCAGGATGTTGCTCAATCGCTCTACCAGGGTATTGTCGCTTTCCTCTCGGCCGGCAAGTCTGATATACGCTAAGTTCACGCGTTCGCTCCAGTTCTTAGTCGAACTATGTCCACCATAAAGCTCACGCTTGAATATGACGGCACAGCCTATGCCGGCTGGCAACGTCAACCCGATCAGCCGACCATTCAAGCAGCCGTTGAGACGGCGATCTTCGGTGTGACCCAAATCACGGTGCCGGTCATCGGTGCGGGACGGACCGATGCAGGCGTGCATGCCCTAGGTCAGGTCGCGAGCTTCCGTATCGATCGTGACATGACACCTCGTCAATGGGCCAGAGCGCTGAATGCGCACCTTCCGGAGAGTATTGTAGTCAGATCAGTTGAGCTCATGCCCGACTCGTTCCATGCCAGGCACTCAGCCAAGGGCAAACTGTATGAATACCACATCCTCAATCGGCCAGAGCGTCCAGCAGTTGAGCGAGCCTATTGGTGGCATATTCACCAGCCTCTTGATGACGAAGCCATGAGTACCGCCGGGAATACTTTCATTGGAGTCCACGACTTTTCTTCGTTCCAGACACAGCCAACCGACAATGATGACCCCATCTGTCACCTCCAGCGATTCACAGTAGTCCGCGAAGGTCATCGACTACGGATCGAAGTCTATGCTGATCGATTCCTCAAGCAGATGATCCGCTCAATTGTCGGCACCCTTTTGGAAATCGGCCTGGGCAAGCGCCGGACAGAGAGCCTCACAGCCATCCTCAATGCCTGTGATCGCTCAGCTGCAGGAAAGACCGCTCCGCCGCAGGGATTATTTTTGGTGCGAGTTGATTATGGCTGAGGCAGTTTCGACAGGCCCTGAGCATATCCGTAGAATGGAACGACGTGATGACGAGCAAGCTATTCCGCGGAAGATGTTGAGCTCCACACCTGCCCTGCACGAGCGCCAGGAGTATATTTGGGTCATCTCCAGCCGTCTGCGCCGGTTGATGACCACCCAGATGTGCCCAAACTCTTGCACCACCTACCGAGCAGACTCAAGAAAATCCATAAAGGCGTCCTTATTCTGAATTGGGGTCGTTTCCGGACGTCCTAAGTCTTTTCGCGCTCCGCACCGGACCTGAATCTCCAAGAGGCTTGGTCCCGGCAAGCCTTTGAGCTCCTGAAGGCACGTCTGCAATTCTGATTGTGTTCGAGCCCTGGTCGCTCGCTCATACCCAGCTGCACGAGCGATACTCAGGATATCGATATCCAGAGCCACAGTCGGTTGCCCACCCACTGAGTCATGAGCACCATTGTTCAAAACAATATGCTTAAAATTGTTCAGCTTCAGTGTTCCGGCCAAGGCCACCCCTCCCATATGCATCAGGAGTGCCCCATCTCCATCAAGACAATACACAGACCGTTCTGACTCTTGAAGCGCAATCCCCAGCGCAATTTGCGAGGCATGCCCCATACCACCGACCGTGAGGAAATCCCGATGGTGACCATCGCCCCGTTTGCGCCTGTATTCATAGAGCTCTCGAGAGGGCATACCAGTTGTGGAGACAACGACATCCCGCTCATCGAGCACATCAACCACCTGCTGAATTGCCTCTTCTCGGGACAGCGCAAAGTCTGCTTTCTCTAGCCGAGGTGCTGCATATGCCGTAAAGGCTCCTTTCTTGATCACCAATGCGAAGGGGCCGCCGGTTTTTTGGATATGTACCACAGCATCTTTCACAATGGTCTCTGCATCATCCACGTCAGCCCCCAGTACCGAATAAGGAACCTCCATGGCCTCAAGCATAGGAACCATCACTCTGCCTTGCTTCTTATGCTGAGGTTCATCGTGTACCCCTGGCTCACCGCGCCATCCAATGACAAAGAGCATCGGAACGGAATACACTTCTTCATCTGCGAGCGACAAAAGTGGATTGACGACGTTGCCCAACCCAGAGTTTTGCAAATAAATAAGGGGGATTCCCCGCGTTGCGAGGTGATATCCGATCGCCAGAGCCACGGCTCCACCTTCGTTGGCAGCGATGAGATGCGCTCTGGGCCGACTGGTATGAGCAATGCAGGAGCAGAGTTCCTTGAGAAGTGAATCTGGCACTCCCGTGAAAAACTCAACGCCATGCCGCTTGAGGCACTCAACAAATTTTTGTGGATTCAGCATGCCTGACGCTCCATACAGGGCGATTGTTCAGCCCTACGTTGCCGCGAAACAAACTTCCGTTAGCAATGGTGAAGCATGAGCCGGAAAACAGTGCGGATGGAGCGGCACATATATGCGCCGCTCAGAAATTCCCTGCCTGGACCACATCGTCCAGACTATTGATATCGAGCCAATGCCCCACGGTATACAACACGCGAATCGGCTGCTGTCGCTTCAGCAATTCTTGTAACAGGTGAGGGATGCCGGCTTTTCGATTCACAGGATCGGTCATCATCGTCGAAAGAATGGTCTGAAGTTGAGCCGCTCCGGCAGGAGAAACTTTCAGAAACCCCATCCAAACTCCGTGGGTCTGTTCTCTCCCCACCGTATTCCCGAGCTGTTTCAAATAGACCTTGGCATTAAAAGCCTTCTTCGAATTCGGCAAGGAGCATTCGACAAAGCCGCCGAGACGCACATAGCTGCTTTGATTCTGCCAATCGCTATCCACGAAGATCACAAAGTCCTCGTTCTCCTGACAGAGGGCCTGTGGGATATATTTATTGAACAATACATCTCCGTACGAAATAATCAGGTCCTTTGACGGACTATTCAGCATGCGGAAAGCTTTCTGCAGTGAATCCAACTCACCGGTGTCGGCAAAATCATCGTTATCCAAATACCTCAGGCTAGGCAGGTTGACCGATTCCTTCTTATAACCACGGACGACCGTGATGTCCTTGATCCCTACAGCGTTATAGGCATCCACAATGTGGGCGAGAATTGGTGTCCCCTGAATCTTGACCATCGTCTTCGGCTGATGTTCGGTCAATTCCCGGAGTTCCTCGCCACGCGAGGCAGCCAGTACAATCGCCCCGGTGTTTTCTGCCCCCCGAGGAAGGTAACGGTCTTCGGCATCCTGCAACTCCGCCGCATTTTGCAAGCGGAAGATCTCGGCAACGGGAGCCACCTTATCCTCGATCGATAGTAGATGTTCCTGTTCCTTGAGGGTTGACGCTGTTTTCTGCATAGCCGCCACAGCGGCCCGAAGCAGGTGATTAGCCCAAATGACGATCGAAAATCCGCGCTGTCGAAACACCTCGGTCGGGGTCGCATAATACTTCGTCGGGACGATCACGACAGGGCATCGATTGCCCCACTCGTGCTTGAACGACAGGATTTCATCAGGCACTGACAACGCACTATGGATGAGGATCCCGTCCGCACCGGCCTGACGATAGGCCTCTGCTCGACGGAGCGCCTCCGCAAGTCCCCAGCCACAGATAAAGGCTTCCACTCTCGCAATAATGCAAAAGTCTGGGTCAGTTTGTGCATCTTTACCGGCCTTGATCTTGCCGCAGAACTCTTGCACATCCGCCATCGGCTGGGCATCCCCTTTGATAAAACTATTCGTTTTGGGGAATAACTTATCTTCGATACAGACGGCAGCAATACGCCGTTGCTCCAGTTTGCGAACCAACCGCTGCATATTATTGAAGTTGCCGTATCCTGTATCACCATCGAGCAGGATAGGAATCGTGGCCGCATCGGACATGAACTCCAGATTGTCCAAAACCTGGGTCCAGCTGGCCTCGTTATTATCACGCACACCAAATTGAGCCGAGATGGAGAGACCACTGGCCCAGATACCTTTGAAGCCGGCTTCTTGAACGATCTTTGCGCTGAGGCCGTTATGGGCTTCACAGATGAACTCCAGCTGCTCCGACATAAGCAAGTTCCGAAACTGGCGCGCTGGCGTAACCGCGGGGGTTGAACTCATAACCGGCCTTTCTTCTTTTCGGGAAGGCACTCCAGGACAGATCTCATGGATAGAACTGTGCTGTTCGTGTTGTGCGCACAGCATATCCTTTTCTCAAGGAGAAATCACCCTTTCACCCCACAAACCACAAGCACACTGAGCTCCACCCTATCATTTGGTTCGCCTTGAACCTTTCGCTCGAAGAAATGAACTGGAGCCCCATCCTACGACCTCCCCAGCATCCTACCTCCGACCAATAGATTCAACTCCCTCTTAATGACACGTACGTACTTCTCTGTTATACTGCCCCAGTCATACGCCTCACTTCTTAATAAAGGAGACCCAACATGCGGAGAGTTCTACACACCTTCACACTGACAGTCTTTGTGCTCACCCTTGGCGCAGCTCCGCTCGCCATGGCTGCGCCGGAGCAACAGAATAAGATGAAGGCCTGCAATGAACAGGCGAATGCAAAAGGGTTTGGCGAAGGGAAAGGCGATGAGCGGAAGGAGTTTATGAAAGAATGCCTTTCCGCCAAGTCTGGGAAAAGCGGAGGCGGCAAGGACACTCAGCAGAATAAGATGAAGACGTGCAATAAGGAGGCGGGTGAAAAGCAGTTGAAAGGCGACGAGCGGAAGAAATTTATGAGTGACTGCCTGTCTGCATAGGCAGCCGTAATCCGGCGCGGCAGAGTGCCGCGCCGAGGTCATTCCATCAGCACACTGTCCGACGGTACGACCAACTATTGGCGGCGAGGTTCATCGTGATTTTCGAGCTTCTTCCGAAGCTCAATCAATTCCTGCTCCAATGCAATGAAGCGGTCACTGATGGGATCCGGTAAATCGACTTGATCCATTGTGGCATCAGGCAAACGCTCGCCCTGGGATTTGATGACGCGGCCCGGGACACCGATCACCGTCGAATTGGCCGCGACATTCTTCAAGACGACAGAATTGGCCCCGATCTTCACATTGTCACCGATCGTGATCCCGCCGAGGATCTTGGCCCCAGCGCCTACAACCACGTGATTTCCCAAGGTCGGATGTCGCTTACCTCGTTCTTTGCCTGTCCCTCCCAACGTCACACCCTGAAAGAGCGTCACGTAGTCACCGATCTCTGCCGTCTCCCCGATCACCACACCCATACCGTGGTCGATGAAAAACCCCGTCCCAATCTTGGCCGAAGGATGGATCTCAACGCCGGTGAGCCAACGAGCCAGCTGAGAAATCGCTCGCGGGAAGAATGGCACTCCCATCGACTTCAGTCGATGAGAGATACGATACGCGAGCAACGCATGAAAACCTGCATACGTAAGGACGACCTCCAGTTTGCTGGTTGCCGCTGGATCTCGATCAAAGACCGCCTGAAGGTCTTGTTTGATGTGTGCCAACATCACCGGTGTATTCTACGGCACTAGGATGGCTCGATTACGCAGATCGCGTGGGCGGTCATCCCCTCTTCGTGACCGACCGCATCGAGTCCCTCCCCGCTCTTGACCTTCACGTTGACGAGGTCAGGGTCAAGACCGGCCGTCTCCGCAATCTTTTTCTGCATCGCGGAGAGATGCGGGCCGAGGCGAGGAGCTTGAGCCACAACAACCGTGTCGATATTGCCTACCTGGTACCCCTTGGCCTGAAGTTTTGTCATGACATCTTCCAACAACTTCAAGCTGGAGATCCCTTTATACTTGGGGTCAGAGCTAGGATAATGCCGCCCGAGATCCCCTTCTCCCATGGCACCCAACAAAGCATCGCACACGGCATGAACAAGGACATCCGAATCAGAATGGCCAAGCAACCCTTTCGTGTGCGGAATTTCAATTCCACCCAATATCAATTTACGGTCCGGTCCGAGTGGATGAACATCGTAACCATAGCCAATGCGAGCCCCTTTCTTCATACTACCCCTTTCCTGTCATCTGATCGACGCGAGGCCAAAATCGCTTCACCGATTACCATATCCTCCGGTCTCGTCACCTTGATATTTTCTCCGCTCCCTTCCACCACGACGACCGGGTGTCCAGCCCACTCGAACAAAAACGCATCATCGGTGGCATGCACACCCTCCGCATGAGCCTTGCGGTGGGCATTCAACAATTGATCTCGCCGGAATGCTTGCGGTGTCTGAGCCAACCAGAGTGGTTGTCGATCAACGGTCCGTTCAATCCGATGTTCCTTTCCAACCTGTTTGACAGTATCACGCATCGGTAACGCGATAATCGCCCCTCCTTCGCGCCGTGCAGCTTCCACGACCTCAGCCACCATCTGTTCTGTCAGAAACGGGCGTACCGCATCATGCACCACCACAATCCGTGTGTCTTCAGGCACATGTTCCAAGGCATGCCGAACAGAATCCTGTCGTTCCTTTCCACCAGCCACCACCCGCCTGACTTTTGAGAATCCGAACCGGACGGCAAGATCATTCAGACAATAGTCGAGATCAACCTGCGGCACAGCTAAGATGATCTGATCAATGGCAGGAGAGCGCTGAAGCACACGAAGCGAGTGGACGACCAAGGGTTCACCGCCCAAGGCCAAAAACTGCTTGGGAACGGCACCACCCATCCGAAGGCCTCGTCCTGCGGCAGGGACGATGGCCACGGCTAACTGAGTCTGACAAGGACGTGCGCCTGTCTGGTCCATCTGGTTTGCCGGTTCATCCGGGTGACTTTATTCAACCAAACATACTAGACAGACCAGGTAGATCACGTGAGCCTGACAGATCATGGGCGAAGTGTAAGATAAATCGTCCGACCCTGCCGCTTGAGCAGAAGCAACACTGCCTGATCCTTGGGAAGCTTGCTTGCAACCCGCTCAAACGCCTTGACTGAGGTCACGCTCTGCCGGTTAACTTCCAGCACGATATCACCTTCACGAACACCCAACTCTTCAGCCGCACTCCCCGGTTTCACTCGAACGATCACCACACCACGCTCGCTCGACTTCAATCCATAGCGGCTTGCCAACTCTTCCGTCAGGTCGCGGATATCAAGGCTAGACAACACCCCTGTCGGGGTTGCTGATTCGCCTCCGTCGTCCTCGCCGCTTTGAGACATCGACTTAGGCTGTTCAACAATGGTGAGGTCGATGGTTTTGGCCTTCTTGTCCCTGACAATCTTGACGACCACTTTTTTCCCGACTGGTGTCTGGGCGACGGCATTGCGCAGATGCGTGGGTGAATCCATCGGTTTCCCGTCGTATTCGACAATGACGTCGGCTCGCTCAAATCCGGCCTTCTTGGCTGGACTGTCCTCCATGACATCGCTGACGAGCACACCCTTCGTTTCCGTGATTCCAAACTGTGACGCCAATTCCGGCGTCAACTCCTGAATCGAGACACCCAGCCATCCACGCACAACTTTCCCAGTCTGTACGAGTTGTCCCATAATCGACTGCGCCATATTGCTCGGCACGGCAAATCCGATCCCCATATTGCCGCCGCTTTGACTGAATATGGCCGTATTGATCCCCACCAGTTCACCCCGGACATTGACCAAGGCCCCACCGGAGTTCCCCGGATTGATCGCGGCATCGGTCTGGATGAAGTCCTCATACTCAGCAATACCGGCCGCTCGTCCAAGTGCACTGACAATTCCCAGCGTGACCGTCTGCGTCAGCCCGAACGGATTGCCGACGGCCAAGACAAACTCTCCCACTTCTAACTTGTCCGAGTCAGCCCATGGCACACTGGGAAGCCCTGCGGCTTCGATCTTCACGACGGCCACATCAGTCTTCGGATCAGTACCGATCAACTTTGCTTTGAACTCGCGCTTGTCCGAGAGAGTCACACGGATCTCATCCGCCTTGCCGACGACATGATTGTTGGTAATGATCAACCCGTTCGAATCGACAATCACACCGGACCCCAACCCTCGCTCTTTCTTCTCCTTGGGGTGTTCGAACTTCCTGAAAAACTCGTCGCCGAAAAACTTTCTAAATAACGGATCATCAAAGGGGGTCCCGCCCGATCCTTCTCCACGTCCACTCTTCGTCGCATAGATATTGACCACCGCCGGCTTCACCGACTTGGCAATATCCACGAATGTTTGGGTGCCCCCGCTCAGAATGGGCTGCGGAGCCGTCGAGACAGGTCTGGGGATAGGAGGTGGCGGCGGTGCAACCGACAATGAGTCTGGCACAGCATGGCCATTTGATAACCACCCAAGATCCGAGGCGACGACAAACCCAATAATTATCCCGGCCGTCAGCAAGGCAGCGGCCACAACCCAGTTTTTCTTGCCTTGTGCGGGCTTGGGGTCAAACTCGATGTGATTCATACGTATCCACTTGTTTCTATCCGTGAATCAGGAAATGCTCATTGAATCGCGCCGCTGTAAATCCCCATGATCGTCTGGAGAAACTTGATGGCTTCCGCCTTCGGCCTCTGGAAAGAGTTCCGTCCGATGATGCTGCCAAACCCGCCCCCATCCCGGATCCCCCGAGCCTCTTCAAACACGTTCTTATCTTCACTCTTGGCCCCGCCGGAGAAGATGACGATCCGTCGTCCATCGAACGAACTTTGCACCACATGTTTGACCCGTTCAGCCAGAGTCTTAATTGGGATCTGCGTCGATTCATACACCTTCTTAGCAGCCGCTTGTTCTAAATGTGCAGTCGGCAACTTCACTTTGATGATATGCGCACCCAGTTGCGCCGCGATCTGTGCCGCGTAGGCTACGACATCCATCGCCGTCTCGCCTTCCTTGCTCAAAGCTGATCCTCGCGGATAGGACCACACCACGACGGCGAGGCCACTGGCCTTCGCCTCTTCAGCAATGGCCTGCAGTTGTTCATACATCGCATTGCAATGGGCAGATCCAGGATAGATTGTGAACCCCACAGCCGAGCACCCCAACCGCAGGGCATCATTCACGCTTCCTGTGACTGATGGCAGCGGATCCTTGTCATCATGCAACACGTCATGATTGTTCAACTTAAGGATCAATGGAATCTGGCCCGCAAACTCACTGGCCCCGGCTTCCAAAAACCCAAGTGGCGCCGCATAGGCATTGCAGCCGGCATCGACGGCGAGCTGAAAGTGATAGTGCGGGTTATATCCGGATGGGTTCGGTGCAAAACTTCTTGCCGGACCATGCTCGAACCCTTGATCAACCGGGAGAATGACTAACTTACCGGTCCCAGCCAATTTTCCAGAACGCAACATGCGGGCGATATTGGTCTTCGTCCCAGCATTATCACTACCGTACCAACTCAGGATTTCTTGGACCCGATCTCCCATAATTCCCTCCAGACAACTCCCACATTCAATACCAATGAACGACTATAGTTTCCCTTGAATGCACGCCTCAGCCTGCTCAACATCGAGACGGCTCCCGATAATCAACGGCACACGCTGGTGTAACTTTTTGGCTTCCACATCTAGAATTCTCGTCATACCGGTTGAGGCTTTTCCTCCAGCCTGTTCGACCACAAATGCCATGGGATTGGCCTCATAGAGCAATCGCAGCTTCCCCTCCGGCTTGTCGAGTTCCCCCGGATAAAGGTAAATCCCCCCGCCAAGCAACAGGCGATGCACATCGGCCACCAAGCAGCCGGAATACCGCGCACTGTAGGGACGACTCGTCGCCTTATCACTGACCTTCAGCGAATCCACATACTTCCTTACTCCTCCGGGCCACTTGTTATAATTCCCCTCATTGGCCGCATAGACCTTCCCCTTGTCCGGAGTCCTGATCCGCTCGTGGGAGAGCAGATATTCTCCGATGTCAGGGTCAAGCGTGAACCCATAGACGCCTTGCCCAACGGTGTATACCAACATCGTGCTCGATCCATACAGCAGATACCCGGCCGCAACTTGTTCGGTCCCTGGACGGATCAAATCCGACTCCGTCGGCAACTGATCGGTTCGTCCATACTTGAGCACGGAAAAAATGGCCCCGAGCGGCATGTTGTTGTCCGTATTAGACGAGCCGTCCAACGGATCGAAGAGCAACATATACTTGCCGTGCGGCCAATTTTTTGGCAGCAGGATAGGCTGTTCCATTTCTTCCGACGCCAGAGCACAAACATGTTCGCTCGATTGAAAAACTTTGACGAAGTCGTCATTGGCAATGGCATCCAGCTTTTTGACGGTCTCTCCCTGAACATTCGTCTCACCGGTCGTCCCGAGAATATTGATCAACCCTGCGCGACGAAGATCTTGGGAAATGAGTTTGCCGACCAGGCCGATTTGGGTCAACAGGCTGGAAAACTCTCCTGTCGCCCCAGGGTGCGATGCCTGACTCCGAATGATAAACTGGCTTAATGTCGTGGGAAACTGTCTCATCGTGCGGCTCAGTATAACGGGTTTCTCCTGCCTGAACAATAACCTCCTATTCAAGAGCCCGGCTTCACAGCGCTGACTCCTGACCAGCCGCCAACGAGATCCGCGACGATAGCCCCAAGCACGACCTTCGCTTTCATTCGGACAGGAGTCCTTCGTTCATCATTTGTCACCCAGACATAAATGTCCCCCTTATTCATGAAGAGACCATGAAAGGGCATGATCACGCGCACGCGCACCGTCTCCACTGTTCCCCAGCCCCCGTCGAGGGTCTCGATTCCTTCGACTCGAACCTCAACCGGCCGGTTTTTCTTATCATGATACACGTTCATCTTGAGTGAGGCCCCCGGCGTAGGCGGCAACACCGCACGCGTGTAGTACAGGCAGGAAATAATGTCGTGCGTCCCTGCCGGGATGGGCAAGGATTCGGTGGTTCCTCCTCTGACGGCCGTCACCGTCCCTTCCTTTTGATGGAACGTATATTCGATATCCTCTTTCTTTTTGCCTTCGCGTCGCCGGAAGGTCATATGATCCGGGGTCAGCGTGTCCAGATCCAGGTCCGACTCCACTCGATTGTCCACAGGGAAGAACTTCGTGATGATGGGTGTCGACTGTGCCGTCCCAATCAACTTGGCGCTGGTAGTGCCACTCCTTGTGCCTTCCGTAGAAGCCACTTCCATCATGGCAATCACAGCAGTCAGGTTGAGCCAGGACACCTCGTATGTCAGCCGTTCCCCGATCGTGAAGGGACGTGTCGGTTGGCCCAATCCTTCAGCGTCGGTTATTCGAGGAGAAACCAAGAGCGTCAACAACGCAGCTCCAATGGCGACAGAGCGACCAATGCAGGCACATCGGCAGGCAAAACCACTCCAAGTGGGGACGGATTTTAGCACGCGAGCGCTCGTCTGGCCTCCCCGAGTTCCTCTTCGATGAACGCTCGAATGGCATCGAGGTGCACGGAGGACGTCGCTTCAAATCGCAAAACCAACGCCGGCTGGGTATTGGATGCCCTGATCAGCCCCCAGCCGCCATCGAAGATCGCGCGGACCCCGTCGATCGTAATGAGATTTCGTAGTATCAGTTTCTTCAGACCAAGCTCCTGTTTGGTCTGCAGGTATTCAGTGAGCCTTGTCCGAATCCGCTCAACCACCTCAAACTTGACGGTGTCAGGAAGGTCCACTCGTATCTCAGGCGTCACGACCGACTGCGGCAGATCAGCAACCAACTCTGAAAGCGGCTGCTGAGCTTTCGCCAGGATCTCGACCAACCGACAAGACGCATAGACGGCGTCGTCATACCCAAAATACCGATCCGCAAAAAACATATGTCCGGACATTTCACCGGCCAAGACCGCAGATTCGGTCTTCATCTTCGATTTGATCAACGAATGACCGGTCTTCCACATGATCGCCCGTCCACCACGCTCGGCAATGTCGTCGTAGAGGCTTTGGGACGCCTTGACCTCCGAGATAATCGTACTCCCCGGCTTCTCGGCTAAAATATCTCGAGCATACAGCACCAAGAGACGATCTCCCCAGAGCACCTGTCCCTGCTCATCCACTGTGCCGATTCGGTCCGCGTCCCCATCATAGCCGATTCCGACATCAGCCCCATGAGCCTTCACCGCTTGCATCAGGTCGGACAAATTCTCAAGCACCGTGGGATCCGGATGGTGGTTGGGGAAACGCCCGTCTAGGTCGCAATAGAGCCCCGTGACTTTACATCCCAGTAATTCAAGGGCTTGCTTGGCCACGAGAGACGCCGCTCCATTCCCGCAATCAATCACGACGTGCAACCGGTCAGCCTTAATATGAGAAAAGCTTTTCTTGATGTATCCTAGATAGTCAGGGATAATCGGATACTCGGAGAGTCGACCACTCCCGGAGGCGAAGATGCCCGCTTCCATCACCCGCCGCAGTTCTTGAAGTTCATCTCCATGGATCGCTGTTTTTCCGAGACAAATCTTAAACCCATTATACTCCGCCGCATTGTGGCTCCCGGTGATCATGATGCCGCCGCCAATCGGGAGGGTAAATAGCGAGAAATACACCAATGGAGAGGAACACACTCCGATATCAACGACATCAAGCCCACCAGCAAGCAGCCCCTTGAGCAGGGCCTTGTGTAGGGCCGGAGAACTGAGACGACCGTCACGACCTACACTGATAGCGTTGACTCCACGCTTGCCGGCATAGGTCGCGTATGCAAGCCCCACCCGCTGAGCCAACTCCTCCGTCAATTCGGTGCCGACGATGCCTCGAAGATCATATTCGCGAAATAGTGCCATGCCGTCTCCAATATACTGATACGCGAACAGACAAGAACGCTGACATCGTGTCAGGCCGTCAGCTTACTCTGTCAGCGACTCGCCGTTCTCCCATAATCATCCTTGAAGCGGACGATATCATCCTCACCAAGGTACGGGCCATTCTGGACCTCGATGATATGCACGATCTCAGACCCTTGGTTTTCCAGGCGATGTTGCGTTTTCACCGGAATGGCGGTGCTCTGCCCAACCTGCAAGTCAAACACCTCCTCACCCCTGGTCACCCGCGCAGTCCCAGCGATGACGACCCAATGTTCACTGCGTTGATGGTGCATTTGGAGTGAGAGTCGCCCACCTGGGTTGACCGTCACACGCTTCACTTTGAACCCCGGACCTTCTTCCAACACCGTATAAGACCCCCATGGCCGCTGAACGGTCAGATGCTCCAACTGTTCCGGCGCCTTCTGCTGTTTCAGAATGTCGACGACCTTTTTCACATCTTGTGCTCGCGACTTCGGGCATACCAAGGTCGCATCCGGTGTATCCACCACGACCATATCTTGTAATCCGATCGTCGCCACGACCCGCCGGTCGGCATAGACGATCGACCGACGACTCTCGATATCGACCACTCGCCCTGTGGTCACATTCCCGGCCTTATCCCTTGAGGCCACTTCATCCAGACTTCCCCAACTCCCGACGTCCGACCATTTGAACGCCACCGGAATGACGGCCGCTTTCGACGAGCGTTCCATCACACCATTGTCGATGGAGACCGGCTTGATCGCTCGATAGAGGCCTTCAATGGCTGACCTGGGTGCCTGACTCAGGCGAAGCTCCCCGATTCGATCCATCGCTCCGGCAATGGCCGGCTGATGCCGGCGAATTTCTTCCAAAATCGTCGCAGCCCGCCAGATAAACATCCCGCTGTTCCAATAATAGTTGCCGGCCTTGAGATACTGCATCGCCCTGGCGACATTCGGCTTCTCTATGAATTTGTGAACTGAAAAGCCACGCAACTTTCCTCGTTTCTCCAGTACAACCTTGTCGTTCGGTTTGATATATCCATAGCCCGTTTCCGGACGAATCGGCTTAATCCCAAAGGTGACCAAGTAGCCTGCTTCTGCCAATTGACAGGCCAGCAGAACAGCCGCTTCAAAGTCACGCTGCCCGGTCACCACATGATCCGCAGGCACCACCAGCATCACTGCATTCGGATCCCGACGCTGTGCCTCGAGAGCCGCCAAAGCAATAGCGGGGGCGGTGTTCCGTCCTTCCGGTTCAAGCACAAACCCATCGGCGAGATCTCCTGCCCAATCGGCGAGTTGCACACGGATAAGGTCAGCTTGTGCGACATTCGTCGAAATCAAGACGTTGGCTGCCGGGGCACAGCCAAGCACGCGCTGCATCGTTTGTTGAATCAGCGTCTGTTTGCCACCGATCCGCAAGAGCTGCTTTGGAAACAGATGCCGGCTCAAGGGCCAAAACCTGGTCCCGCTTCCTCCGGCCATAATGACGGGAAAGACTGCGTGCTTGTTAGCCATCCTTTCTCCTCACCTCCTCCGCTTGGTCCCCTTCGCTTCGGTTCGAGATTGGAGTATCAACTCAGCGAGTTCTCTGACTGCTCCTTCTCCACCTTTCTTCTGACAGACATAGCCGACGATATCCAGCACTTGCGGAAGACCATCTGCCGGAGCCGCCGACAGCCCCACGGCCTTCAACGCTTCAATATCGTTCACATCGTCCCCGATATAGGCAATCTGCTTGAGCGCAATGCCATGCCGTGAGGCCATTTCCCGAATCACCGACAACTTATCCATCACGCCCTGGTGGAGTTCAGGGATCGCCAGCTTTTCTGCCCGCCGTGCGACCAATCTGGTTCGCTCCTGCGTCACAATTGCCGTGATGAGCCCAGCCTTTTGCAGGAGTTTGATACCCATCCCATCATGCGTATTAAACTTCTTCCACTCGTCACCGGACTCAGAGTAGTACATACCGGCATCGGTGAGGACTCCGTCCACATCGGTGGCGAAGAGACGAACATTCTGCAAAAGATTTCGGGGAGGTCCCCCCTGAGCTTGGCGCTTCATCGGTGCATTGTTTGAGAACCGGATGGGTATCCGACTCGCTATGTATGGTCGCCATCTTAGCGAGTCGTCGAACCTTTGAAAAGATAATTAGCTATGTGGCAGGGAAGCGTGTTGCGGCTCTGCTGAAGACAGGCCAGGTCCCGTCGCGAATCGTGCGAGTGCCTGACTCCATTCAGGCAACACGATTCCTAACGACGCACAGCGACTATCGCTCAAGACTGAATACTGTGGACGCTTCGCCAGGCGGCCGGCCTGCAAGGTCGTAATCGGGAGAACAGGACAGTCCGCCCCGATCTCACGAACAACGGCTCTGGCCAGCTCATACCAGCTACAGTGACCACGATTCGTGACATGGATGACCCCAACCACATCCTTTGTCATCAATGCCACGATCGCATAGGCCAGATCCTCAGCGAACGTAGGGCAGCCCCGTTGATCATCCACAACCCGTAACACCGCCTCGCGCTGCGATGCCTGTGCGATGGATTTCACAAAATTCTTTCCAACAGCCCCAAACAACCAGGCCGTCCGGACAATGAGGAAGTTCGTACCGGAGACCAACACCGCTTGCTCACCCTTCCATTTCGAAAATCCGTACTGATTGATCGGATGTGGCTCATCTTGCTCACGATAGGGCATGCACTGTTGTCCGTCGAACACATAGTCGGTGGAAATATAGATCAGACGCACTCCAAGCCGTGACGCGGCCGCTGCAATCTGTCGGGTTCCCTCGGCGTTGACCGCCATCGCTTTGTCTGGTTCCCGCTCCGCACCATCGACGTCCGTATAGGCACCCGCATGGATGATGAGGTCTGGCGAGGCGGCTACAATTTGGGCTTCAATATCCGGTTTCGCGAGATCGAATTCCGGCAACGTCATGGGGATGATTGTTTCATACCCCAGCACTCGACACAGCTCACTTCCCAGTTGTCCATCGGCCCCGGTGATCAGAATACGCATGATATTAGGTCGAGGGGTCGGATTCCGTACACTACCTACGAACCATGGTTCATTCCTATCGAGCCGTCGATCTAGGCTTGCTGAAGGCGTTTCCCATAGACCTGCTCGTAATAGGCACGGAACTCTCCCGACTTAATGGGTCTCCACCAGGATTCATGTTCTTGATACCACCGAATTGTCGCACTCAGCCCTTCTTCAAACGGTACGACCGGGGCCCAACCGAGGCGGCGAAGTTTCCGGCTGTCGATGGCATAACGTCGATCATGGCCTGGCCGATCCGTCACGAATCGCAGTAACGCCCTCGGCTTGTTCAGGCCTGTAAGAATTTGTTCCGCCACCACAATATTTTCCCGTTCATTCCCTCCGCCGATATTGTAGATATTCCCCGGTTCACCATGGAAAAATGCCTGCTCGATTCCAGCGCAATGATCTTCCACGGCAAGCCAATCGCGGCGTTGTCTTCCATCACCGTACAACGGCAGCAGTTGGTGTTCAATCGCGTTCGTGACGAAGAGCGGAATAAATTTTTCCGGATATTGATGGGGGCCATACGTATTGCTGCCTCTCGTCACAATCACAGGGAACCGGTACGTGGTCCAGTAACTCAACGTCAGCAAATCACCGCCGGCTTTGCTCGCCGAATAGGGGCTTCGTGGTGCCAACCGATCATCCTCCGTCGCAAAACCGGACTCGAGGTCCCCGTACACTTCATCGGTACTGACTTGAAGAAAGCGCGTCACACCGAAACGGCGCCCTTCCTCAAGCAACACCCCGGTTCCCATGACATCGGTACGAGCAAAGGTACCAGGCTCCAATATTGACCGATCCACATGCGTCTCAGCCGCACAATTGATGATGCCCTCGATCCCATGATCATGAAGCACAGACGCCACCAATTCGGCATCGCAAACATCCCCCTGCACAAAGGTGTAGGCCGGGTACCCGCTGACAGCGCTAAGATTGTTCAGATTCCCCGAATATCGGAGCGCGTCAAGATTGACGATTTGATGCTGAGACGACGCGAGGAGGCGGCGAACCAGATGGGAGCCGATGAAACCGGCACCGCCCGTAACAAGTATACGCATCTATGCTGCCTCGGCAAGATGGTTGGCACCGGTTTGTCCAACCAGTTGATTGGCCAGATAGAGTGACTCAATGGTGCCCGCATCCGTCCACCATCCCTCAAGCAGATCCCATGTCAACAGTCCGGCCTTGATATAGGCGTTGTTGACATCGGTAATTTCTAATTCGCCTCTCGCCGACGGTTTGAGTGAACGGATATACTCAAACACCAGCGGGTCATAAAAATAGATGCCGGTCACGGCATAGGACGATTGAGGATGGAGTGGTTTCTCCTCGATCCTTACCACCCGTTCCCCGTTCAGGACCGGGACACCAAATCGTTGCGGATCCTTCACTTCTTTCAGGAGGATCTTAGCCCCTCCCTTCTGGCGACGAAAGCGATCCGCTGCCTTGGCGACATTCCCCTGAATGATGTTATCACCCAGCACGACGCAGATCGGTTCTCCATCGGCAAAGTGCTCGGCTAATCGAAGTGCGTCGGCAATACCGCCTTCACCTTCCTGATATGCGTAATTGAGATGCTTAAGCCCGAATTCTTTCCCGTTCCCAAGCAACTTCAAGAAGTCGCCTGCATTGCTCCCCCCTGTCACCAACATGATTTCCGTCACACCAGCATTGACAAGCGTTTGAATTGGATAGTAGATCATGGGTCGGTCGTACACGGGAAGCAGGTGTTTATTCGTGACTTTGGTGAGGGGTAGTAATCTCGTGCCAAGTCCTCCGGCCAGCACAACACCTTTCATAGCCTAGTCTCCTATTCCAAACGAATACTTCCCATTCTTCTCGGTTTGAGTGAGTCAACCATGCAGGCTTGACGATATCACGCCAGTCAGGAATCAACACTGAATATCGGAAAACTACGAGACGCTCTGCGAGATAAACGGTTGAAAGCTCGGCACCAATCGCTTGAGATCTTGTAGTAGCTCATCTTCATCACAATGGGGGAGGTTCGTCTGCAACATCTCCAGCCATTGATCCAGCTCGCCGACGGAAACCGGAGCCCCGCTCGCTCGATTGATTTTCGCATGAACCGTAGGTTCAACGTGTTCCTGTTCCTCAAAGAGTTCTTCGTACATCTTCTCTCCAGGCCTCAGGCCGGTATAGACGATGTCGATGTCTTTCCCGGGAACCAGTCCGGCCAAGACAATCATGTTCCTGGCCAAATCGGCCACCTTGATCTGTTCTCCCATATCAAGGACGAACACTTCCCCTCCACGCCCCATTACACTCGCCTGGAGCACCAGCTGCACCGCTTCTGGAATCGTCATAAAAAATCGTTTGATCTCCGGATGAGTGACGGTCACCGGCCCGCCTTTACGGATCTGTTCGGTGAACAAAGGGACCACACTCCCGTTGCTGCCCAGCACATTCCCAAACCGCACCACCGTAAACTTCGTAAGACCAGGACTATTGAACGCCTGCATCATATGCTCGGCAATTCTTTTGGTCACACCCATCACGCTTGATGGATTGACGGCCTTGTCTGTGGAGATCAGGACAAATCGGCTGACCTCTGCTTTCACCGCGGCCTCGGCGACCACTCGCGTGCCTAATATATTGTTGCGGATGGCTTCTTTCGGGTTGAGTTCCATCAACGGAACATGTTTGTGAGCGGCCGCATGAAACACAATATCGGGGGCAGTCTGGCGAAACACTTCCGCAACGCGATCTGGAACTGTCACATCTCCGATGGCCGGGACAATCTTTACCATCGGAAAGGCTGCGTGCAACTCCAGCAGTAGTGAATGCAGCGCATTCTCGTAACGCTCAAACAAGACCAGTGCCTGAGGTCCATACTGGGCAATCTGCCGGCAGAGTTCCGATCCGATCGAACCTCCTGCCCCAGTCACAAGGAGCGTTTTCCCACTGATGTGGGGGAACAGCTCGTGAAAATCTGTCTTGATTGGCTCACGCTGGAGCAAATCATCGACGCGCATCGGCCGCACCTGTTGCAGAGAGACAAGATCACCGAGCAATTGTTTGACATCGGGTAACGTCTTGATCGGCACTGAGCAGCCTTCTGACGCCGCAAGAATCTTTTGTTTCACCGTCGTGGAACCCGACGGGATGGCCACGATGATTTCGTCGACCTTCAACCGCTCAGCGGCTTTCTTGATATCCGTCATGGCTCCCACGACCGGAATCCCGTGAATGCGCATCTTGCGCTTGATCGGATCATCATCGACGAACCCCACCGGACAGCAGTGATAATTTGCATCGTACAGCATGTCTCTGACTAACAGTTCACCTGCATGTCCTGCGCCGACGATCAAGACACGTCGCGCACTCGGATCGAATATCTGAATCCACTCCCGGAACCCCCGCACAGCCAATCGGATACCTGCCAAATACAGCGCCGTCAACAGGCCCGTCAGGATGATCACGGATCGAGGATACTGCGTTACACCGCCAAGTTGATGGATCACTCCGTAAAAAACCGCCGCGCTGCTCAGTGCGGCCAACAGAATTCTCCAGAGGTCGTGAAGATCGACATATCTCCAGAGCCCTCGCTGAATGCCAAACACCCACAAGCCGATACCGTAGACCAGCAGCACGGTAGGGATAAAATCCCACATGATTCTCCGATACTCGGGAGGAAGATCCGCATCGAATCGCAGCGCAAATGCCGTCAGGTTCGCTGCGAAAATCAGAAGGAGTTCCGTACCGATGACGAGAATCGATCGGTACCCGAGTACCCGGTCTCCAAATCGTCCCGTGAAGGAATGGAACAGTTTTGCAGCTGACTGTTTCATACGCTGGTTGGCGCTGCCACGTGAATCTCTCGTTCTCGGAGCATGGCGTCGGCAGCCTGGATGACTCGATGCACAGACAATCGCTGCAGGCACTCGCTGAGACTGTTCACGTGACGCTCACACCCTTCAGCCAGACAAGGGACGCACTCCCCCTCGCCCTGAAGCAACCACACATTTCCCTGTCGTTGCGATCCTTGTTTATGCCATGGGCTCCGTGCGGTTGAGAGAAAATCCTTCGGCCACGGTCCCCACTTCACAGGGTTTGACGGACCGAACAGCACAACGGACGACACACCGACGGCAGCAGCCATGTGACTGACGGCCGTGTCAGTTCCTACATATAATGCAGCGCGACCTAACAGATAGCCCAGGGCCGGCAAGGTCACCTGGCCGATCAAATTGACAGCCTTGGGGAGCCCCTGGATAATCTGATCGCAATACGCCTGCTCAGCCGAGTCGACTCCGGTTATCACGACGATCAGCCCACGATCAATCAGCCACCGACCAAGCGCCACCCATCCCGCGACGGTCCAGGTCTTGTAGGCAAACTTCGGGGACACGTGTAACACCACGTAAGGCTGACCACTTCGGATATCAGGAAACAGTGCGCACACAGCTCGCGCATCTTCATCCGTCCAGCTCACCACGGGAGTCCCACAGGGTGCGATTCCCAATGGGGCCAGTAGCTGAAGATTCATGGCAACCGTATGGGTCAACAGATTGTCGAACGGGACCCAGCGATTCAGCAACCTCCGCTTCCACCAGGATTTCTTATCGGGCAACAGCGTCCCTATGCGATACCGTCCTGCGACCCAGACATGAAACGTCGGGCGATCCCCTGCAAGGACCGACAGGGCAACGTCGTAGCGTCGCCACAGTGCTCCCAGCAACGCGAGATGAGGACGAAGCCCTGGCCGTTCAACGATGGTCCACACTCGTCGAATATCCGTATTCCCCGAGAGAATATCTTGGGTCCCTTCGAATACGAGCATGTCGATCATCACGTGCGGCAATGCGGCCTTGAGCGAGCGAACGACCGGGGTAGCTAAGAGCACATCCCCGATTCGGCGCGTACAGACGACTAACACGCTGTGAAAATCCCGCTTCATGGCATCACCCGTCACGTTGCTGAAGATTGCCGATCGAGGGACGCTTCGTGGCCTTGTTCGAGTCCAACCGCAGCTCGAACCACCGAAGAGCGTAGAAGATCATCCAGGCGTTTCTGATTGTCGGGCAACCGCATGCGATCCTGCTCCGGATGCCATAAATGAAAGACCGTCGCGGCGAAGCGCGCGCTCTTATGCTTCACTCCGGCGTGGAGCAGTCGAATGACCAAGTCAGAATCCTCCAACCCCCATCCTTCATACGACTCATCCAGCCCATTCACACGGATGAGGTCGTCACGCCATACGGACAGGTTGCACGTCTTGATGCCTTCCCAGCGATCAGGCGTCCACTTTCGAAACGGACCATCCGGCAATTCCATCAATGGAAGCAAGCGATTGACTTCTCTCTTCGACCAGGACCGAACCCAGTCGAGGACACCCCAGGCATGAATCGACACCTGTCGGCACAGCACACGCTTCGTCAATTCAGCCGCGAGCAACACGCGATTGGCACCGAGAAAGTATCCCGGTTCGGCAAGCTGTTTGTGGACACGCACGAAATCACAGAAGGGGACACAGTCTCCGTCCGTAAACACGATATAGTCGGCCCCGGTCGACGCGACGGCACGATTGCGAATGGCCGCGGCTCGAAACCCGCGATCCTCATGCCAGACATGGGTGAGCCGAAACGGTGCGCGCTGTGCAAACTGCCGCACAACGTCTGCCGTGTCCTCCTTCGAACCATCGTCGGCAACTACGAGCTCAAAATCTTGATCACTTTGACGGCAATACCCTTCCAGTACCGCTCCCAAGGCATCCGGTCGATTGTAGGTCGTCACGATCAAGGCTGTTTTCATTTGGAAGGTGCGTCATCAGGGCGCCGAAGCGGTGCTTGTTTGGGGAGCGCCCACAGTTCCTGTTGCTCAAACCGTTTCGCATACCGATAGAACGTGCCTTCAAAATTTCCAAAGGCAATGACAAACCCAGGCCAGCCGTCCAGAAATCCACGTTTCGCCACGTAATGTTTGAGGAACGACCAGATACCGTGCCACAAGGCCGTTCCCATCGATACATGTTGACCAGCGAGCTTGGCCGATCCAAGGGACGAATAACGATTGGCCTTCTTGACCACTTCTTCAAAATCTCTGAAGGGAATCTGCCAAATGGCATGTCCCAGTCGGCCCGCCGATTTGGCCGTCAATAATTCGTAGCCTTCATGGACCGGTGATTCCGCGTATTGCATGCATCCTTTCTTGAACAGTTGCGGCTGACGGAAATTGGGATACCAGCCGGAATGCTTGATCCAACGTCCCATGAAGTAATTCCGCCTTGGTACAAAATAGGCGTCGTGAGCCGGTGTCCCGGACAGGATCATCAGGATTTCGTCACGAACCTCCGGCGTACACTGTTCATCCGTGTCGAGGCTGAATATCCATTCATGCGTACAGAATTGAATGGCTTGATTTCGCAGATGACCGAACCCCCGGAACGGAATCTGAACGACGCAGGCTCCTAAATCCTGCGCGATCCGAGCCGTCTCATCGGTACTGGCAGAATCGGCCACGATGATTTCGTCCGCCCAGAGCACACTGTTAATGGTATCGGCAATCTTTTTAGCCTCGTTGTAGGCGATGATATAGACTGAAACCTTCATATCTTAGCCTCAACTTGTGGAGTCGTCCCGCAAAACAGGAGACCGGAAAACAAGCAGTAGAACAATTTCTCGGTATGGTCTGTGAGCGCAGGTTGAAACAGACAACCGATTGCAATGGTAACCACTAAGCCTCGAGCAAGCAGTCCGGCAGCGGCATCAACGGCAACGGCTGCTGATCGCCATTGTTGCACAAAAAGCCAGAGCAGCAGGGAGATCCCAACGACTCCAACTTGAGCCATGACCAGGAGGTACTGATTATGAGGATGAGTTGGGACAGGCAAGCCGAGATCTTGGACACGGACAGCGTAGGCCTTCGCAAACCCTCCGGTACCAACCCCCATCAGCGGATGATCCTGAATGATCTCGACCGTGTGATAAAAAAACTCCATCCGCTCGGTAACCCCATCGTACGTAGCCATCTGGGGGTTCCACCGCATGACACCGGTTGCCACCAGATCAATCCGATCGTGAAAAGAAGCAGAAACATGATAGGCCATCGAAAACATCACACTGAGGGAGAGGACCGCTGCCATCATGCCTCGCCACCCCAAACAAGCATGGAACACCAGCATGGCAAGTCCAGCCAACACCACATATCCTGTGCGGCCTTGCACCATCAATAGGACATTGCTTGCGGCGAGGCAGGCAGCCACCCCCCACCCCCATCGGCCCCAGCGTTGTGAAGACTTCCAAGCCAGCACACCAAACAGTAAGGCACCGAACCCCATCAGCAAATTATGAGTCGTGTGTTTCTTGAATACACAAGGGTTATGTGAATCACACGTAAGGCCTTCCTTAGGTATAAATAACCCCGCACTTAAGACAAGAGAGAGCAACAGCGTCACCACCAGTGCTGCCGCAAGCGCCAGGAGTGCACGATATTGTTCCTGATCGTCAATCGATATCGAAATCAACAAGGGGATGAACAGGAGATAGGCGTACTTCTTGACCCACATGGCCCGTTCTTCCAAATTTCCCTCTCCCCACAAAGCTCCAAGCAACAACCAGGCGAACAACAACATCGCACCCACAGCCACGGGATTCGTAGCGACTCGCCGGAGCTTTTCGCGCCATTCGCCACAAGCCGCCCAACATACAATGAGCAGCCCGACAAGAATGCTATCCGCCACAACCCAAATCGGAATAGTGAACCCGAGCGCAGTTGTCGTCCAACCCGCTGCCCGTCTCGCTTCAAATTGTACGCGTTCGAGTGAGACACGTATCATTGATATGCAAAGCTGGTCAGGAACTTCTGAAAAGAAGAAACCAGGTCTTTGATCACCGCCCTCTCAGACCGAATGCTTTCAGTTCCTTCGCAATATCGCAGGACTTCACAAACGACCTATCCTGCTCTAACCCGTCGATAGTTCCTTTAAAGAGATCCAGTGGTTCAGAACTACCTCGACAAAAGAGGCGTCCTTCGTCGTGGGACTGAAGCGCAAGTCGCAATAGATCATTCTTTTCATCGATCACGATAGGGCAAGTCGAGCCAGTGTAGATTAGGCTTTGACAGGCACTCTGGAAGAGTCTTCGGTGGGAACAGCTTGCATCTTTTTCTTGCCCCCCCTTGCTGTCTGGCCCAAAACAGGGGACATACGTATTGCCTTGCGCTCCAACCTAGACACGAACACCCCAAGGAGAACAAACAAGATCATCCATGCCCCAAGGATGAACGGCCGCAGACTCTCCGTTGAGTGGTGATACCACAGGGCCAGCCCTCCGCACAGGATCATGACCCCATACTCCACGAGAACAGTCCGCCGATGGCTCCATCCGCTCAACACCACCCGCTGGTAATAGTGCTCCCGGTGCGCTTCCCAGATCTTCTTCCGTCGGAACAACCGGCGGGTCAACGTCACTGTCGCATCCACGATAAATGGGGAAAAGATCATCATCGGAACCCATATCTCGAACACTCGTTCGCGAACCCCAAGGATCATCAAAGTCCCAGCCAAAAATCCGATCGTGATACTTCCCGCATCCCCCATAAAAATGCGCGCCGGTGGAAAATTATGAAGAAGAAATCCCAGCGCACTCATCGCCACAAATACTGTGATCACGAGCATGACCGGAAACTGCGCCAGCCACCCGAAGTAGGCGAGAAATCCGAACCCGAAAAACGTCATTCCACCGGCAAAACCGTCCATCCCATCCATAAAGTTATAGAGATTCGCCATCCACAGCAGGACAAAGACACTGACGGGAACGGCAACAATCCCCAACGAGATGGTCGGTCCCCCGGGTATTGGAATAGAAGACAAGGTCAACCCGACCCCCCCAATAATGATGCAAGCGGAGCCGGCTTGGACACCCAGTCGGAGAACAGCGGGGAGCCCACGCCAATCATCGATGAAGGACACGACAAAAATGAGGAGCATCGAGGTGACAATCCAGACACTCCCGGACGCCATTCCCTTCGGCAACACAGGCTTCGTGGGTTGAGTAATGGCCAACATACTCGCGGCCAGGATAAGACTGATCACGACACTGCCGACGACGGCCAACCCTCCGGTCTGGGGAGTCGGCCTTGCATGCAAGGTCCGTTCATTGGGATGAGCAAGAACGGAGAGGAATGACTTCGGCGAACACAAGTTCTTTGTGAGCCACCAGGCAGATACAAAGGCCAAGAGTGCAGGCAGGACAAACATCATCATGGGTGTTGTTGCACCATCATCCAATCAGCCGGCCCGCTCTGAAGATGAACGATGACGATGCAGCTCCATCACAGCCCCATCGAGGTGGACCAAGTGGTGGTACGTAGAATTCAAGATATCATTACCGGCCATCTTAAGAAACAGCAAACGAAGATTTGCCATACATCCAAAGACAGAAGAGACGCTCCAAAGAATCCTAACACGGGTCAGCACCGATCGATCGTCGATAAAATGCAATCAACTCGGGAACGGTTTTCTCGAATGAATAGAGGGGACGATATCCACATTCGCGCATGAATGCAGCCGGACTGTACCATGCACTCCCGATCAGCTTCGTCAGATGCTCCGTCGTCAACGGCGCACGTTGTCCGCTCACAGCCTGAAACACGTCCCCGCATCGCGCACCGCCCTTGAGAGCCCACAGTGGTATCCGCCAGCGTGGAAGACCCTTGCCTAATCCAACCCTTATTTGATCATAGAGATCGGTCACAGAATAGGGATCGGCATCCGCGACAATGTACGCAGCACGATCGAACCGTGGCACCTGCAAACACCGCTGCACCGCCTGCACACAGTTGCCGACGTGCAACAGACTCCTGACGGCCGGAAGCGGCGGCAACGGGGGAAAATATCCGACGTCTATTGCCTCAATCATCCGAAACAGATTCCCCTTCTTCGTCTGGCCATAGACCATCGGCAAACGGAGCGACACTGTCGTCACGTCACCGCGGTTCGAGTATTCGGAAACAAGCTGTTCCGCTTTCCACTTGGACCATCCGTAGGGGGTTTGAGGATCCGGTGAGCACGTTTCGCCCATACACCCCTGAGTCTCTTCACCAAACACCTTGACCGAACTGGCAAACACCAGACGAGTCACCCCAGCATCCACGGCCGCGTCCAGCACATGCCTGGTTCCCTCCACATTGACTGCCGTATACTCTCGTTCATGGCCATGGCCATCCATCGCATGGACCTTGGCCGCAAGATGCACCACGGCATCACAATCACCCATGGCCTCCTTCACCTGTTTTTCATCGCACACATCACCCACGACGACCTCAACCTCAGGCGGGAAGGAGGGGATTGTCGACGAACCTCGTAAGAACGCCCGCACCCTGAATCCCGTTCGGACAAGTTCGGGAATGAGGGCCGTTCCTACAAACCCTCCGGCTCCAGTCACCAAGACGCTGGTCACGCGTACCTGGGCGAGCGATTCATCACAGAGGAGGTGTTCAGCAGCTCATGGTACAGGGCGAGCACTTGCTCACTGATCCTGGGGCCGGCCCAGATGGCCACAGCCATCTCGCGGCTCTTCGCTCCCATCGTCTCGCGGGTGTGTCGATCCGACAGCAGATGGGCAATACCCCTGGCAAGGCTGGATGAATCGCGTGGTCGAACAAGAACACCGTTGACCCCATCCTTCACAATATCCCGACAGCCCGGAACGTCCGTTGCCACGATCGCTTTCCCACAGGCCGCTGCCTCTAGAAGCACTTTCGGCAGGCCTTCCCGATAGGAAGGCAGCACGACAAGCGTCGCCCCTTCATAGACAGCCGACATGTCATCCCGATGCCCCCACCACTCGACGGCTCCTTCAGCAACCCATCGTGCTAATTGTTCCCGTTCGATGGCAGCCGGATTATCTTCATCACAACGGCCGACGAGCACAAACCGAGCATCCACTCCTTTTTCCTTGAGATCGCGGGCCGCCTCAACAAACTCTCCGACACCTTTATCCCACAGCATCCTCGATGGCAACACAATGAGGGGAGTCCCCTGAGGAGAGGGCTTCACTGAGAACGTGGTGACATCGATCCCTGACCCGGCGATAATGCGGGTGCGCAATGCTCGAACGATGCCGGCCCGCACCAACTCGTCGCGATCAGCCTCATTTTGGAATAGGACCGTTGAGCCACTCCTTTCAATGACCGATCGTAACGCCGTTGTGAGGATCCAATGCAGCCCCCCTCGTTGTCGTTCAGAATCTGTAAACAGATAGCCGAGACCGGCAAATGCGTTGAGGACGACCGGCACCCGAACCATCCAGGCCGCCAGGGATCCGTAGAGAATGGGTTTCATCGCCACATGATGAACCAGATGCGGCTGAACACGCTGATAGACGCCAATCAATTCCATGACGGCACCCAACTCCCGAAGGAGGTTGCGACTCCGCCGGAACAGCGAAATTGGGATCACGTGAAATCCTTCTGCTTGGATCCGCTCTCCATGGTCCGTCACGCGAGTGGCAACGGTCACGTCAAACCCCGCATCTCGTGCAGCACGAGCCAGATCCAACCGGTGAGACCAGAAATACCAGTCTTCAGTGATGAGGTACAACAGTCGTGGACGACCGGTCATAATCCCTTAACCAGGCTTGAAACATCAGCACATTCCATAGCCAGTGTTGCCAGTTCCGCTGACCCGATACATGCTCCCCCCATTTGCGCCGAACCAGCGCCGGAGAGAGATACCCCTCCCGGCGAAGGCGGTGTTCGCTCAGCAATTCTTCAGCCCAATCGCGCAAGGGGCCTCGCAACCATGAATCGAGCGGGATCCCAAACCCCATCTTCGGACGCTCGATCAACGCACGCGGCACATACCGGTCAAGCACCTGCCGCACAAGCCATTTTCCTTGCCCGTTGCGGATCTTCAAATGCAGGGGCACTCTCCAGGCAAACTCCACGAGGCGATGATCGAGAAACGGGATCCGCGTTTCCAAACTCACGGCCATCGCCGCACGATCCACTTTGGTCAGAATATCATCCGTGAGATAGCCGACAAGATCATGAAACATCATGCTCTCGCTGAAATCTTCCCGCTCCAACCGGGCAGCCTGCTCATCTGCCCAGATCGGACATTCCTCCGCACCGATTATCAATGTCCCAGGCTCTCGGTGTTGAGACAGCAGTCGTCGATAGAGATCTTCGGGGCTGGCGACATCCATCACCTCGGCCAGCTTGTGGATTTTATCCCCCAACGCGGCCATCCGGAAACGGTTCGGCAACACTGTCCGCATCGCCAGACCTACTCGATTCCACCGCTCAGGTGAGTAGAGGGTCAGGACATGCCCTAACAACCGGCGAATCCTCACCGGCACCGTCCCGATCCGATCCCAGATTGATCGCGCCCAAAAATAGCGGTTGTAGCCTCCAAACAATTCGTCGCCGCCATCGCCGGACAGGGACACCGTGACTTGGCGACGCGCCAATTTCGCCACCAGATAGGTGGGAATTCCGGACGAGTCACCGAACGGTTCATCATAGATGGTCGGTAACTTCGGAATGACGGCCAGCGCATCGCCCGGCGTGACATACAATTCGGTATGATCGGTGCCGAGATGCGTCGCAACCTCCCTTGCATGTTTCGCCTCGTCGTAGTCACCTTCGGCAAAGCCGAGTGAAAAAGTCTTTACCGGCCTGGCAGACTGCGCCTGCATCAGCGCGACGACCGTAGACGAATCGATGCCGCCCGAGAGGAATGCGCCGAGCGGCACATCCGCAACCATTTGCCCTTTGACTGCGATACTCAACAGGCGGTTCAGCTCCTCCACGGCCGTCCCATCATCCCAGTCGACTCGGGTATCCTGCGCAGCAACCGCTACGGCGGACCAATACGATTGAGGTTGCGGCCAGTGCCCGGCTGGATCAGCCGGCGAGATGCTGAGGTAGGTCCCAGGAAGCAATTTCCGTATACCGATATAGATCGAGTGCGGTGCGGGCACATAGGCATAGCGCATGTAACAGGCCAACGCACTTCGATCGATTTCAAAACCCGCATTCGAATGAACCGCCAGCGATTTCAGTTCCGAGCCGAACAGAAAGGATCCTCGGCACCACCCGTAATACAGCGGTTTTTCTCCGACCCTGTCGCGAGCCAGGATCAACCGTTGCTCAACCCGATCCCACAAGGCCAAGGCGAACATGCCGATGCTGGCCTGAAGAGTTTTTTCGACTCCCCAGATCTCGAAAGCCGCCAGAAGTGTCTCCGTGTCCGAGTGTCCACGCCAGGATCTGTTGGGGAGCTGCACACGCAGATCCAGGTGGTTGTAAATTTCACCGTTGAACGCAAGAACATACCGGCCAGAAGTCGAGGCCATCGGCTGATGACCGGCTGGCGACAGGTCCAGAATCGACAATCGGGCATGCCCGATACCCAGTCCAACGGACGGTTCACACCATACACCTGAATCGTCCGGTCCTCGATGACGAATCGCCTCGATCATCTTGGACACGACCCGACTGAGATCCGACTGCTTGTAGTTTAAGACACCGGCAAATCCGCACATCGTGATAGACAGGTATCGAGAGAACGAACGGCTGACTACGTCATGAACAGGCCTGTTCGGATACTGAGCGGCGCCAAATTGCGTCCCACTCTGCCCGAACCGACTGATCTGCGGAAAGAAATGACCTGCGGGATTTTTCCCCAACTGTTCCGACCAGGTCGAAGACGAAATCTCGTGCGAGCGCGATACTATGAATCCCGATACCCTTCACCGCATGGCTCAACGAAGTGAGGTCGTCTATATCGACCAGGAGCCGGCGGCAGTAGGCCACACGTCCCCTCGCCGATTTCTGGATGGATATGTTTTCGATCCGATAGCCCAGCAAGCATTCCGGGAGGGCGGCAAATTGACTCTTCCGATAGGTTCGGAGAAGTAGCTCCTGATCTTGTCCCTTCATCAGCCGTTCATCGTATCGCTCGTTCAGAAACCAAGATCGTTTGCCCATCCACGTCGGATGGGCAAATGGAAATCCCCACCAGGGCCGCCGACAAATGTCTTCGTGACTGATCGCCCTCGGATAGAGCCCGACGACCTCTCCATTCTGCTTGAACAAGACGGCTCCGTGCCCCACCAAATCGATGATGGGATGAGACTCGAGATAATCGACCTGCCTGGCAAATCGCTCAGGATAGGCGATATCGTCGGCATCCATGCGAGCGATATACTTTCCCCGTGCGGAATTGACCGCCTGGTTGAGTCTCACGGCCAGCCCTCTCTGTTCCGTCTCATCAATCAGGCGAATGCGCGGATCTTGGAAGCGACGGCAAATACCACTAGTCCCGTCAGTAGATGCGTCATTGACGAGAATCAGTTCCCAGTCAGGAAACGTCTGCCAGAGAATCGAGCGAATCGCCGCAGCGACCGTTCCGGCTCCGTCATGCACCGACATGGCCACTGAAACCAGGGGATCCGGCACCGTCAGCTTTCTCGATAAAAGAGTCGCCCGGGCCACCCGGCAGCACGATAGGTCCAGGCTCCCCGGAGACGCCAAGACAGTTCGAAGGCCAATCGACGCGCTGCTCGTGGACCTCGCTGCCTGCCCCAGATGAGAGATGCCACCCCCAGCAACAATGAACGAATCGTCGCAAGCACCGGCCCCAGACGGTGGCCACCGGCTGCAACCTCAAACACCGACCACCCAATCGGCACGCGTGATCGTTTCTTTACCCGCCCGGAAAGCTCTTTGAGCATCTCATCAAAACGGCGATCATAGGTATGCTCGCGTCGCACCCGCTCAAAACCATTCTGCGCAACCTGGTCCCGTCGATCAGGACGGGCAAGAAGGGTCTTGACCGCTCGAACCAATTCGTCTTCTCCCTCAAACGACAGGATTTCTTCTCCGATACGAAAATATTGCTCCAGATTGGGTGCCCGCTCAGTCAAGAGACACCCTCCGTAACCCGGCACTTCGAAAACACGGGCCTTGATCTGCCGACCGGACGCACCCCGAGTATTTCCATGCGCCCCTTCACTGAAATTCAAACTCACCTGTGACTCTCGAACGATCTCGCCGACCCGCTTGGCCTCAACCGGCCCTTCCGGCCAGCCATGGCCGAAACAGGCGACATCAATTCCTTCCCGACGGAGTTTTTTGATCATGGCGGGACGATTTCCATACGCCGCGCCGACGAAACTCACCGCATACCGGCATGAACCGGCAGACACCGGTGGCGCCAGCGTTTCGGCATTAGCGGCCCACTGGGAGACATACACGCTCCCTATCCCGTCACGGTGGTACTGGCCAACGAGTTCCGGATATGTCGTCACAAAGAGATCAAACTCCGTACCGATCAACTTGGAGAACATCGAATACTTCCATGAATCATCGGTCGACCAGTTGAGGACGGAGATCCCGCTGCTCCGAATCAGCCGGATGGTTTCAATCCACACCTCGTATTGCATCAGCACACAGAAAACGACGTCTGGTGCTGTTTCCTCCACCCGTTTCAGCAACGCGCGGTTAAGCTCGGTGAAACTTTCGTATGGTTCTCGAGAAAATGATTCAAAGAACGTCACGTGATGCCCGAGTCGCTGCAACGCCGGGAGAAAATGTGCGTGTTCGACCCCTTCGCCACGCGAAGGATCGCCATAGGCATGTTCTCCCATCACGCACAGAATCTTCATACATTACGTCGAGCGAGCTCGCCGCGCGGTGACATGATAGCCGACCGTAAAGCGTCGCTCGCGGTCGAATTGATCCAACCATGTGCATGATACCGGTACGATTAAACCCAAGACGGGCAACAATGCGATCCAGATCGGGAGCCACCACGCTCGCGTCCGGATCGGGATACCTGAACCGAACGGATTCGTCGTCCGAATGAAACGCAACGACTCCTGGCCAAAAAATCGAAGCGAGCCCTCATTCGGCTCAATCGTGATCTCCTCAAATCCCGCAGCCGTCAGAAAACGCTCGTACCACCAGGGTGTGTACCCGCCATAAAAATGGTACGGCTCTTGGTGGATTCCCGATCCCAGCGGTGCCGTCAGGATCAGCGTTCCTCCAGGTCGCATGATTCTCGCCAATTCGTGTACGACCTTAATCGGTTCAGGATGATGTTCCAGTACTTCGGTACACAGTACCGCATCAAAGCTGTTCTCAGGAACAGGAATGGACGCCAGATCAGACACGTAATCGATCTGACCATAGCCGCCGAACCGTAATTGCTCCCCCTGTAGCGGTCGCAAGTCCTGGGAGCGGTACTCACAATGCGCAAACAGGTTTCGGTAGGGACAAGATCCCGCTCCCACATCGAGCAGTCTCGTGCCGGACTGTAACTTCGAAGCCTGTCGTGCAATCCAACGGTCACGCAACACGACATTGTAGGAGAATACGTCGCTCTTCGCGAGCCAGGTACGCAGCCCGCTACTCACGCGTCTTCACCAACTCAAAACAACCGCATCCATAATCGAGGGGATCCACCGCCTCCGGCGAGATTTCCTCGTGAAACCGTCCGGCATCATCGACAAGAGAGAACGACGTAAGCTCCAACCCCTGAAAGAGCCCACGAACCGTGCTCGGCTCAAATACTCGATGTGCATTGAAGCAGACCCGCTCACGGCCGACCGGAACCGACAGAAACAACCTCCCTCCGGTTGCAAGCACACGCTGAAGTTCCCCAGCCGCACGTTCACTTCCAGCTGGATCTATCGGATCACCATATCGGCCAAGTCCCACATGTTCGAGCACATGCAGGCACGACAACGACCTGATGCTCCCCGTACGGAACGGCAATCGAACGATATCTCCAGCAAGCGGGATGAGGTTTGAGAGGTGAACCTGGAGCGGACGATAATCCACGAAGGCGGTCTTGATCCCGGCACTTAGCACGTTGAGCATCATGACGCTCGAACCAATATCAACGTGAAGAGAAGGTGCCGTCCGGCACAGCCGCCGTGCCAGCCACGCGGCCTGAAAAAAATAGTGCGGGTCGAACGGTGTGGTCAGAACACGGTCGGCGAGGCACGGATAGGAATCGCGGAAAGAGAGCGCTTGTGACGCAGCTCTCTGGTAGACACCCCAATCCGAAAGATAGCGCGGTAATGCTCCGACACTTGTCAAGAAGTGTGGGCCAAGAAAAGCCGCCCCCCACCGAGCAATGACACTGTTGCGGAAAAAATCCCTCATGGTGCGATGGCCATACAGACGTTCCCGGCTACAATGTTCGTTTAGGCCACCGGCTCAGACTGCGGCAACACCTTGACTTGGTTATCCTCAAGCCGTCTGATGAGTCGCTTACCTAGACCAACAAAAGGCTTTTCAATCCCACGAAACACAGCTGAACACAGGGCCAAACACAGTAGTGCGACCGCCGGCAGCCAAACCAGCAATTTCACTTCTACGGGACTCTGATCCACACCGAGAAAGCTGAATGTAGACTCCTTCAACCCATCAGACAGATCCAGCACGAGGAAATGCAGCAGATAGATGGAATAGCAACTCACTCCAAAATACCTCAAACACGCTGACCGGCACAGCCTTCCTATCACAGTGTGTTCAGACAGTGCAGCCAGGATCATGACGGCAAGTCCAAAAGACGCATTCGTGCGAGTCCCCCCCAGAGTAAGCAGCAACAACAGCACCGCAACGCTGTCAAGGACCCACGCATACCTCCGACCTTGGAGCTTCCGATACGTTACCCCGTCCGAATAGATCCAATACAGTACGATTCCTAATGCCAATGTCGGCCAATGCTCAAACGGAAACAAATCGATAAAGCCGTTCGTATTCGGCACCCCGGAAGAAATGGCGATGCTTCTCCAAAGCTTGTGAATCACCCACATGACAACAAAGAATAAGGCAGCACGACGAACGTTCTGTACGAATCCGAAGACAATCGGCAACATCAAATAGAATGTTTCCTCCACAAAAATCGTCCAGCCCAACGGGAAGACGTCTGTACCAGGTTGATATCGGATAAAGCCGAAATAAAGCAGATAGCTGGGCAAACTCTCACTTACACTGCGTCCTTGCCATGCCACATACAGAGTAACTATCAGCCACCAAAGGGGCAAAATTCGGAAAGCTCGGCGGATATAAAAATTTCGTCTCGGACTCGACTCTTCCGCATATTTCATTTTCGACGATCGAAAGAGCGTAAATGCACTGAGCAAGAAAAACAGCTCCACGCCTCGCGCCCCTCCGTTTATAAATTCACCGATGAAGGGAAATTGGAATGCCTGTAAATTGACGTTGCCGACTCGCTGTGATGTATGTACGAGCAACACCATGAGCACAGCTATTCCCCGCAGTCCATCGATCACCGGCAGATGTATCGACTGATCTGCGATCGTTAGCGGCTCACGCATATTTTGTCGCGGAGGGTCGTTGCGGCAGGTAATACAAAATGAGAAAGTGCCTCTATCAGACGAATGTGGCTACCAGCGTTGCCTTAGTAAATCCATAGCCCCGACCACACTTCCCTTCAAGCTAACGTCTCTCGCCTAGAGACGGCAGAGTAACTGCGATGGTCGTATCACCCTAGATGCCGGAGAAATTCGCCGAGCAAATAATGGCAAGTTACCTGAAGAGAAGTTCACCGCGGTTTCTTTGAACAGAGGAAGGCAAATATTTTACTAACAAACTCGATCCGTTACACTCCAGTATTCAAAGACATCATGAGGAAATGGTCGTGCCTCCTCAAACTTTTTGG
>NZ_JBUBKD010000014.1:0-123237 GCF_054902215.1 Nitrospira sp. CMX1 | reverse complement strand
CCGACAACCCGTCTGCGTTGTATTACAACCCGGCGGGAATGACACAGCTCCGTGGCGTGCAAGTCATGGGGGGAGCGCTTTTCGTTGGTGGGCCGCTCGACCATAGGAGTCCGAGTGGCCTCACGACGTCCGGCGACCACAATGGTGTTGTTGCTGTACCTCCGCCAGGGCATGCGTATATCACGGCCAATTTGCAGGGACTTGGTCCTGCGTGGCTTGAGAAGCTTACCGTAGGGGTTGGCGTGACCACTCCGTTTGGAGCAGCTACACGGTGGGCGGACACAGCTCCTTTTAGTGCGACCGCTACATTCAGTACATTGCCGTTATTCGATATTAAGCCGACATTTGCGTATCAGCTTCTTCCGGATTTTTCAATCGGGGCGGGCTTGGATATCTACACCTTCTCAGGACTTTTTGGAGAGGGTCATGCTGAATTTCATCGAATTCTCCCCCCTGGGAATAGAGTGGAATTGAATGGGAAGGATACGGCATTTGGTTTTAACGTCGGTGCGCTTTACACCGCGTTGCGGAATGAAGACGATCGCCCGCTTGTGAACATCGCTGTGGTGTACCGAAGTCAGGCTACACTCCACTTAGATGGGGTTCAATTGGCTAATGGTGCAAAGGTGCGAGACACCACGACCACGTTGGTACTCCCTCAAGTCATCACGGGTGGCATCGCGGTGTGGCCCGTGAGAAATTGTGAGCGCGAGTGGAAACTCGAATTGAACGTAGACTATATCGGTTGGAAATCGGTCAGAAACTTAGATCTTCGACAACCCGACGGAACAGTCTTTCTTCAACAACCGCAAAATTGGAAAAGCACCTATGCCATTCTGGTTGGCACCGAATATCGATGGCTGAATCTTGATCGATTCCCAGGTTGGGAGGTCGCGGTACGAGGTGGATATTCAAATCTGCAGTCACAAGTCCCGGATTCCAGCTTTAATCCAGGAATTCCATCAGCCGATCTCCATATCATTTCCTCAGGTGTGGGATGGATTTGCAAGGGGAGTGGATCGTTCTTCGGCCTGACAACGTGCGGAAATTTGGGGGTGGGACCCGTAAAACCACAGTCTGTGGGCATAGACCTCTCGTATCAGGTAGGGCTCTACGAACCCAGAACGGTCTCAGGGAATACCGGACCGCGAGCCGGAGTGAATGGGTTCTACGAAAATACGGTGCATACCGGGGGAATTTCCATCCGCGCCAACTTCTGATTGAGTGGTCTACACGTGCCAGGTCTTGTACGGGGAAGCCGCCCCAGCCCCCTTGATTCTTGAACTCGTCAACGGTGTTTTCGGCATCGAGCCGAGCACGATCGAGTTGGGCGAGGGCACGGATCTTGTACTGATTGAGGTTCCCCACACAGCGTCCTCATAGCGCGCGGTCGGCACCGCGCTCGCCATACCGTCGAACCACGTTTGAGTTGTCCCCGTCATGAGCAACGCGTCCGGCGTGGCGCGCCGCCTTTGGCACGGCATCCCGTCAGGCCAAGATCTCGAGCGTGGCTGTCTCAGTGCCCGGCAACACGTCCACCGCCAGCCGGGTATCGGTCAGCAAGGTACTGTGCGAGTGGTGCGACGGGCGGTCGGGGTTCTTTGGGGTGTAGCCGTCCACCGCCACTTGCAGCTTGCCACACAAACATATCATCGTGGGATCCAGATCAAGAATCCACGGCGTGATGAGCAATGGCTGCGGTGTCTTCGTCTGATGCAGCTCGAGCCAGGCACGCCCGCCGTGCGGCATCCTCCGACACAAACCTCGACACGCCCACTCACTCGGGGGGGAATCCCAGCATGGCAAATCACCGTGATCGGTGCGTAGCGTGGTGGTCGGCGAGGAGCGACAACCGCACGGTGTCTAGTATCGTGCGGTTATCCGACGCGTGGATGCTGTGGTCGGTCAACGGGCAGTCTGATCCCCAGTGCGTCGAAGAGGCCGCTTATGTTGAGAAACTCGATAAAAAACGGCCACTGGCCGAATGGCGTCACGGCTGCGGCCGGATCCCACTCGACATGGAGCAGCCCCAAACGTATTGCGTGCAATCGCCCCGTTCTGCCCGGCCACGACTTGCATGATGCCGCACCCAGGGGGGGACTCCCTTCGTACGAAAAAATCTGTCGCACTCCCGCGTACAGCAAGCCTATCCCCCTGCAGGCTGCTGCTTCAACTGCCGGTTATAGGATCACCTGTATGAATAGGCGTTCTTTTTTCGTATCCTGCTGAGGGCTAAAAACAAACTGGAGGGCGATGAGGATCTACGAAGAGTGATAGCGTCTTGGAACTCTTGGGCTGATCGCACATAAGACCTCGTAGGGGATCGTTCCTGTCCACTCGGCGATATCCGTTGCCGTGATCTTTTCTCTTCCTTGCTGGCCGATAACGACGACCTCATCACCGACCATCGCATCAGGGACGGTGGTGACGTCTACCATCACCATATCCATACAGACCAGTCCGACGATCGGAACACGTTGGCCCCGAACGAGAACGACTCCACGATTCGAGAGACGCCGGCTTAATCCATCGGCATAACCGATCGGAAGAATGGCGATACGTGTGGATCTCCGTGCAATGAAGGTACCGTTATAGCTCACACGATCATCTGGTTGAATAAGACGGAGTTGGGCGATGCAGGTCTTGAGCGAGAGGATCGGTTGCAAGTCAGGCACCTGTACCGTGCTCGGAAGCGTGTGGTAACCGTACAGCATGATACCAGGACGGACCATCGTATAGTGTGCTGATGGAAATCGAATGATAGCGGCGCTATTCGACAGATGAACCAGCGGAACCGCATGTCCTCCGTCACGAGCGACTTTCAGGGCTTTGTTGAATCGGCCGATCTGTGTTTCAGTAGTGTCTTGCCCAATACCGTCACTATCAGCCAGATGCGACATGAGTCCTTCTAGTAGCAGAGAAGAGGGAAACCTGTGCTTGTTGATCAGAGTCTCAAGATCACGCTGCGTCAGCCCCAACCGATTCATGCCGGTCTCGATTTTGAGATGAATCGGGTAGGGAGCCGGTCGTGAGCGAGTGGCATGAGTCAGCACCTCGAGTACGGACCGATCGCTCACGACCGGAGTCAGTCGGTAGGCCATGAGGTCTTCGACCTGTTGTGGGAAGAACGGACCCAGTACGACGAGTGCTCCCGCGATTTCGGCTTGACGCAGTGCGATCGCTTCCTCGATTGAAAACACCGCGAGATGCGATACCCCCTGGCGAATGAGCGCCCGCGCGGTTTCGATGGCCCCATGCCCATAGGCGTTGGCCTTAATCACCGGCATGATGACACAGCCAGGGGCAAGACACTTTCGAATCTGGAAAAGATTGTGACTTAGGGCGGCCAGGTCGACGGTCGCAAAAGTTGGGTGAAAACTCCGGGTCATCGACACGTAAGGAGGGGAGGATCAGGAAGAAGGGACTCTATACTTCCATGATTTCCTGTTCCTTTTTCTTGATGATGTCATCGATCTTTTGTCCGTACTGTTCGATAAGTTTCTGCGTCTCGTGTTCGGCCTTTCGTAATTCGTCCTCGGTGAGCTTCGCATCTTTTTGGAGTTTCTTCAACTCTTCATTTGCTTCTCTTCGGAACCCCCGGATCTGTACTTTCGTTTCTTCTCCATGCTTCTTACACACCTTCGTCAATTCTTTTCGCCGTTCTTCAGTCAGTGGGGGAAGAGGAACTCGAATGATCTTGCCGTCATTGGATGGCGTCACACCTAAGCCGGCATTTGCGATCCCTTTTTCAATCTCTTTGATCAGCTGAGGCTCCCAGGGTTGGATGGTGATCAATCGAGCTTCGGGCGTCGCTACATTGGCGATCTGTTTTAACGGTGTCATGGTTCCGTAATAATCGACACGAATCCCATCAAGCAGGGCGACGGACGCTCGTCCAGTTCGGAGACCGGATAGATCCCTCCGTAAATGTTCTAAGGATTGATCCATGTGGGAAACAAAGGCCTGGCGAATAGGAACAGCGTTGGACATGACACACCTCGTAATGGGATCAACGATCACCGATCGAGACGATGGTCCCAATCGGCTCGCCCAAAGCCACTCGTTTGAAGTTACCGGGCACCTTGAGGTTGAAGACGACGAGCGGCAGTTTATTATCCATACAAAGACTGATGGCTGTTGAGTCCATCACTTTGAGATTCTGATTCAGAATAGCGAGAAAGGAAATCCGATCGTACTTCTTTGCCATGGGATGGCTGACTGGGTCTGCATCATAAATCCCGTCAACTTTGGTACCCTTCATGATGACCTGCGCACTGATCTCCATGGCCCGGAGCGCAGCCGCCGTATCCGTCGAGAAGTAGGGGTTCCCGGTGCCGCCGGCGAAAATGACCACTCGGTTCTTTTCGAGATGGCGAATCGCCCGCCGACGAATATAGCCTTCTGCCAACTGACGCATCTCGATGGCAGATTGAACCCGGGTGATAATCCCAATGCGCTCCAACGCGTTTTGAAGCGCCAATGCGTTGAGAACTGTCGCCAGCATCCCCATATAGTCGGCGGAAGCCCGCTCCATACCGGACGCACTCGCGGCGATCCCTCGAAAGATATTACCACCCCCTATGACAATGGCCACTTGTACGTCAAGCGCCACGACGGAGGCGATCTCTGCTGCAAGCGTTTCTAGAATGGAGGGTTGGATGCCGTAACCCTGCTCACCAGCCAACATCTCCCCACTGACTTTGAGCAGGAGGCGTCGGTATTTGGCAGAACTCATACTTCGCCCAACTGATAACGGGTAAATCGGCGAATGTTCATATTCTCACCGATCTTCGAGATCTTTTGTGCGAGTAAATCTTTGACCGTCACGGCCGGATCCTTGATGAACGACTGCTCCATCAAACAGTTTTCTTGATAGAACTTCTCCAGCTTCCCTTCGATGATCTTGGGCCATGCGGCCGCCGGTTTCCCCATTTCCTTCGCCTGGCCTTCGTAGATCACTTTTTCTTTCTCTGCCACATCGACAGGAACGTCCTCACGCTTCACAAAAGTAGGTTTTGCAGCGGCGATCTGCAGGGCGAGATCGTTGACGAATGCCTTGAACTCTTCATTGCGAGCCACGAAATCCGTCTCGCAGTTCACCTCGATCAAGACGCCGATCTTCCCCCCCATATGGATGTAGGAATGGATCAGACCTTGATTGGTCTCGCGCCCAGCCTTTTTTGCCGCTGCCGCCAGACCCTTCTGCCGCAAGTAGTCAATGGCTTTTTCGACATCATTGCCGTTCTCCGTAAGCGCCTTCTGACAATCCAAAATGCCGGCCCCTGTTTTCTCCCGAAGTTCCTTCACAAGCTGACTAGATCCTGCCATGATTCGTTCTTCCTTCACACGAGCATTGAAAATAAAAGCATTGATGGACCACTCTGCACGAGGCTTATGATACAGCCACACCCTCGGATCGAGCCGCCGGCTTCCTCTCCCCGCCAGACGCAGGGGTTGCTTGGAACTCGGCCTCTTCGCGCTGTGCTTTCACATGGGCACCTTCGATGCAGGCATCGGCAATTTTTGACGTAATCAGCTTGATGGAACGGATCGCATCGTCATTCCCTGGAATCGGATAGGTGATGTGATCCGGGTCGCAGTTGCTGTCCAGAATCGCAATGACCGGAATATCAAGACGCGTCGCTTCCTGAACGGCAATCTTTTCGATCCGCGTATCGAGCACAAAAACCGCTCCCGGCAGACTGCGCATATTCTTGATGCCGGACAAGTACTTTTGGAGCTTGGCAATATCCTTCTGCATGAGAAGGATTTCTTTCTTTTTCAGGCCATGCTCGCTTGGGTTGAGCAAGGTCGTTTCCATCTTCTTCATTTTATCGATACTCCGGCGAATGGTCTGGAAATTGGTCAACATTCCTCCCAACCACCGTTGATTCACGAAGTACATGTTGGCCCGCTTCGCTTCTTCCTCCAGGATCTCTGCGGCCTGCCGCTTTGTTCCGACAAAGAGGATTGAATCGCCGGCTGCGACGAGATCCCTCACGAAGGCATAGGCTTGTTCCATCCGTGCGAGGGTCTGTTGTAAGTCGATGATATAAATACCGCTGCGTTCACCAAAGAGAAACTTCTTCATCTTGGGATTCCAGCGATTGGTCTGATGTCCGAAATGCACACCGGCTTCCAACAATTCCTTGATAGCTACTACCCCCATGCCTTCACCTTCCTCCAGGCTTGCAGAGCACCCCGACGGGCGAGGGAATCGCTTCCCTTATTCTCAAGCCACACAGCGAACGACGCGCTGTCATTGAATTTGAATAATCGGCCGGTTCTCTTTCTGTGAACGCGACCGCTGTCAGATATCGATCGGCGACGCTATCATAGTCCCAACGAGGTTTCAAGCGACAAACGGTCTTCACACGCGAGCCTGCCCGCTGCAAGCCTGTCGTAGCAGCGAATGTGCAATTGCAGGAGAAGCGTTCATGAATACTGCGGGCTAGGATCGATAACTTGCGTTGATGCGCACATAATCATACGAAAGATCCGTGGTCCACATATGGGCTCGTGCCGTACCCAGGCCAAGATGGACCGCGATGGTAAACGCTTTCCGTTTGAAGACCTGTGCGATTTTCTGCTCGGCAGCAAGTCCCATCCCGACGCCCTGCCTCACCATCTGAATATCGTCGAAACTGACCATCACCTTGGCAGGGTTCACCGCGACACCGGCTCGTCCGATGGCTGCCATGACTCGCCCCCAATTCGCATCCTCTCCGAAGAGAGCGGTCTTCACCAAATTCGAGGTCGCAATGGTTGCCGCAACGCGCTTCGCTGCAGCAACCGTCGTGGCCCCTTCAACCAGTACCTTGACGATTTTGGTCACGCCTTCTCCGTCACGACAGATGAGTAAGGCCAAGGTCTGTGCGGCCTCGGTCAGCAGACGCTCGAAATCGTGATAGGCCCGACCCTGCGGTTCAATCACCCGATTCCGTGCAAGCCCATTCGCTAAACACAGAACTGTATCATTCGTGCTGGTGTCCCCATCCACGGTGATACAGTTGAATGACTCGTCAGCTGCGGCCCTCAGGGCCTGTTGCAGAGCAGGAGGTGTGATGGCAGCATCGGTCGTCAAATACCCCAGCATCGTGGCCATATCGGGATGGATCATACCCGAGCCTTTGGCCATCCCCCCGATCGTGATCATACGGCCGCCAATTCTTGCTTGTACCGAGACGGTCTTAGGGCGTAAGTCCGTGGTCAAGATGGCCTGAGCCGCTTGAGTGCCACCCTTCACACTGAGACGTGAGAATAAGCTGGGCATCGCCGCTGTAATGCGGTCAATCGGGAGTGTGCGCCCGATTACGCCGGTCGATCCCACAAAGACTTGATGACGAGGGATCGCGAGCTGCTGCGCAACCGTTCTCGCCATCGCCGTGGCTGAGACCAACCCCTGAGCTCCCGTGCAGGCATTGGCATTCCCACTGTTCACAATGATCGCACGCCCGCAACGGTACCGAAGATGGCGACGGTCGAGGATCACCGGAGCGGCGGCGACACGATTCCTCGTGAAGACTCCGGCAATCGGTCCGCTCACCTCCGATACACACAATGCAAGATCGAGGAGTCCAGGTTTCTTAATCCCACAATGGATGCCGGCCGCTTGAAAGCCTTGCGGGGCGGTAATGCCTGTCTGTTTAGTTTTCATAGAACGAAGTTCCGTGAGGGTGGCGAATGCAGACTGAGACCGTCAAAGGTGATGGGCTTATGGATAGCTTCCGGGAGCAGTCAGGCCGGTCTCTTCCGGAAGACCCAACATGAGATTCATGGCTTGAATGGCTTGCCCCGCAGCTCCTTTGACAAGATTATCGACGGCTGCCACGGTCACGACCCATCCAGCCCGAGCGTCCGCGTACACGCCAACATCGCAGTAGTTTGTCCCCTTAATGTAGCGGGGATTCGGCACGATATCGTCGTACAGCCGAACAAATCGTTCACCTTTGTAGAACTCTCGGTACAAGTTTCGAAGGTCCGCAAGCGGCATTGCTTGAGTCAGTCGGCAATAGGCTGTGCTCAAAATCCCACGATTCATCGGAACAAGGTGGGGAGTGAACGTCACCGTGACCGGGCCAACTTGCTCTTGCAAACCAGAGAGCTCTTGCTCGATTTCAGGGGTATGACGATGTTGTCCAATCTTGTAGGGTTCGAGCGATTCATGTGCCTCGGGAAAATGATAGGGGAGGGCCGGACTCCGTCCCGCTCCAGACACCCCAGACTTGGCGTCGATGACGATCGTCTCCGGCTGCACCAGCCCGTTGGCAAAGAGCGGCGCCAGCTGGAGAATAGCGGCAGTGGGATAACAACCGGGAGACGCGACGAGTTTTGCTTCTGCAATAGCGCGTCGATGGAGTTCCGGTAGGCCGTAGACCGCTTCCTTAAGGAGCTGTGGGTAGGCATGTGGAGTCTGATACCATCGTTCATAGGTGCCCACATCCTTTAAACGATAGTCAGCGCTGAGGTCCACGACGAACTTGCCGGCCTTGATGCAAGTAGCAACCGGATCCTGCGACTTCGTATGCGGAAGGGCGAGAAAAATCGCGTCCGCCCGTTCGGCCAAGACATCCGGTGCCAACGCTTCAAACCGGTGATCGACAATCCCTGTGAGGCTCGGGAACACGGATGCAACCGATTGCCCCGCTGACTTTTCAGAGGTGACGGCTGTGATGGCGAAATATGGATGAGTCGAAGCCAGACGCACTAATTCTGCACCGGCATACCCACTCGCTCCTGCAATGGCGACTCGAAATTTCTTCCCCATCAATCAATTCCCAAGCTCGGAATCGTCCTCTCGGATCACGATCGACAACATAAAAAAGGGAAGGCACGAGGCCTTCCCTTATCCTGGATCCGTGCCTCCGATGTCTAGCGTTTGGAGTACTGGAATCGCTTACGGGCGCCCTTTTGTCCGTATTTCTTCCGCTCCTTCACCCGTGAATCACGGGTAAGTAGCCCTTCCTTCTTGAGAGGACCACGGGTTGACGGCGTCATGGCAACCAACGCCCTGGCGATCGCATGCCGCAACGCGCCGGCTTGTCCTGTCGGCCCTCCACCATAGACCGTTGCGCTGATCGAATACTTGCCCATGACGCCTGCCATTTCGAGCGGCAATTGAATGATCTGTCGCAGGGTCAAACGTGGAAACGCCTGCTCCAACGGCTTCTCGTTCACGGTAATGTCACCTGCGGTCCCGGTAACCCAGGCTCGCGCCACTGCACACTTTCTCCGTCCCGTTGCATACTGTGTCACGACTGCCATGCGACTGGTCTCCTTCTCGTTGAAATCACAAACTCGTTCAGAGTGAAATCGGCTGTGGGCGTTGTGCCTGATGGGGATGATTGGGTCCAGCATAGACACGAAGTTTCTTGGCCATCCCATTTCCGAGCGGGGTCTTCGGAAGCATCCCCTCAATTGCCGTGATCAGCAGCTGTGCCGGATCCTTTTGGAAGATGTGTTTGGCCGAGGCGGTTTTCAAACCTCCAGGATATCCGGTATGACGATGATAAAGTTTCTTGTCCAGCTTCCCGCCGGTCAATTGGATTTTCTCCGCATTCACAATAACGACATGGTCGCCGATATCGACGTTCGGGGTGAACGTCGGACGATGCTTCCCGCGCAACACTCCGGCGACTCTGGCCGCCAAACGCCCCAGGGTTTTGCCGTCAGCATCCACCAGATGCCAGGTTTCTTTCACATGAACCGGATTCTCAAAGTACGTCGTCATCATTCTTCTTTCTCCACTGCGGCTCTTTCAGCCGGCGTTAAAGGACTTACACTTCCTGCGCACCCATATTTTTTGTTTCCAATTTCGACAACCACGCGTCCAACTGTTGCCCGCTCCGACGTTGCCATACATCTTGAGTAACATAGATAGGAGCCTGACAGCGCAAGGCTAAGGCAATAGCATCGCTGGGACGTGCATCAAGGGTACGGGTCACCCCCTTATTTTCGAGGAAGACCGTTGCATAGTATGTACTGCTCTTGACGTCGGTCAGGACCACACGTTCCGTGGTGATCCCAAGATGTTCACCACAACTCTTGATCAGATCATGACTCATAGGTCGTGCAGTCACCGATGTATCCAACGCCCGTTTGATCGCTTCGCCTTCTGAGGCTCCGACCCATACCATAAAGTGATCAAGGTCACCGTCCTTCCGAGCCAACACCACGATCCTCGTATCCGTGGCAGGATCTTCGACCACGCGATCGACCACAAGCTGGATCAACGGTCCAGAACCTGGTAGTGAGCTACCGTCCATCTCATTGACCTCGCTCAGGAATCCAGCTTTCCAAAGTCTTCAGGCTTCAAATTTTCAAGCCATTGTCCGAGCTCTTCCGAACTTTGCTTGCGAATCACCGACTCACTAGCAAAAATCGGCGCCTGGGTCCGCAGCGCTAGCGCAATGGCATCGCTCGGACGCGAATCCACGGCATACTCAGAATCACCGTACATCAGATGAATCTTGGCAAAGTAGGTATTCTCGTTCAGATCGGTAATGACCACACTGATCACTTTGGCATCAAAGGCATCCAAATAGGATTTCATGAAGTCATGCGTCATGGGACGGGGAGGGGCCACTTTTTCTAGCGCCAAACTGATCGAACTGGCTTCGGCTTTGCCGACCCAGATCGGGAGCATCTCAACCTGATCATCGTCTCGCAGAATGACGATGTACGCATTGTTGTAGGGGTCGAACATCAACCCCTTGACCTGCATCTGCGTAATCATCTGCACCCCTCATCGTCATCACGGGAACAAAGCACATACGGATGCACCGTAACACTTTCTGATTCGCCATGTCAACGAAGTTGGCGACAACGCAGGGGAAAAGTTCGGTCGGATTCCTATGAAATCAAGCCTGGAAGGCAACAATCAGCCACCGGTTGGCCGATAGTTCTCCGCAACTTTTGACGTATCTATCGGCTCACCGAGCTTCAAGAACGCTTTCATCTGCTTGCGTACGAGCTCGCGGCCACTCTCGTCGCCGAGATTCACGTGATATTCATTGATCACCATCACGCGCATCCCTTCCCACTTTTTCCAACAGCTCAGACAGACCTTACTTCTGACCTCGGCTTCAAGCTTACCCAGAAACAGGGGAGTCGAAATCGCTTCGCCGGTTTGCCCACAGGTCACACATGCAACCTCTGCCATATCGATCACACTCCTTTTTTCAAGGTACAGTCAGATGAAAGCGTCAGCAAAAACCCAGTGCATACCGCAAGCCATTCTAACAGAGATGTTCCAATGAAAAAAAGATCGAGTTCTCGAGTCCACAGGGTTTGTGACGAAACCTCTTGGATCGCGCATCTCGTGATGTGTGGCGACCAACGGCTTCATGTTGAAGGGTTTAGGTTTTTCATTCTGAAGGGCTTGCGCAGAGACAAGCCCTTCAGTGTGTGTCTTGGCTTCCCGAAATCGATGCCTCTTAGTGTTTCTTCCGATTAGCCAAATGCCCTGAACGCACCTGGCAGGCCAAGACATCGCAGATCACCCGAGTGGCCATGAGACTGGTGATCTCTGCTGCGTCGTAGGGAGGTGAACATTCGACGATTTCCATACCCGCCAGCGGTTTCGTATCCGCGATGATCTGCAAAAACTTCAACACTTCACGCGGCAGAAACCCTCCCGGCTCCGGCCAGCCGGTGCCTGGCACGAAGGCCGCGTCCAAACAATCCACGTCGAAGCTCAACCAGACTGCATCCACTCCGTCAAACGCCACTTCGAGGGCTTGCTTCGCGGCATTTTCAATACCCATTTCTACACAGTCGGTCACGGTCATGATCGTGGTTTGCCGCTCGCGGCCTGACTTCACACCTGGTCTGGGGGCCTGCCAACCGCCGATACCGATCTGGACGAGATTTTTCGCCGGCACGTTGAGAATATTCGTCGCATGAAACCAGGGCGTCGTGTGCATGCGTTCGTCGAGATCAGTCTCCTGAGTGTCGACATGACGGTCGAAGTGCAGGATGCCGAGCTTCTTGCCGTTCATATTCTGCGCCACACCCCGTACAGTGGCAAAACCCAGGGAATGGTCTCCACCAAGCACGACAGGGAAAGCCCCGCTCGCATAGACATGGCCCACGCCCTTACTGACTTGGTCGAAGGTCTTTTCGATATTGCCGGGAATAGTGAACACGTCGCCGAGATCGCACATGGAGATCGACTCTCGGAGATCCACACCGAGTTCAAAGCTATAGGTACCGTATAACGCGGAGATCTTGCGAATGCCTTGGGGGCCAAATCGGGTCCCTGCCCGATAGGTGGTCCCACCGTCGAACGGCGCCCCAAGAATGGCGACGTCGTATTCTCCACATTTGCGGACATCCTCGACGTACGGCGCTTTGGTAAAGGTATTGATGCCGGCGAAATGGGGGAGTTCCCCACGACTGAATGTGGGAATGCGGCGATCTTTGATGGAATCGGCCGCGGGCAGGCCCAATTCAAGACCTCGGGCGATTTCTTCTTCATATTTCGTGGTCGGCAACAGCGCCTCCGCTTCGACTGCAAACTTGGCCTCTGGTCCGTATTTGTCGTGTAGGGGAACCTTGCCTTGGTATGCTCGCTTCTTTGCCATGCGTGCTCCTTTCTACCGGATGAATGGATTCCGACTTTCTGTGAAACGCTCCGTACCGTATGGGTTTTGATTGACCGCCCTTGTCATTCTTGTGGTTCGATCTTTCCCGGCTGGGCTGATGCCTTGTTCCTGCTAACAAGGATATGAAGCGTCGTCAATGTAAGTATACCTCCCAGTACGAGCGGGACCGCCAAGAGTTGCCACCAGGGGGCGTCGGGCGAGGTGGCATAGGGACGTGGCCACGCGATGTTAATGAATTCAAAGAGTGACCAGACAAAGGCCGTCATATTGATCAATAATCCCCACGCGCCCAGTTTTAGTTGACCTAACGCGGGGTCCCAGCGACCTGTAAGCCTGGTGTAGAGCCCAACCCCCGTGGTCATCGCAAACATGGCGTATAAGCCTCCCGTGCCGAATGCCAGCACCGTAGCGACCGCTTCATCATTGAGCCCGAAAAGCAAGCCGAGCGTAGCCAGCAGTACCGTAAACAGCACAGCATTCCGTGGAGCGCCGGCTGCGGTCACCCGACTGAGGACGACCGGCATACTGCCTTCGCGAGCCATGGAAAACACGATCCGGGATGTGTACTGGACCATGGAGGATCCACAAGCCAGGAACGCAACCATGACGATCGCCAGAAACGGCATCTCCGCCCAAGTGCCAAAGTTGGCCACGATCACCGGAGTGACAGGATCGGATGCGGCATTCGTCTGCTGTAAAGTCTCGCGGTTCAAGCTGAGGGTCAGGGCAGCAGAGTTGAAGAGCACGACGCTTCCCACCATACACAGCGAGAAAAAAATCGCACGCGGCACCATCCGTTTCGGTTCATGCGTTTCTTCGGCAATGGTCGAGCAGGCATCAAAGCCAATGAACGCCCACCCGGAAATGGCAAGCGCGGCTAAAAACGCTGCAGTTTCGCTGGGTGCGGTTCCTGTCCCCAGATGGGCGAACAGTTCGGAAAAATCATGCTGTCGAAAAAAGAAAAATAACAGCAGCGCGACGCCGAACGAACCAACGATTTCCGCATACACCCCCAGAGAAATGAGGAACTTAAATATGGAGACGTGGACAAGGTTGAGAACGGTGCAGACCAGCAGAAACACCGTGCCCCAGATGACCAGCGTCACTCCCATTCCGCTGGTAGATCCAAAGAAAATCGCCAGCCAAACTCCGCCGGTGTAGGCAGTCGTCGTGAGCATCGCGATCGTGGAGCTGACATAGATAGTTCCGGCATAAGTGCCGGCAGTGGCGCCTCCAAGCTGCCGAGCCCATTTGTACGCCCCTCCCGCGATGGGAATTTGTGAGGACAACTCTGCATACACGGTGGCAACCAGCAACTGCATCACCAGACAGAGCGCGAGTGCCGGAAACCACCCGCCACCTGTCACAACCGTCTGCACACCAATAATGGCATAGAGCCCCGCCACTGGTGAAACCGTTGCAAAGCCGATGGTCAGGCTGTTCCAGAGAGTAAGACTGCGGCGAAGTGTTCCGGATGTATCGGTTGCCATAGTCGAATAATCCCGATCCGGGACTTCGTTATTAACCATGGCAGACCTCTCCGGTTCGGCGGCAGGTCTGATTGATCCGGATGATGAGGTGGAAATGCATAACGAAGTCTCCCGCTGAAGGACGTAATTCCCAAAAGGCCATGTACCTCAGTACATGATCTCCCGGGCTTTTATCCCTCCGTGGAACCCCGTTATGCGAGGCCGAAAACTCTTGGACCAGTCGCTCCTTCTGATTTTGGAAGGAAGCCGGAACCCTAGTTTTCCTTTTGGAATGATTTTTGACGAAGCCTATTCCCTTGTCCGACTAAAGTCAAGGTCGTAGCCCAGATTTGTCAACCCACTTGAGAAATGTCCTTGGTAAGAGGATCGGTATTGGGCTGCCCGTCCACCATGCGAAACATTTCGGAAAAAGCCAAAGACAGCACGCTAAGAAAAAATGAGGGGCGGATATCTTCGTGTCATTGTATGCCGTGGTCGGAGCGATTTCACCGGATGTCGGACCCCGTGGAAATTTGGGAAGAATCGATGAAGAAAAAGTATCCACCGTTGTACCACATATGCATCACAATCGAGGGCACTGTGGAATCAAAGCGATCACGAAGATAGCCAAAGACCAGCGAGGGGAAGAACACCAGGATCGCCCAGACCAGGTTATGGCTCCAGAGGTGAAAAACCGTAAACAGGAGAGAAACTAGAATATTGGCGCCGCTCAAACCGCAAATCCAGGGTCGTATCCAACCACGCTCTATCAGTTCGCCCTGCAACAATCCTCTAAAGAGCAGCTCTTCCCATAGAGGATACCACATGACGACTGAGGCAAAACTCAACGACCATATTTGGACCAGGGTCATTGACCGAACGGGAACGACCCATGCCATGATGGCCCAGACCAATGGAGCAGCCGCGACACACAGAAGAAAGGCTTTGCTGGCATAGAGTTTGAGCGGCCAGCAAAGCTTTAGCCGACCAAGTATTTGATACCAATCGGCCCTCGTCACAGTCGTCTCCCAACCGACAGGGCACACTTATAACGAGTCGTCTGTCCAGATGAATGTGCGGTCAATTTTTATTCACGGGCCGCTTTCCTCTCAGTAACAATAGGGCAATGACGGTAAGAAACAGTACCGGCAGTAGCGCATCATTTGTTCCTGATCTGTTGAGTGTACAACCGCCGCCACCGCTGTTGTCGCTGGGGGGAGGGGAAGGAACGGGATCGCTTGTGGCCTCGTAGCTGGCGGTGTAGGTCTTAGTAGCGTTCGCAGTAATGGTATGGGATTGGTCGCCTCCATCAGACCAAGAGACAAACTTGTAGGTTGTACTCCCCAACGCTTGGGGCGTAACTGCACTGAGGGACTGAACGGAGCCTAGGATGACATTCGTTGTAAAAGGTGTGGGAGACTGGCTACCTCCTACAACCAGCTGTAACTGAGAAGGAGTTGAGTCAAATCTAAGTGCAACAGTTTGTGGGTTCAGAATGACGCTCTTGGTATCTGTGAGCCCCTCCGTATCGGTCACCGTGAGTTTGAGCTCGAGATGCGACGGATACTCGTGATCGGGAGCCGAAAACGATCCCGTAGTGATGCTGGAGAAACTCTGAATGGAATGTGTATGACAGTTTGAGGGACAATGATGCATGATAAGTTCCCATGTAAATGCCGAAGGCGGGAGTGTGCCATCCTCCGGATCGGTAGCGTGACCGGAAAATGCAATCGATTGGTCGACCTTCCACTGGATCGTTGAAACTGGCGTGTCAATAACTGCGGTAGGTTTGCTATTTCCCGGTGAAATGATGGCTTGATCCTTTCCGAATGCGCCCTTTGAGTCGGTGACAGTCAATACCGCAGTAAATGGTCCTTTTCTTGTGTAGGTATGGCTTGGGTTCGGGTCGGTTGAGGTCCCACCATCCCCAAAGTTCCAACTATAAGTGATAGGATCGCCATCCGGATCCGAGGAACCTGCCGAGGAGAAGACCACGTTCAGAGGAGCCGGACCGGACGTGGGCGTAGCCTTCATGATTGCCTTCGGAGGCTGATTACCACTGGTGAACTGAATACGTCTGATGGTCCCACCGGTGAGATCTACATAAAATAAATCTCCGCCTGGTCCAATCTGCAGGTGGACCGGGGCAGCAGCGTCGGCCACAAACGTGGCTCGGCTCGCCGGATCGGGTAAGCCATTGGACCCGGCAAACATGGCCCAAATGCAATTGCGGGAATAGTCAGCGAAGAACAGCGTGCCCTGATACGCTGCAGGATAGCTAGCACTTTCGTTGAACGCCAACCCCGTGATGGAGGAACTTCCGCTATTGGTACAAGTGTCGTTCGCCACCACTGCCTGGTCGTGCCTGTAGGCAAAGTACGGAGCAGAGTGTCCTCCAGCCTGGGTATACAGAGTCTCGCAGATATTCAGGTTAAGCGCGTCGTACAAGGTCTCGGGGAGAGCACCCTCATAGCAAGGCCAGCCGAAGTTACGTGCCGAGGACGCCAGGGGATTAGGGAGCCGGTTGATTTCCTCCCACGTATTTCGGCCGACGTCGCCGATCCAGAGGTCGAGATCAGGGGTACCGGGGCGAAACGTAAACCGAAAGGGATTGCGGAGGCCGTACCCCACAATGCGGCGAGCATTGGGGTCTGTACTGCCGAAAAAAGGATTATCGGGGAGCCCCACGCCTGAACTTGGATCCACTCGAATAATCGTGCCGTTTAATAACGCCGGACCGCTGACTCGACGAAGACTCTGCGATCGGGTGGCGCCGCCTTCTGCCGTGGGCGCGGTTTGAAGCTCTCCGATGGATACAGGTGAGTCACCTAATGGATTAAGTGGAGACCCCTTTTGTCCGTAATCGGTAAACGTAAAACTGGCCCCATCACCCCCTGAGGCATAAAGCGCCCCGTCCGGCCCGAACTGCACAGTGCCTATCGTGTGACTGGGATACTGCTGACCCCACCCTTGAACTAATACGAGTTCGGAACCGTCAGATACGTTGCTGCCGGGAGAGGCTTTCAGTCTAGACAGTCGGCCGCTTACGACGCATCCGCTATTGGTTGGTCCCGGAGGCGTCGGACAGTTATCGGATGTGGCTCCAGGCGTGCCCCAGCGGGGGAACTGGGCATTATTGGGATCCTTGTCATAGGTGTAGAGGACATAGACCTCGGGTACTGTGGGGAAATTAGGGTGGAGCGCCAATCCAAGCAGTCCTCGATCCCAATAATTGTGCACATTCGTCCGCAGATCATGGAAGATGGTTGGTGAGGTATCAGAGAGGTTTGAGAAGACTTTAATGAGCCCACTTTTTTCCGCGACGAAGACCCGTCCATCCGGCGAAAAACGGACGACGGTCGGCTCTGTTAATCCTGAGAAGACGACAGACTCCGAGAACCCTGGCGGTAAGGTGGCACTTTCTACTGGGGGAGGCGTCGGATTGATGAGACAGGCCAATGCCATACAGATTCCAACCCACATCCGAGCAAAACGCTCTACCTTTCTCATTCTGCCTCCAAGTGCAATCATCCGGGTGGTCCTCCTGTAGTCAGTTGGATGTGATAGGGACAACGGTCGCAGTTGATCACGCTCATCAGAGTAGCCGTTATTGAAAAAATGCATTTGATCATCCGGGATTCAATGGGTAATTCACGATGCCGATCCTACCCAGCGACAATGTGCAGGAGTAGCTCCTCGACGGTCAATACTCCTTAAGTAGCGAACAAGGCACTTCCAGTCATATGACGGTAAATACGATATCTCTGTAGCGGTACGGGAATTTCTATCGATTGGCCATAAGTTGTGAATGCACCTTTATGCTTTCGTCCGACTCGGTCGACAAAGTCCTTGTGCCCTCTACGGAAGTTCCATTTCAACTTTAGGGAGAAATTGCGCTGCGTCTAAGGTTCTACGGTTGACGCAAAGTCCAGTAGAGTAGCCTGTCAAAGTTTCTAGATTGACAGGAGGTTCGGCATACGCACGTATTCAACTCCGTGTCACCTTGTGAGCACTAATGTGATGGCCATTTTGCCTGCGGCTTGCGTATGATGGAGGAAACGAATCCGACGCAATACAAAGATCTCCTTACCCCTCATTAGGTGTGTGGAATAATAGGCCACAGCGTGGCATTCTAATCTGATCGTGCGGATACTCCTGAAGAAGACTGGATGGCAACGCTAGCGAAGTGCTGGCGATAGGACGGTAGGACGACATGGTTCCCGGTTGGAATGCAGATAGGTGGGTTATTGTTGGCCTCATTGTTTGTGTTGTCGTACAGGTGCTGTTTGTGCTGGCTTTTGACCCTTTCCCTACGGTGGACACGGCCGCCCATCTTGCATCTGCTCGCGGATTTGCTGACGTCATTGGCGGCGGGTCGATCACCACTTCACAGTTTCTTGAATGGAACCTTGTTCCCCCTCCGAACTTATTTCCCCAATTAGCCCTTGGGGCGCTGGTGCCTGCGGTGGGTTCGCTCTGGGCAGAGCGACTGATTTTGGTCGGATATGTCATCGTGTTTTCCTTTGCCGCGGGCTGGGCCGTTCGGCAAGCACACCCCGGAGCAATGCTGCTCGGTTTTTTCATGCTACCTCTGACTTTTAACTTACCGTTTCTTTGGGGCTTCCTGAATTTCAGTTATTCCATCGCAGGTTTTCTCCTCGTCGCAGGCTTGCTGATGCGGTGGGATGGGCGGCTCGATTTGAGTCGCATGATGATGCTCGCCTCGGCAATGATCCTTGTGTTTTTCACACACTTGGTCGGCTACCTGGAAGCCGGACTCCTTGCCGTATGCATACTCGGCGCAGCTTGTATCCTGAGCGACAACCCGTTGGTAGCATTTACGCGCGCTGCAATTGCGCTCGCGCCAGCTGTCATCCTGACACTGGTCTTCATAATACTGACGCGTTCAGAACCCATGTCCGTCGTCTTTGATTTCGGCGCTAAACTAACTACGCTGAAAGGCCTAGTTTCGCTGACGGCTGGTGTAGCCACCTATGATCAGTTCGAACGCGTGCCCTGCATCGTCATGGCACTTGCCCTCTGGAGCCTGGTTCTCATTGCAGCGATGCGCAGTCAGCTGAGTTGGATGAGGCGTCCCGTGCCGCTGGGGCTGGCAACATTCGTGCTTCTGTCATCGGGTGTTGCTCTCTTTGCTCCGGATGGAATGGGAAGCGGGGGGACGCTCGGCTCAATACGCTACGTGCTCTTTCCCATTCTTGGGGCAATCCTTTGGCTCGCCTACCAGCCCCTGCCGTCCCGCGTCTTACTCGTGGGTGCCACCATTGCATGTCTCTCAGCATTGAGTTTGGCCACGATTCGCTATGACGAGCTTCGCGCCATCGAGGTTGCGCTGCAGGACCTTCGTCACCTTGAGTCGTACGTGTCGCCGGACTCTACCGTGGTTCAAGCGAATTTCCGAAGAGTTAAGTTTGGCTCACTCGCTCGTCCTAGTTCACTGGCAGCAGAAACCGGACGGCTTACAGCAGCCCGCAACGCGTTTGATTTGAGCAATGTCGATTGGTCGGTGCCTTTTGGACTTCTTCGCTTTAGGGGGGATACAAATCCGTATACCCACTTGGTTCAGTCGGGGAAGGGATTCTTTTTGATTGAGTCTGCGCCGCCTCAGCTCGAGTTCGAGCGCTTCGAACGTGACACAAACACCCTGGTGGATTATGTCGTTGTGTTCGGCCGTGTATTGCCGGCGAACGCTACGGAGGTAGGATCTCGGGGCAAGTCTTCGGACATCATTGCCCAGGAATTGAAGCGCTTTCAGTCCAGCCTGAATGAACGCTATACCCGGGTAACGACGTCCCCACTCGGAATTTGGGAGCTATGGAGCAGGCGTCCATCTTCAGCCAATAAGAGGCTCGCTGACTGCCGAGGCCACGTATCTGATTGCCGACGGTCTTCTGGCGGTTGATTGGTGCGCCGACTTATCGGCAGCGAGGATAAACAGAATCTTTGGGAAAACAGTTAGGCGGTCGGATCTCTTTCTATCTCTTGGACATTTCAATCCTAGACACCAACGTACACACCTCTCTCCCTACTTTTTGCCCCATGTATAGATCTGGGACACTGCATAATTCCAAACAGCACCGACCAATATGCCAGCGAGGGCCGCGACGATCCACTGCGTACGGTTTTCAAATAAGTAGGAGGCAATCCCAACATTGGCAAGAGCACCGAGGCTACAGGCGAGCATGAAGCTCACCAGCCCTTTGAACCAGGCCAGCCCCCGTAACCGAGAGTCCCGGTAGGTTAAAACGTTATTAAGGGCAAAGTTAAATGTCATTGCCGTGCCTGTCGCGACAGACTGAGCAGTGGTAAAACCCACGTTCAGCCCATGTAATACAATGCTCAATACAGCCATATGAACAAATATGCCGATGCCACCGATGATCGAAAATGCCAGGAAGCGCACCGGTATGTAGCGACCGATCGTCTTGTCTGCCAGCAACATGGCATATTCCCAGACGACCATCTCATCCAACTTACTTTCCCCGGCAATACGATCACGGAATCGGTAAGGTACTTCCGTGACACGCAGTGGCTGCTTGGCAGTGGCAAGGATATCAAGAAGGATTTTGAAGCCTAACCCTGAAAGATGGTGGACGGTTGACTCCAATACCTTTCGTTGCAGCATGAAAAATCCACTCATTGGATCCGAGACAGGCTGTTTCAGGATCACTCGGCTCGCGGTCGTCGCGAGTTGACTCATTGTTTTGCGAGATTCGTTCCAGTCACCCGTGCTACCGCCCCCAGAATAACGGGTTCCTATCACCACATCCGCGCCTCCCTCGATCTCAGTGAGCATCTTCGGCAGAATGGCCTCATCATGCTGCAAATCAGCATCCATGACCGCAACGGTGGACGCCGATGCAGCCAACATCCCCTCAATGCAGGCCGTAGACAACCCTCGCCTGCCAACCCTTTGTAGGCAACGAACTCGGAAATCGGTCCGCGCAATATCGCGCACAACAGCTGCCGTCCCATCAGGCGAGTCATCATCGACAAAGATAATTTCCCAGCCTGTCGCACCCAACGTCACTTCGATGCGACGCAGCAGCTCTTTGATGTTCTGCGACTCGTTAAAGGTTGGGACGACGATTGACAGGCGAAGCCTCGATGTACCCATGCTTTCAGTATCTTCTAGAGCTTGAGACTCTTGTAAGAACAGACTTCACACATACCCACGGGTCGATCAGCACTTCCAGTACTATCTTCCATACTAAGTATAATGGTTCAACCTATAACTTGTACATCACATCGGTACGCAGCACATATTTCTCTCCACTCCGCACCACCGCCCCTTCGTGCCAGAAGGAATGGAGGAATACCAACGCTGCTCCTATCGCCGGTTTCACCGTCAGATAGGGGCACCGTCGCGCGACCTGGTCCATGTCTGCAAAGAATCGTGTGTCTCCACCCATCATATCGTCGTTCAGATAAATCAGGAACGTCATCTCACTCTTCTCATAGGTTTCCAACGACATATAGACTCCGTCCCGATGGGGTTGAAAAGTTTGTCCGGAACGATATCGGTAGAACCGCCAGTGTTCATTGAATCGGGCTCGGTGACGATCGTCGACGACCGGTGGGAGCCATGGCGCAGCCCGGCGAAACAAGGCGTCGGCCAACGCTGTGTCGTCAACCAGAACACGCTCGTTGTTTCTGACTCCCTCAGTCACCACGCCACCGCCTATTCCCATCTCGTACGTGAGCCCTTCGCTGCGACGAATCAGTGCCGTACACTCATCATTCGAGAGGAAGTCGCGCAGAAGGAATCTCTTATCGGAATCCAATTCTTCCTTCGCCATGACTGATTTCCTCGAACTGTCCCGCGAATGCAATGGAGCCACCGATACGACAAACCGTACCGCAGACTGCCGAATCGTCAATATAGACGCTATCCCCTCATGATTCACGGTGATACTGATGGCCAGGCAAGGATTCTGTGCTCTGCAATAGATGATCAAACAGTGACAGGAAATGATGTAACACGCATCGGAATAGCGAATGAGATCATTGGGGGAGGAGCCTGTTGTCCACTTGTTACAGCTGGGAGGGGAGTGAGTTGTCGATTGACCCTCCGACGGCGGCATGTTAGAAACAGGCCTGCTCACTGTGACGTGTGCACATGCCCGGATGGCGGAACTGGCAGACGCGCCGGACTCAAAATCCGGTTCTGGCGACAGAGTGGGAGTTCGACCCTCCCTCCGGGCACCAGCGAATACATCTTCGGGTAAAGACCGAGGGTTGAAATGAAGACGGCTCAGTTTCTATTCTTGAAGGGGCCTTCCGGGCAGAGAATTTGAGGGGGGGGCCAGGCAGAAACCTGATGCGATGAGACAACCCTCTTGACAGCGCCGTGCTATTAGCCTAATTTCTGCCATATTTCTCAATTCCGTACAGAGTATCGCCCTTGATTCTGAAACCGACAACGTGGAACCAACTGGATTTCTTAATTCGTGACTGTGTGAGTTCGTACTACAGAACAACCCGTCCACTTACTTTTTAAGGAGGCAGCACATGCGTAAAGTGTTGGCACTGGGAGCCGCCCTACTCTGCGTCGGCTCAATGAATGTTGCAGTGGCTCAAGAGCGACTCCAGCAGTCGTCTGGAGGATCTGCAATGGGTGTGGGAACTGGGGTTGGCGATGTGTCTGGTAACGCGAATCGCGTTCAGGCATTTGACCGCAATGCGTTCCTGGACCGACTCTCTCTTCCTGAGACGATCTACGGTCGTGTGCTGGCGATCGATTTTCCGGCGGGAAAGATGCTGCTGGAAAGCGGTGGAAGCTCGCATGACGAAGGACGTGCGGGGTCTGGGGCGATGAGCTCCATGACGGTGTACTTCGATGACAAAACCAACATGGATCAGCTGAGGGTACTGAACAGTGGTGATGATATTTCTCTGCAAGTGATTGAAGCGGTCACGCCCAATCAACAATATGGAGTTGGTCGCAAGCTCGTTCGTGAAGTCTACTTGCTGCGTGGGAATGAAAGACTGGCTGGCTTTGGTGGTCTAGGGCAACGCCCAAATCCTTCAACTGAGCGAGCCATAGAGACTAGTAGCGGTAGCACCACGGGTGGAGTGGCCGGATCCGTGTTGCCGGGTAAGATCACAGGGACTATCGATACGACGATTGGTGAATTTACCGGTTCCGCCCCCTGTTGGAACTGCGAGCCCCAGCCGGGCTGGGGATATCAAACGGTTGCACCGGAAACCAAAATTCCTAACAAGTCGGATTACGGAACGGACTCGTCGAAACCAAATCTGATCAAAGGGTTTAATTGAGAGGTTTGGGGATTTGACCTTTCTTGAGGGGGCAGCTTTGGCTGCCCCCTTTTTTTCAGGCGAACTGCGTATGGCTTGCCAATGGTAGCTGGTCATCGGTGAGCTGGCTCACGCAATCATTTTCAGTGAATGAGTCTGTCATCATGAGTGAACAAGAGCAGTCGGGCGCTGTGCCCGCTTCTGAACTGGATCTGCGCGGAGTGATTTGTCCATATAACTTCGTGAAGACGAAACTGAAGCTTGAGACCATGAAAGAAGGAGAGGTCCTGTCTGTCCTCTTAGATGACGGTGACCCCATTCGAAATGTTCCGCGCAGTGTCGAGAACGAAGGACACACCGTCTTAAGCCAGGAGCGAGTGGATCAAGCCTTTCGAGTGTTGATCCGCCGAGAGGACAGTGACTGATGAGGATGCAGTAGAAATTCCATCGGTGATGCGTTCGCTCTGACTGTGTCGAGGGCTCCTTCGAACGGAGAACAAATGACTACTCGAAGGGCCTCTCAATCGGCCGTTTAGCCTACCGCTGCTTTCTTCCTGACAGGACAATCGTGATATCTTCCCCTTGTATGTTCGGTAGTCGACGATCTATCTGAGGTGGGGTTCCGCGGATCACCACCTCATTCGTTTTCGTCAAATCCCAGGCCACTGCAAGCAGCCGTCGTGGAGCAAGGTGAACAAGGGTTTTCAGAATATGTGTGACAGTGTATCGGGTGGCATAGGCAACGGTTGGAACCTCTCTTTTTACCGCATCAGCCACGCATCGAGCGAGATGTGGGCCGGGAGCTGGAAGCTCTCCAAGAAAATAGAAGGATTCACACGGGAAGCCAGCAACACTGAGAGCAGCAAGACCTGCGGAAGGTCCCGGGATCGGGATCACACGAGTTCCTTGAATATGGGCCCCGGCGACGAGCAGCGCACCTGGATCCGCGATAAGGGGAGATCCTGTATCAGCAACGATGGCAATCCTGGCTCCCTGCCGGACCCGTTGGAGAAGCACTGCAACCTTTTCCTTTACATTCACAGGACCATAGCTAGTCACTGTCGCGGAAATCCGATGATGCGCGAGGAGTTGCTGTGTCAGCTTGGGATCTTCAGAGGCAACGAGATCCACGGACTGCAAGATCGCCAGCGCACGCAGGGTCAGGTCGTCAGGATGGCCGATGGGGACCGCCACCACATAGACCGCGCCCTTCGCACCCGGCGAGTTGGCCGAAGCCATTGACGTGCCAGCGTTTTCTTGACTCTGTTTAGGCGCCACCGATATAATTTCCTTTTACGCTGTTCGAACAGTGAGCCGGAGATTTCACGGGGACAATCCCAATGGCAGTCGTCTGTTTCATGATCACTCTGATCCTGTACATCGTGGCGACGGTGTCGTTTCTGTCCTACTCTCTCCGACGTTCTGAAGCCCTCTCAAACGTGTCCCTCGGCATCACTGCAGTCGGCTTTGTGTCCCATACGATCACCCTTATCATGCGCATGACAGGAGCGTCATCATCGGCCCCACCAAGTTTTTCCGATGCCTTGTCATTTTTCTCCTGGATGATCATCCTGGTGCTGCTCATCGTCGAATTTCGTCATCGGATTCATGTACTGGGATCCTTCATGGTTCCCTTGGCGATCATCTCGCTCATCTCGGCGGCGGCCCTTCCGGAAAGTGAGCCGACACTTCAACCCGTCTTTAAAACCTTGTGGTTTCATGTCACCCTCAGCATGTTGGGCACGGTAGGATTTGCCGTCGCCTTTGTTGCGGGAGTGATGTATCTCATTCAAGATCGACTCCTCAAGTCGAAACAATTCAATGTCCTCTATAGTAAACTGCCGGCACTCGACTTTCTTGATCATCTGAATCAGCAGTCGATCGTTTTGGGATTCCCCTTGCTGACGTTGGGCATTGTGACGGGTGCCATCTCCGCCGAGCTCGCTCGTGGATCGTACGTCAGTTGGAATCCTGAGCAAACCTGGGCCGTCGTAACCTGGCTTTTCTATTTTGTTGTCCTCTTAGGAAGACTGACCATCGGCTGGAGAGCCAAGCGAGCAGCCTATCTCACGGTCATTGGATTTGCCTGTGTCATTCTGACATTGGTCGGTGTGCTGCTCAAAGGGCATGCGGCCTTGTCGTAGTCGTATAGATGTGGTCATGTCATGCATCTGATCGTCGTCGGTTTAAGTCATAAGACGGCTCCAGTTGAAATCCGAGAACGACTGGCCGTCCCAGAAAGCCGTCTTGGCGAGGCCCTGACTCGTCTCTGTTCCTACCCAGGTGTAAAAGAAGGGATCCTGCTGTCGACCTGTAATCGTGTTGAAGTCTACTCAGTCGTTGATGATGTCGACACCGGGTATGGTCGCATCCAGGAATTTCTGGCCGATACACATCTGTCGCTGTCCTCTGAACAGTTGACCCCGCATCTGTATTGGCATACTGGAGATCGGGCGATTGCCCACCTGTTTCGTGTGGCGTCCAGCTTGGACTCCATGATCATCGGTGAGTCTCAAATCTTGGGACAACTGAAAGACGCCTTCGAGGTCGCACTGGCCCACAAGGCCACCGGTGTGATCATGAACAAAGTGGTGAAGAAGGCGATCTCCGTCGCGAAACGGGTGCGCACGGAGACGAAAATCGCCGAGATGGCGGTCTCCATTAGTTATGCCGCAGTCGAATTAGCGAAAAAAATCTTTTCAAATCTCCATGAAAAGACGGTCCTTTTGGTCGGAGCCGGTGAAATGGCCAAGTTGGCAGCGAAGCATTTGATCGCACATGGAGTGGGACATGTGCGAATCACGACACGAACATCGCAACATGCAGTCGATCTCGCTGAGAAGTTCGGAGGGACCGCGGTTCCATTCGACCAGTTCAAGGATGATATGGCTTCAGCAGACATCGTATTAGTTTCCACCGGCGCAGCCCATTACTTGGTCGGGGCTGAAGATGTGCATCGGGCCGTTCAAGAACGAATGAACCGTCCGATGTTCCTGATCGATATTTCCGTTCCGAGAAATATCGATCCCGCGGTTCGCCACGTCGACAACGCCTTCCTCTTCGATATCGACGACCTCAAGCAGAGGGTTGAACAAAACCGTGCCGAACGGGTGCAAGAGGCGGAGAAGGCTGAACGCATGGTGATTGAAGAAGTAACGACGATCCTCGATTGGATGAAATCGTTGGAGGTGACGCCGACGATCGTAGCCCTTCGCAATCGGGTGGAGGACATCAAGCGAGCGGAAGTCGAGAAAGTGTTGGGGCGGTTGGGGCATCTGTCCACACAGGATCGTGAACTCGTCGAAGGTCTTGCGTCATCCATCGTAAACAAGTTGATTCATCGGACAATGGTGACGTTGAAAAACGAGGTCAATTCCTCAAGTGGCCCTGCGTTTGTGGAGGCCGCTCGTCGGTTCTATGCTCTCGATCGACCATCATCGTCCGGCCAACAAACGGACACCTATTCCGAGTCATCTCGTTACCACGGGGATGGTCGCCCGCAATCGGACGTTGAGGAGCCAGCCTCAGAATCCTCCGCTCCTAAACGAGCTCGCTAGCTACACGCACAGAGAAAGGATCACGTTGTGTCGACATCGAACGGTCAACGCTCAACCCTAGTACTTGGAACAAGGGGGAGTAAGTTGGCGCTCTGTCAGAGTGAGTGGTTCCAATCAAAAGTTCATGAGGTTGCGCCGGGGATATGCGTCACGCTCAAGAAGATTCAGACATCAGGGGACAAGATCGTTGATGTCCCGCTGGCCAAGATCGGGGGGAAAGGGCTCTTCGTCAAAGAGATTGAAGATGCCCTGCTCGCCGGGGATATTGATTTCGCCGTGCACAGCATGAAAGACGTTCCGGCCCAACTGCCGGCGGGGCTTGATATTCTGTGTGTACCGCCGCGCGAAGATGCCCGTGATGCGCTGATCAGCCGAACAGGTTGTTCGTTCCAAGAACTTCCCTTAGGAGCGACCATCGGGACGGCCAGCCTCCGACGTCAGGCACAATTGTTACAGGCCAGACCAGACCTCACCATCACGATGCTGCGCGGCAATCTTGATACCAGACTACGCAAGCTCAAGGAAGGGCAGTTTGATGCCATTGTTTTAGCTGCAGCCGGGTTGCACCGATTAGCCTGGGCTCAGACCATCACTGAATATCTCGCTCCCATCCTTAGTCTTCCCGCTATCGGGCAGGGTGCACTCGGTATTGAAGGCCGAGCCGATGATGCATTCGTCCGTTCAATCTTGTCACGACTGAACCACCAAGAAACCCAGACGACCGTTACGGCGGAACGGGCGTTCTTGCTTCGTTTAGAAGGGGGTTGTCAAGTCCCGATTGCTGCGCATGGTACCTTATCCAATGACCGGCTGGTTCTAGAAGGACTCGTGGCGAGCGTGGATGGGAAAACGATCATTCGTGATCAGATTAAAGGCACGAGCCAGGAAGCCCATGCACTTGGTGTACAGTTGGCTGAACGTCTGTTGGCATGTGGAGGAGACAAGATTCTCCGCGAGATTTACGGATCGGCATGAGCGGAATGGAGCACAGCAAAGGGAAAGTCTACCTCGTCGGAGCCGGCCCTGGCGATCCTGGCCTCTTGACACTTCGTGGCCGAGACTGTCTTAAGCAGGCCGACGTCGTCCTCTACGACTATCTCGCAAATCCCGCACTGCTTAGCCATGCTCCCGAGCAAGCAGAACGCCTGTATGTTGGACGTCGTGGAACAGGGAAGTACCCGGAGCAAGCATCCATCAATCGGCTGCTGATCGAACGTGCACAAGCCGGGAACGTGGTGGTGCGACTGAAAGGCGGGGATCCTTTCGTGTTCGGCCGAGGGGGAGAAGAAGCGGAAGCCCTCGCGACTGCGGGAATTGCGTTCGAGGTGGTCCCTGGTGTCACGGCTGCGGTAGCGGTGCCGGCCTATGCTGGGATTCCCGTTACCCATCGAACTTTGGCATCCACCGTCACGATCGTCACCGGGCATGAAGATCCCACAAAAACTGCCACCGCATTGGACTGGCCAAGACTCGCGGCAAGTCGGGGTACCTTGGTGTTCCTAATGGGCATGAAACAGCTCCCAACGATTACTGCCCAACTCATGCAAGAAGGGTTGTCTCCATCGACACCTGTTGCCATTACTCGGTGGGGGACCAGAACAGATCAACGCACACTCGTCGGGACGTTGTCGGATATTGTGTCAAAGACTCAGGCCGCAGGGATGGAGCCGCCCACCGTAATTGTTGTGGGGGAAGTCGTTCAACTTCGATCAACACTCAACTGGTTCGAGCGACGTCCACTGTTCGGGAAACGAGTCCTGATGACGCGAGCGAAAGAGCAGGCGGATGAGTTGGCTACGCGACTCGCTGGTTATGGTGCCGAACCGGTCGCAGGCCCGACGATCTGCATCGTTCCCCCTCTCGATTGGAAGCCGGTCGATCAGGCCCTTGCCGAGATTGGGACATACGACTGGATTATCTTTACCAGTGTGAACGGGGTCGATCGCTTCATGACTCACCTCCGGTCGAAGGGATTCGACGCACGATGTTTGGGCGGACGACGGCTGTGCTGCATTGGACCTCGAACGGCTCAGGAATTGGAGCGGTTTGGCCTTCGTGCCGATCTAATTCCGGCCGAGTATCAAGCGGAGGGAGTGTTAGCCGCACTGACTCAAGAGGAAATCAGAACATCCCGCATCCTGATCCCTCGGGCAGAAGTAGCAAGGGAGATCTTGCCGAATGAGCTTCGTGCCCGTGGAGCCCATGTCGATGTGGTTTCCGTCTACCGAACGCTGACCCCAGATCTGAATGCCGAAGGGTGGTGGCAGGAGCTCAGGGATCATCGTCTTGATGTCATCACCTTCACAAGCTCTTCCACGGTCCGAAATTTCGTTGCCATGCTGGGAGGGAGGGAAGTTGTACGGCCCCTTTTACAATCCGTCACCATTGCTTGTATTGGTCCCATTACCGCCACGACGGCAAAGGAATTCGGCCTGACCGTCTCAGTCATGCCGAGCGAAAATACAATTCCTGCACTGGTGGAAGCAATCGCCCACCATTATGGAAGCCGCGAGCACTGTGCCGCGGGTGTCATGCAGTAACTGGACAGCCCATGGTATATGGGTCAGTCCTATGGTCAAGAAGGGAGGGTATGATGGTTCCAGTCAAGTCATTCATGATTCCCCGAGACAAATTTGTCACCGTGCCACGTGACACCGACACACAGATGGCGGCTCGGATCATGCGCGATCGCGGGATCGGCAGTTTATTCGTGACAAATGACCGTGAGATCATCGGCATCATTACGGATACGGACATGATGCGCCGCGTCGTCGCGGCAGGAGCTGATGCGACCAAAACCACGGTCGAACAAATCATGTCGGCCCCCATCATGACGATCGAAGAAAACAAGACCTTGCTGGATGCCAATGATCTCATGGCCCAATCACACCTTCGTCATTTGGGTGTGACACGCGACGGCCAACTGGTCGGGGTCATCTCCGTCCGAGACCTGGTGGTCTTCTTGACCAATCTCCCACGGAAGTAAGGACTCTGCTATGGCGTGTCTGATCCATCGTCATGTAGGTGTTACACGGAACGGTCAGCTGGTGGGAATGCGTTCGGTCCGAGACCTGGTGGTCTTCCTGGCTCATCGCCCATGGAAGTAAGGATCCTCGCTATGGAGTGTCCGATCCATCGTCATGTAGGTATCACACGGAACGGTCAGCTGGTGGGAATGATCTTGGTCCAAGACCTTGGGATCTTCCTGGCTTATCGTCCACGGAAGTAGGAACACAACATGGGATTTCCAATCCATCGCCTTCGTCGACTCCGGCAACAGGAACCATTGCGGCGGATGGTGCGGGAGACGCACCTCTCACCGGCAGATTTCATCGCCCCGTTATTTGTCACTGAGGGACACGATCGTCGTGAAGCCATCGGGTCAATGCCCGGTCAATTCCGACTGTCCATCGATCTGCTTGTCAACGAGGCGGTGGAACTTCGTGCACTTGGGATTCCGGCCATCATTTTATTCGGTATTCCAGCGCACAAAGACGAACGTGGCAGCTCGGGCTTGGATCCAAACGGCATCGTGCAGCGGGCTGTCAAAGCCGTCAAACAGCAGGTGCCGGAGTTGATGGTGATTACCGACGTCTGCATTGATGAATATACCAGTCACGGCCATTGTGGCATCGTTCGGGATGGGAAGATCCTCAATGATGAGACGTTGGACTGCCTGACGACCATGGCGCGCACCCATGCCGAGGCAGGAGCCGACATGGTGGCACCATCCGACATGATGGACGGGCGTGTCGCTGCGATTCGGAGGGAGTTGGATCGATCAGGATTCCCCGATCTGCCCATTCTCGCGTACGCAGCCAAATTCTCGTCTTGCTTCTACGCGCCATTTCGTGACGCGGCCTTCTCCGCTCCTCACTTCGGCGACCGCCAATCCTATCAAATGGACCCGGCCAATGCGCGGGAAGCGTTGCGCGAAATCGATTTGGATATCAAGGAAGGGGCCGACATCATCATGGTGAAGCCGGCCTTACCGTACCTTGATATCATTGCCACTGCTCGTCGCCGTATCCTCCTCCCGCTGGCGGCTTATCAAGTGAGCGGTGAGTACAGCATGATCAAAGCTGCTGCACAGGCGGGCTGGCTCGATGAGTCGCGTGCGATGATGGAGTCACTGTTGGCCATCAAGCGGGCAGGGGCCGACCTGATTCTGACCTATTTCGCCAAAGACGCTGCTCTGCTGCTTCGTTCATCACGATGAAAGTCACCCGCGGATACTCGGGCCAGGCCCTGCGACCCTATCCCGTGGGAACCATCGGGAACTTTGACGGGCACCATCGCGGTCACCATGCGCTGTTACAGCGAGTGATCGAGACCGCACGCAAGAAGAATGGAACCGCCGTCGTTCTCAGCTTTGATCCTCATCCCGTTAAAATTCTGGCACCTCACGCTGATTTCCGATTTTTGACGAACGAACATGAAAAGCTGGCTCGTTTCGATCAGGCAGGCATTGATGAGGTCGTGCTTGTGGAATTCACTCAGGCCTTCGCGTCGCTGACTCCCGAACTATTCGCGGAACAGGTACTTTCGAAAGGACTCGGACTCAAAGAGGTGTTTGTCGGACAACATTTTGCATTTGGACACAAACGAGCCGGCAAGATTGATGATCTCCGACGTCTCGGGGAACAGTTCGGCTTCATTGTTCATCCCACACCTCCCGTGACCCTCGATGGAGGAATCGTCAGCTCAACAAGAATCAGACAGCTGATCATGGCTGGACAGGTGGCCCAGGCGGCACAATTGCTCGGCCGTCCATATGCACTGAGTGGAATCGTCGTTCCTGGGGAGGGCAGGGGGCACGCATTGGGATGTCCAACCGCCAATCTGCCGCTCCCTCCGGATCGTGTGACGCCTGCCGACGGAATTTATACCTCGATCACGGTCGTAGGAGCTGATCGACATGATTCCGTCACCTATATAGGGAGCAAGCCGACCTTCCCTGGTGGGACACGAGGACTGGAAGTCTCCATTCTCGATGGACGATACGATCTCTATGGGCACATGATCAGGGTCGAACTGATCGATCGTATTCGGGGAGACGCGCAGTTTGATGATGAAGACGCCTTGAGCCGACAAATCGCGATCGATGTAGAATCAGCAAGAGATCTTCTCCGTCGTTATCATGACAACATGGGAGCCTGATGGATTCCTTCACGCAACCTCATCCCGCTCCATGAACCGGACGCCTTGGCCTCCGCTCGTACATCACGTCGTTCGAACGGTTCGATCCAGAAACCTCTTTCAACCCGGACAGCATATCGTGGTCGCTGTCTCTGGTGGTCCTGATTCTGTCGCGCTATTGTCGATTCTGCATCAACTGCGGTCCAGTTGGAACCTGACGCTGACGGCCGTCCATTGTAACTATGGGTTACGAGGAGCTGAGTCCGAGGAGGATCAACGGTTTGTAGAAAGGTTGTGCCATAGTCTGGCAGTTCCTCTCCATGTGCGCGCGGCGCACATTCGCACTCACAGTCGTACCACCTCTCTACAGACCGAAGCTCGAGACCTTCGATATCGCCTGATGCAGGAGATTAGCGTGGTGTGCGGAGCGGATCGCATCGCCGTCGGCCATACGGCCGATGACCAGGCGGAAACCGTCTTATTATGGATGCTTCGAGGGGCAGGGTTGACCGGTCTTTCCGGCATGCCGGCGGTCCGAGACGATGCCGTTGTCCGACCGTTGTACGAGACAACACGGCAGGAGATCTTGACCTATCTCCGTACAGTAGGTATCTCCTATCGTGAAGATTCGAGTAACGCCAAGCCACACTACCTACGAAACCGAATCAGGCGAGAGGTCATTCCGCTTCTCACGCAGTTGGTTCCATCCAGCAGTCATGCACTCTGTAGACTCGCCGATCTCTGTCGCACTGATCATCGCTATCTAGACCAAGAAGCTGCGGCCCGCATCGCTTCCGCTGTGACATGGGGCTCAGCCGGAGCATGGACGCTGGATCGCCTGCTTCTCGTGGGTCTTCCTCTGCCCCTACAACGACGCTGTCTCCGACTCCTGTTTCGACAATGTGATGCTCAACATCGCCCCCCCAGCCTTCACACGATCGATCGCGTGATTCGTCTCGCGTCAACCACGGAATCGATGTCTCGATTGGAGCTCAAGTCCGGACATGTTGTCGTCACGACCCAGTCTCTACGCTTTATTCCCGTTCCAGTAGGGCATGAGTGTCATCGACAACAGAGAGATGCCGACGTACCTCAGTTCCCCTTCCCAGTACCCGGTGAACTTGTATGGTCTGGAACAGGACAACGACTTCAGGTACAAATACAGCGATACGATAGCCGACAGGCCCCATCGGGCCGGAAACGGATCCTGGTCGATGCTGACCGAGTCTCTCTCTCGCTGACGGTCCGGAGTTGGTTGCCAGGCGATCGATTTTGCCCTCGTGGCATGGGAGGCCACTCAAAAAAATTGCAGGACTTTTTTACGAATGTAAAACTACCTATAGCAGCCCGATCTCGTGTCCCCCTGGTCGTAGCTCCCGAAGGCATTCTCTGGGTCGTTGGGTATCGGCAAGACGAACGCTGGGTGCCGACGTCCTCGACAGCACGCTGCCTGGTCATTACGGTAGATTCTCCACCTCTCACAGAAGGAACCGACTGAGATGGAACGTATGTTTGGACGTCCGATCATCACCCAGGAGCAGATGCGGAGCCGGATCCGCGAGTTAGGGCGACAGATCAGTACCGACTATACGGGGAAAGATCTCGTGCTGGTCGGAGTCTTAAAGGGAGCCTACGCTTTCTTCGCCGACCTGGCCCGGGCGATTCGAATTCCCGTGCGAGTCGATTTCATTGTCGTGACCAGTTACGGCACAGGAGCCAAAACATCGGGAAAAGTGAAGTTAGTGACGGAGTTGACCGAACAGATCAAAAACAAAGACGTGCTGCTGGTCGAGGACATTGTTGATTCAGGGTTGACGGTTCAATATCTCATGAAGGCGTTCGCGAAACGGAAACCGAAGAGTATCCAAGTCTGCACCTTGTTGAGTAAACCGGAGCGCCGTGTCGTCGATGTACACGTCCAATACACCGGGTTCAAAATTTCTGATCAGTATGTTGTCGGATATGGTCTTGACTATCAGCAGAAGTATCGTAACCTTCCTTATCTCGCAGTGCTCGATCAGTCGAGTGAAAAAGACGTGTAGCATTTTCTCGCGAGCTGTTGTCAATATGTACAAGCCTGTGTTAACATCACCGCAATTCCTAAATACTTTCCATCCAACGTTATCGCCAAGGAGAACTGGATGAATTCCCGGGTCAAGAACCTGCTTTTCTGGGTCGTGGTCGGCTTGTTCATGATTCTCCTGTTTAACTTATTCAGTGTTCCGACGCATGCGCCGGAAGAAGAAGTCATCTTCAGCGACTTTATGTCGAAGCTCGATAAAGGTGATTTTGAAAAGGTCATCATTAAGGGCAACCACATCAGCGGCGTCTTAAAGGATAAGACTCGTATCCGTACCTACTCAGCCGACTATCCCGACTTCGTGAAGGTGCTCCGGGAGAAAGAGGTGCAGATCGAGGTCAAACCGCCGGACGAGAGTCCATGGTACATCACGTTTCTCGTCACATGGGGACCGTTTATCCTTTTCCTTGGACTCTGGTTTTTCCTCATGCGCCAGATGCAGATCGGCGGGAACAAAGCGCTCTCGTTCGGCAAAAGTCGTGCGCGGATGCTGACGGAAGAGCGCAAGAAAGTCACCTTCTCCGATGTCGCCGGTGTTGATGAGGCTAAAGAAGAGGTCCTTGAGATTATTGAGTTCTTGAAAGACCCCAGAAAGTTTCAGAAGCTTGGGGGCCGTATCCCTAAAGGAGTGTTAGTCGTTGGCCCTCCTGGGACGGGGAAGACCCTCCTGGCCAAAGCGATTGCTGGAGAAGCCGGTGTGCCGTTCTTCAGCATCAGTGGGTCCGATTTCGTTGAAATGTTTGTCGGCGTAGGCGCCTCACGCGTACGCGATCTCTTTGAGCAAGGGAAAAAACATGCTCCCTGCATTATTTTCATCGATGAAATTGATGCGGTCGGTCGCCTGCGTGGTGCCGGTCTCGGTGGGGGACATGATGAGCGCGAACAGACGCTCAATCAATTGCTCGTTGAAATGGATGGATTTGACACGACCGAAGGAGTGATCTTGGTCGCGGCTACCAACCGTCCCGATGTCCTCGATCCTGCCTTACTACGGCCAGGTCGTTTCGATCGACAAGTCGTCGTGAACCGTCCGGACCTCAAAGGCCGTTCTGAAATCCTGAAAGTCCACACGAAAAAGGTTCCTATCGCAGGGAATGTGGAACTGGAAAAGATTGCCCGGGGAACCCCTGGGTTTTCCGGTGCTGACCTTGAGAATCTTGTCAATGAGGCGGCGCTGTGGGCCGCGCGTCAAAACAAGAAAGAAGTCGAGAACATCGACTTTGAGATGGCCAAAGATAAGGTCATGATGGGTGCGGAACGAAAGAGCATGATCTTGACCGATGAAGAAAAGCGCATCACAGCCTATCATGAAGCCGGGCATGCACTCATGGCTAAACTCCTTCCTGGTACGGATCCGGTCCACAAAGTCACAATTATTCCACGAGGTCGGGCGCTCGGCGTCACGATGCAATTACCGACCGATGACCGACATAACTATTCCAAGGAATTTCTCTATAACACGCTGGCAATCCTGATGGGTGGACGCGTGGCGGAAGAACTTGTGTTTCAGCATGTCACCACTGGAGCAGGCAACGATCTTGAGCGAGCAACTGATCTGGCACGCAAGATGGTCTGCGAGTGGGGCATGAGCGAAAAGTTAGGACCGTTGACGTTTGGGCAGAAAGAAGACTCCGTATTTCTTGGCCGTGATTTTGCGACGAAGCGGGATGTCAGCGATCAAGTGGCGCTTGAAATCGATCTGGAGATTAAGCGCTTCGTCACGGAAAACTATGAACGTGCACGACGGGTACTGACCGAACAGATGACCAGTCTCAAAGCCTTGGCAGAAGCCCTACTTGAAAAAGAAGTCCTGGATGCTCCAGAAATCGATCAGATCTTGTTGCAGTCTTCCTCTCAAACTGTTCCTGCCTAACAGATTCACATCATGGCTCCTCCAAGAGGGGAGCCATGATTATGCTACCGACCCCATGGCTGCTGCGGTTGAGCTCTACCCAGCGTTGTTTCCATACAGACAGCCACCCTCGCTGTTGGTTCACTCTTAAATGGTGGTGTCGTTGCAACAGATTTCAGTACAATCATCCCCACCCGAGCAGTGGTTAATGGCAAGGGGGCATGATATCGATTGCCGGACTCGTCCGCTCATCATGGGCGTTGTCAACGTCACGGCAGATTCGTTTTACGATGGTGGACGGCATCTTATCCCGGAACGCGCCATTGCTCATGCGATGGAACTCGTCGCGCAGGGCGCGGATCTGATCGATATCGGCGGGGAATCAACCAGACCCGGTTCCCACCCCGTCGGCGAGCAAGACGAGCTGGATCGTGTCATTCCAGTCGTCAAAGAACTGGCACGCCTCATATCAATTCCAATTTCCGTCGACACCACCAAGTCACGAGTCGCTCAGTATGCCTTGGACCATGGCGCTTCGATCATCAATGATGTCAGTGCGATGCGACAGGATCCGGCCATGGCTTCGGTGATCGCACGCTCAGGTGCCGCCGTCGTTCTCATGCATATGCAGGGAACCCCTCAAACCATGCAGCTCGCACCGCATTATTCAGATGTACTCACCGAGGTGGTGCAGTTTTTTGAAGAGCGTATGCAGGCTGCCATGAATGCAGGGATCGCACGAACGAATATCATGCTTGATCCAGGATTCGGTTTTGGTAAGCTGATGTTCCATAATCTTGAACTGCTTCGTGGGTTGTCCTCGTTATTGCTCCTGGATCGCCCACTGCTTATTGGGCTCTCACGGAAAGCGTTTATCGGAAAGATTGTCGGGAAACCCGTCGAACGTCGGGAGTGGGGGACGGCCGCTGCCGTTGCAATAGCCGTGGATCGAGGCGCTCGGATTATCCGTGTGCATGATGTCGACATGATGAAGGATGTCGTGAAGATGGCCGCAGCATTAAGTCACAGTTGGCCATCGTCTAGAGAGGAAGGATGATGCGGAAACTATTTGGAACAGACGGTGTGCGTGGTGTCGCCAACCTTGATCCTATGACCAGTGAAACGGCCATGCAGCTAGGCCGAGCAGCCGCACACATTTTCATGCGACGAGCGGGACGCCATCAGATCGTCATCGGCAAAGATACAAGAATTTCAGGCTACATGCTGGAATCTGCCCTCATGGCAGGGATCTGTTCCATGGGAGTTGATGTCCTCTTAGTTGGACCCATGCCGACACCGGCCATTGCCTTCTTGACCAGAAGTCTGCGCGCCGATGCCGGCGTTGTGATTTCCGCTTCGCACAACCCGTACCAGGATAACGGCATTAAGTTTTTCTCGGGCGATGGGTTCAAGCTTCCCGATGAGGTCGAGGCTCGTATCGAACAGCTGATTGTGTCCGATGAGATCAATCATCTGAGACCGACTGCCGATCTTATTGGAAAGGCCTATCGGATTGATGATGCCGATGGACGATACATTGAATTTGCCAAACGGTCGCTCCCAAAAGATTTGGATTTTCAGGGAATCAAGCTCGTCGTGGACTGTGCCAATGGCGCAGGGTACAAAGTCGCTCCCACCGTGTTGAGAGAATTGGGCGCCACGGTCGAGGTGATCGGGGACAAACCAAACGGCATGAATATCAACGCGGGATGTGGTGCTGTCCATCCCGAGCTCCTTCAAGAGACCGTCCGTCGACAGAAAGCCGATCTTGGGATCGCGCTGGATGGAGATGCCGACCGAGCCATCTTCGTCTGTGAGCAAGGGACGGTGATCGATGGGGACCATGTGATGGCGGCGCTCGGTCTCGATCTCCATCAACATGGCTTCCTTGCAAAACGCACGCTGGTCGGTACGGTCATGAGTAACTTTGGCCTGGAGTTGTCGATGGCCAAAGCCGGCATCACGCTGATCCGAACGCCGGTCGGGGATCGATACCTCCTCGAGCGGATGTTGGCGGAAGGCTATAACTTCGGCGGTGAACAGTCCGGGCACTTCATCTTTCTCGACCACAACACGACCGGGGATGGGCTGATTTCGGCCCTCCAAATCTTGTCATTGATGAAACGCAGCAAGAAGCCGTTGTCCGAACTGGCCACAGCGATGAGCGCGGTCCCGCAGATCTTGGTCAACCTTCAGGTGAAACGGAAACCGGTTTTGGAATCAATTCCGGAGATCGACCGAGCTATTCAAGAAAACAACCGTCGTCTCAATGGAAGCGGTCGTGTGGTCATCCGTTATTCCGGGACCGAACCGTTGTTACGTATCATGGTCGAAGGCGAGCATGCATCGGTCGTCAAGGAAGTTGCTGACGATCTTGCCCGAGTGGTGCAAGAACATATCGGCTGAGCGTTTCCCACGTGCATGAGGAACGCTCATGCTTCCACTCCTTGCCGTATCCTTTCTCATCGGGCTTGTGTGCGGAGCACAGGTCTCCTTTTTCCCCCTCTCTGTCCTAACCGCTCTCCTGGCTATGGCCGTCGCACTCTCGCTGGTCGAGCGAGCCGGCCATCTGACGACATCTTCCGCACTCGTTCTGTATGTCACTGTGCTGTCTGGGGTCATCTACTGGGCTCTCACCGCTGCGCCGCCGTTTCGCGATCCATCGCCGGCGGTCCACTCTGTTGAGGAGCCCATTCTGACCGGCCGCGTGGTCGTCCCAGTTCAACATGGTGCAGGCCGCCAGACGATCATTCTTCAGACGGATGACGAAACAACGCGCCTACGCCTGGTCTGGAGGAATCCCGGATTCACGCTCCATCATGGTGATCGGGTATCCGTCCACGGCCGCTATCATCCTCCGCGAGGAAGCCTCAATCCTGGAGGATTTGACTATGCCACTTACCTTGAACATCAAGGCATCGATCTCGTTGGAACGATTGTCGGGACTCAGGCAGTTACCTTGTTGGAGTCCGGAGCGACGAGCCCTCGATGGCGGGTATGGAATCAGATCGACCATTGGCGAACCAGCATCCGAGAGGCTTCGGTCCATAGCGTGCGTCAACCGGCGTTGGGAATTGTGCTTGGCATGATCATTGGGGAGCGTGGCTATGTCGAGCAAGAGCTTCAAGATTGGTTCATGGTCACAGGCACGGTTCACTTGCTGTCGATCTCAGGCTCCCATCTCGGGCTGGTTGCGACCGTTGTCTATTGGGTCGTGAGATTCTTGATCGTACGGCTGCCGACCACACTCATCCTGCTCATCACGAGAAGACTGACCATTTCACAGCTTGCCATTTTGTTTACCTGGCCCGCTGTCGCCCTGTATACCCTCCTTGCCGGGGCTGAATTAGCGACCGTCCGATCACTCGTCATGATCACGATGGCGATGATTGCTCTCTGGTTAGGACACGACCGGCATCTGAATCATACCATGGCCGTTGCCCTGCTCCTGATTGTGTGTCATGACCCCCGCGCCATCTTTGATATTTCCTTTCAGCTCTCGTTTCTCTCCGTATTCGTGATGATTCAGCTGATCGGCCTCTTAGGAACACGGAACAAGGAGCCCATCCAGCGTGCACATGTATGGGGTTCCCGGGTCACCATCTATGGCGCCAAGGCGCTGTCGTTCAGCGCAGTGCTTACCGTCACCACATTTCCCTTAGTCGCATTCTATTTCAATCAAGTGCCATGGCTCGGAGTACTCACGAACCTTGCCGCCATTCCATTCACCGGTTTTATTCTCGTTCCATTTGGGCTCTGTCTCGCCATCTGGACCATACTGACAGGTGCTGATGTGTTGACCTGGGGACCAGGGTTAGAATACGCCTTCATGTGGTTGATCGAGGGCGTTCACTGGGGCGCCACCATTCCAGGCGCCCAATGGCCTATCGCTGCACCATCAGTCCCGGCCATGATGCTGTTTTATTCAGGAGCCTTTGCCGCAAGCCTGCCGATTCTCTCACCCCGATGGCGAATGACAGGGGTCGCGGTAGCGCTTGCACTGATCATGTGGTGGCTGGTGCCCTCAGGGCATCGAGGTGATGGTGATCACTGGCGTGTCACTTTCCTGGATGTGGGCCAAGGAGATAGTGCTTTCGTCGAACTCCCTGATGGGCAAACAGTTTTGATCGACGGCGGTGCACGCCATGACCGGTTCGACATGGGACGAAGTGTGGTCGCGCCATTTCTGTGGAATAGGGGTGTGTCACACGTCGACCATGTCATCGGTACACATCAGCAAATGGACCATGTCGGTGGATTGATCTGGATCCTCCAACATCTCTCCGTGGGACAGTTCTGGGAGCAAGGGGTGGAGCGACAGGAACAGTTCGTCGCAGATCTGACGTCAGCTCTTCTCTCACGAGGCATCCCGAAACGAACGGCCATGCAAGGACAAGAGGTCTTGAATTCCGGTCCTTGCCGTCTGGCTATTCTCAATCCACAGCAAGAGTCTCAATCAGCTCGTCCCATTGCGTTCCATACAGGGACCGACCTCAATAATCGCTCGATCGTGTCTCGATTGGACTGTGGCGCCCATTCCATCCTCTTTGCCGCCGATATTGAGACCGGCGGACTTCAGCATTTACCGGAGGCTGGACACCAGCCCGTCACGGTCTTGAAGGTCCCACATCATGGAGCACGAAGTTCGTTGGACCAAGACTGGCTCCGACAGCTGCATCCGCAATATGCCGTCATTTCTGTTGGGGCGACCAACCCCTATGGGCACCCTGCTCCTGCCGTCATTAAAAGCTATGACGATCAGATGATCGCAACGTATCGTACCGATCGTGATGGAGCCGTCTTGGTACAAGGCCGGCTATCAAATCCCAACCTCACGGTGACAAGTATGCGTGAGTTAGTCATCCAACCCGTGAACCTGTTCACCTGTCCCTGGCGCTGCGAGCAACGGAACTGGCAACGATTATTCCTAACCATGACTTCAAGTTTGCAATGAAATATCCCATGAATGCGCTGGAAGTATCGGTCGCTCCACACTCTTCATGGAATACTCGAAGACACACCACGCTAGAAAAGAATAGGGAAGAGAGCAGGTGACTGTCTGAAGTGATAATACGTAGAATGTTCTCCTTTGCATGATTGTCCTGCTTCCGATGACAAGAGAGGGCTTGCAGTTTTGTCCCATTCCCGTTACAAGATCACATCATGGTTCCAACGGTTGAATGGAAAAACGGTGCCGTACGTCTCCTAGACCAAAGTCGGCTTCCTGAGATGGTTGAGTTCATCGACTGCCGTGATTATCAATCGGTAGCCGATGCCATCCGTACCTTGAAAGTTCGTGGAGCCCCGGCGATTGGGGTGACTGCGGCAATGGGCGTGGCCTTAGGCGCACAGACCGTCCAGGCAACCGACCACGTAACTTTTACCCAAGCGGTCCTCAAGATCTGCGATGAGCTGTCCGCAACCAGGCCGACCGCCGTCAATCTCTTCTGGGCGATTGAGCGGATGAGACGGAAACTGGAGTCGTCGCAAGGGCAACCGGTCTCAGCGATCAAACAGAGGCTCGTCGAAGAATCTCAAGCGATACTGGAAGAAGATATTACGCTGTGCAAAACCATGGGACGCCATGGAGCAGGGCTGATCCAAGACGGTCAGACGATTCTCACGCACTGTAACGCGGGATCACTCGCTACGGCTGGGTATGGAACGGCGCTTGGCGTCATTCGGGCGGCATGGGAGCAGGGGAAGAAGATCAAGGTGATTGCAGATGAAACTCGTCCTGTCCTTCAAGGCGCTCGCCTCACAGCTTGGGAACTGATGCAAGACCAGATTCCCGTTACGTTGATCACAGACAATATGGCCGGGTCACTTATGAAGCAGGGGAAAATTCAACTCTGCGTCGTCGGAGCAGATCGCATTGCCGCCAACGGGGATGTGGCGAACAAAATCGGCACGTACTCCGTGGCAGTCCTAGCCAAGGCGCACAACATTCCCTTCTATGTCGCAGCTCCCTATTCGACTATCGATCTGAAAACAAAAACCGGAGACGATATTCCAATCGAACAGCGAAACTCTCTTGAAGTCACAACCATCCACGGCAGCCATCCCGTCGCTCCCAAAGATGTGGCAGTCTACAATCCCGCCTTTGATGTCACACCAGCCGAACTTATCACAGGGATCATCACCGAACGAGGCGTGTTCAAGCCAGGCGAACTCGCCGTGCAGTTTCAATCTACGTAGCCTCTCGGAAGGTCCTGCTCCAGCGGAGAGGTCTCCCTCATTCCTGTTTCCAATTAAGACAGTTTCTAGACCTTCGCCATACCTCTTCTTTCCTACCAGTACATCCAACTCGGGGAATCCTGGTCTTCTCGACACCAATGCAGTCGTTTGACGAAGGCTTTCCGGGCCACTGTCTCAGGCTGATCAAACGAGTGCGGATCTTAGTAGCGTCACTGATTCCGCTATCCGTGGGTATCCGCGCAACGCTGTCGAATGGTGGTTTGTCTCGTTGTGTGACCCCCATCCTGGCTATCCTCCCACGGTGATCCGGCAAGACCCACAACCCGTGGCTTTCACCTCACCCACTGCTGCAACTGGTGTATTTGAGGTGGACATCCAATCGGAGCCACTCAATCCGTTTGGAGGCACGGGCGTGGATACGACTTGGTTTCTTGAGCTACCGCAGGCCGCGAACACTTTGGATTTCGACTCGCTGATGGACGTGATCATCACTTACGACTACACCGCCTTGATAAACCTGGATCTTCGTGACAGGGGGGGCCTCCTTGCTTGGCCACATGGGAATCTGGACCTTCACGCTCCAGGATGTCGCCAGTCCGGCCGATTCGCTGCTACAGCAACTTCGCAACAGGCTGGCAGACAACGTCCTAGTCGCGGTTTCACGTCACACCGTGCTCTTTCCTGAACGTATTGTCCGTGCAGCATCTTCACCATCGGGCGAGGCGACTTCGTGATTTGAGGGGAAAGAGGATGCGCCGATCTCGTCCGACGAAATGGATCATTCCATCAGTGAACGGCAACCAACTCACATCGGGGATGTGCGGACACCCACCTTCGGTCTTGACGTCTGTCTCGCAATTGGCAGACGAGCCGTCGATGGTTCCCGGGCTTTGGCGGCTTCTTCTGCCCGTTTCGAACATATCTCGTTGGGGCAAGGTCCGTCTAGGAACCGGCAAATTGCCGGCAGGATTCTGGAGACTGCCGAGACCTAAGAATCGGACCAGGCTAGGGCTTAAGGCGCTTCTGGCAGGTCGGGCCGAAGGGCGATGAAGTTTGGGACGCGTCCGCTCTTATCCCTCTGTGCCTTCAGGAACGAGAAACTCCATCACTCAAAAGCTGATTCAAGCAGATCAATCAATCGTCGCCTGGTGGGCCTCCCCTATTGAGTGTCTTTTGGCTCTAGCCAGGTTGAGGAGAAAGGAGGCTCTCACTATCGACGAAGAAGGTCAAGCACGATCTATTCTGCGAGCTCTCATGTCTAGTTGGACGGAAGTGGAGCCAAGTGAGGCTGTTCGAGAGCAGGCGGCGCGTGCCTTACGTCTTCATCCGTTACGAGCTACTGATTCCCTCCAATTGGCTGCGGCGTTGGTTCGGGGCCAAGGTGAGCCGTTCCACGGAGAGTTGGTGTGTCTTGACCAACGATTGCGCGAGGCCGGGCGCCGCGAAGGGTTTATCATCTTACCGCGGCTTTGATTTGGTAAAACTGTTTATCTGCGCTTCCCGCAAGCGGCCTCCCATAAGCCTTGATTGATCGTTCCCGGCTCAATTGCCACCCATTGGCTTTCTCCGGTATGGCCACCACCGCCGATGACCTCACCGGTCCCCATGTGGCCGTAATAGTCCGTAGCCGTGAGTGTCCGTACTTGATTTCCCGCACAATCGAATTGCTTGGTAAATTTCGTGGAGTAAAAACGGGTCGGGGTTCGTCCACCCTGCATCGCCTTCCACTCGATCAGGGATGAGATTGTGACCATCTCACCATCTCGGTGAATGGTATCAAGATCAATGTACACCGTCTGCAGCGGGTGGAACTGATATTGCTCCTTAAGGGCCACCCATTCGGCATAGACAGGACCATCACATTGCATCAGGACGATGATCGCCAAACAAAATCTCAAGCGACACATGAGCATGGGCTGTTATTCCCAATGAATTAAAATGGTCATAATGGACTGGGTGGAGAACAGCATCATAGACCATGTCGACCGGATGCAGGATCTATGGGCGCCATCAGAGAGAAGCAGGCGCTTGATAGTTGGTGCGCGTGCTTCTTATCCTGCATCATCCACCGAAAACTGGACTCACCCTAGCTTCTTCGGATGGTCGAATCAAGTCTGGTACTGCGGAAAATGATGTAGGTTGGTTATGACGACTGCGATGTGGTGGAAGGCTTGTCACGGTCAGACGTGAGAGAGCCGATTTCATGCAGCTTCAGCATGTTCGTGCCGCCGACTTGGCCCGCCATGGTTCCAGACACCACGGCAACGATATCTCCAGGTGAGCAGAGATGCTCGGCCATAAGTCGTTGTCCCGCCTCTGCGATCCAGGCTTCTGGTGGTCCTCCTCGAGCCATGGGGAAGGGGCGCACGCCCCAATACAGCGCCATCTGCCGTCGAATCGTTTCGGACGGCGTGAAGGCCAGGAGAGGGGAGGTTGGTCGGTGTTTGGAGATCAACCGTGCGGTGGTGCCGCTTTCTGTGAAGGCCACGATGGCCTTCGCGTGGACTGATCGGGCTGCGAAAGCGGCAGCGACCGAGATCGCCTCCGCCAATGACAGATTGTCCCTGCCAAGATCTGTCTTAATGGTCACACCAGGTTCGGTCGTGCCTTCCGCGGCGCGAATCAGACGATCCATGACCTGAACTGCCTCAACCGGATAAGCTCCAACGGCTGTTTCCGCTGAAAGCATCACGGCATCACTGCCGTCAAAGACGGCATTGGCGACATCCGAGGCTTCTGCTCTCGTCGGCCTGGTGGCCTGCGTCATCGACTCTAACATCTGCGTGGCAGTAATCACCAACCGACGCCGACGATTGGCCTCGACGATAATGCGTTTCTGTAAAATCGGCACCGCTTCCGGCCCCATCTCCACGCCCAGATCACCGCGTGCAATCATCACACCGTTCGCACAATCCAAGATATCATTCAGGACCGCGACGGCCTCGGCCCGTTCGATCTTCGCGATGAGCGGAATGCCGGTTCCGCATGCCTTCAGTACGGTTCGCGCTGTCTCAATATCCTGCGGTCCCCGGACAAACGAGAGCGCGAGATAATCGACACCCTGTTCGGCACCAAACTGAATGTCCTGCCGATCTTTTTCGGTCAGCGTGGGTGCACTGACCACCGTGTCAGGGAGATTAATCCCTTTGTGTGAGGTAATGGTACCTCCGATGAGGACGGAACAGTCGACGATGTCATCCTTGATGTGTTCGGCAACCAGCTCAATCAACCCGTCATTGATCAGAATCCGTGCACCAACACGCAGGTCACGCGCCAGATGCGGGTACGAGATAGGAATTTCTGTCGAAGAGGAGGGGACAGTGGATTGGGCTTCCAATTCAGATCGCGATGCACGGAGACGAACCGATTGACCGACTGTGACGTGAATCCCTGCTGGTGGCACAAGACCCACCCGAATTCTTGGTCCTTGCAGATCCTGAATGATGGCCACAGCCACTCTCTGCTTAGCAGCGGCCTGACGGATCGTGGTGATCGCTGCGGCATGCCACTCATAGGTCCCATGCGAGAAATTCAACCGCGCCACGTTCATCCCACAGGTGATCAGGCGATCGACGATCGCTGGTGATGCACTCGCTGGCCCAATGGTACAGATGATCTTGGCTTTTCGCATGATCACATATGGAACCGTCGGTCTACGACTCAACTGGCCCCGTTGAGTAGAATACCACAGTATCCGCCATCCGAGGACCACAGAGGACCGGGATGAGCGAGATTATTCTGATTCCTCCATCGACTGAAAGGCAACAAATTCCCTCATTTTCCTTTTCTTTTGATCAGTAGCCGCTACAATGACGTCATCATACGTACCCCGGATCGACAATCTCGATCACTTTCTCAGGCACGAAACGGTTGACAGCATGGCGACTCTAATTTCAGTGGCATCCGGCAAAGGCGGCGTCGGAAAGAGTGTGGTGTCAGCCAACCTTGCGTTGGCGCTTGCGAAAAACGGGCGACAGGTCATTCTGGCTGACCTGGACGTGGGCGGGGCCGATGCTCACATCATGTTCGGAGAATTGACTCCACCGCTCACCTTGACGGATTTTTTGAACAAACGAGTACCTCGCCTGGAGGACGTTGCCATTCCCATCACGCTGCATCCCAACCTTCGCCTGATTCCAGGAACAGGTGAGACCTTGGCAACAGCCAATATGGCCTATGCCCGCAAGAAGCGGCTGATGAAACAGTTCCGGGAACTCACTGCAGATGTCGTGGTGATCGACATCGGAGCCGGCACCAGCTACCACGCACTCGACTTTTTTTTGATGGGCGACATCCATTTGGCTGTCGCATCTCCCGAACCAACATCGGTATTAGACCTCTACCGATTCATTAAGTTGGCGGCGATCCGCCGTGTCTTAGCCTGCGTTCTCGCGCGCAGCCCGATGTCGGAAGTGCTCTCTAACCGAGACTTCAGCAGCGTGGAAGAAGTCATGGATGTTGCTGGTGCCACCGACCTGGAAGGGCGTGATACAGCCGCCGCCGTATTGCAATCATTTCAGCCAGGACTGATCATCAATCGTGCCACCAACAGCTCCCAGGTCAACGTCCTCTACCTTCGGAGGATCCTCCATCAATACGTCGGTGGAGACCTGATGTTACTAGGAGAAATTCCAGACGATCCGGCCGTACCTCAAGCCGTCCGAAAGTTCCTGCCCGTGATCGAGGCGACGCCCACATCCCTTGCCGCCAAGAGCTTCCTCTTGCTTGCCACGGCTGTCGAGCAACTGATCACACGACATACGAGCACCATCAAAGCAGAGATCAAACAACCCGAAGAGACACAGACCGCCATCGTCTTTTCCAAGACAGACATTACTCCGGCGCATCCCGACTCTGCTCCTGCGAAATCAGAAGTCCCATCCGCCCCCTATGGCTCAAAGACTCATGGTCAGGCAGATTCCGTCCAGCCGCTCCGAAGAAACGTTGCCTGACAGTTAACAACAGGTCCGACGACGCTGTTCTTCCTCTTATTCGTGTGCTGCCGCTGCTAGGCCGTCCACCAGGCGTCCGCCCAGACACGATTCTTGGCCCAGACGGCAAACTGCTGATTCAAACGATTGGGAATCGCGACAGGCCCTTGGTGCCGGGCATGGACGGTGCACACATGCCGTCGGACAATGACCCTGGCTTTTCGTGGGCCAGAGAATATCTTGCCGTCAGCGCTGAGTAACCTTCCTCATTCCGGTGCGGCACTTATCTTTGTCCCTTCTTTGACCGGTGGTTCAATTGTAATATTCGGACCTTGTACTTTGGGAAGCAGACCGGCTCCGGGTTTCTCCAAGAGACGCTCGTCGTTTTGGTTGAATGGTAAATTCTGTCTCGAACGGGCATCGTCGAAGATCGCCGCATTGGAAAGGGCCTCTTTGTTTCCCGCATTGGCCCGGCCCGGATCGTTTGCCAGTGATTGGCCTGTCACGGGATCAACAGCCTTGTCCATCGGATAGCCGGAATGTTTGGGTAACATGGCCGGATTGGCGAACGCGAGCGATATCGTCAATGGCACAACGGCCATCACAAGTAAAAGCCTGGTCGAGGTTTTCATGGCATAACCTCCTATGTGTAAGGTAAAGAGACAACGACGCCCTCGCAGCATAAGGCCGTCGAGGGCGTCCGGACGCGGCTCCTGAATGGAGGAATAGCAATGACGGTTACCCCGGTTTCATACACCCCTCCATGATGTCTTTCAGCTTCGCTCGTAAATGGGCGGGAGTCAAGCGAGAGAGAATCCGCTCTGGACGCGGTCCTGCACGAATCAAACGGAGCATTAAGAATAGAGGGCTAGAATCCCAGTTCTTTTTCGAGGTCGGCTTTCTTTTTGTCGAAATGCTTCTGTTCGGCCTCGCCCTTCTGGCTGAACATGCCCTTCATGCTCTCGCCGGCCTTCTCCATGGCCCGCTGAGACTCCTCACTTTTCTTTTTGATTTGCGTGGCCATGTCTTTCGCTTTGGGAGAGCCGGAGAACTCGTAATACATCATGGCTTGGCCCTGCGTAAAAGTTGGATCGGGGCGTTTCATGATGGTATCACCACGTTGCTCAGCACGGTCCTTTGCAGGTCTATCGCCACCGGGAAGGTACTTCATCCAAAGAGCCGCACTCCTAAGTTTCTCGATGGATTGCATGCTGGCTTTGCCCAGTTCACCAATATTGCCGGTTAGGCCTTGTGCATCCTTCTCCTCAGCCTTCATCAGACGATCAGCATTAGCGGATGCCACCTTTGCGAGTTCTTGCCGGAACGCTGGCGGGGAACTATGGGGTTGTCTTGATCCGGTGGTTGGATCGACCGGTCCGTACCGGCCGTTATCAATATTCCAGGCCGTCTCGAACAGGCGCAGATCTTCTGGTTTGGCATGAACGGCTTTGAGCAGAACACGGTTGGCTTCCTGATGGTCGCCGATGGCTTCGTAGAACTGGAAGGCCGTGGTCTGGCCATCAGCTCGTACCGGATCGCCAGAGTACAGCGCACCTTTTGTTTCGGCAGCTTTAGCCAGATCTCGTCCAAGCTTTGAGATGTTAGCCTTGGCTCTTACGACCGCATTCTTGTCATACCGGTCCATACAGTCGTCGGCAATGATCTGCATATACACAACAAAGAGAGCGGCAGACTGGCCGGTTTGTTCGGCTTTTTGCAGAGCAGCCGATCGGGTTAATGCGGCTTTCTTTTCTTCGTCGCCCAGACAAGGGTCATCCGCGTAGACGGTGGGAGCCATAAAAGTAATGAGCATCAAGGAATAGCCAGTTGCTTTTGTCAGACGCATCGATGTCATCCCCCATTACTTGCCGAAGAGACCCTTCATCATCTTATTGACGTCGGGAATTTGCTCACCCAAGCTCTCGCCAGCTTGGCTCTCACGAGGCACTCTGCCGCTTGGTTGGCGTTGCCGCGCACCTTTTTTCATTTCCTCCATATCGGGCATGCCGCCCATCCCCATCACGGCACCCATGTCGTTCTTGGTGAAGCCTGGCGGTATTTCGAAGAGTGCAGGGTCTTGCTTTTCAATCTTCAGATTGGAGAGCTCACTGGTCATACGCATCTTCTTATCGCCTTCTTTGGACAACATATCCATCTTCACGGTGATGCCTTCCTTTGTGGTCCAGAAAAATCCGCCGAATTTCCCCGAGCCATCTTTCTTGACCGCAACGATCTTGGACTTGGTGGTCTTCACTCCGTTGATGGTTTCCTGGCCTACTTCAGCCTGCTCGACGATGTCAAACGCATCCATGCCGGAGGCGTTGGAGGCGTCCATCGGCATTTCCATATACATATTCCCCATCAGTTGCCACACGACCTTCTTGTCTTTTCGAATGATCGATGTCATGCCGTCTGATCCGCCCATTTCCATCCGATCCTTGTTCACCGTGTGGTAGATGCGGGATTTCATCGTCATGCCGCCTTCAGTCTCCATCGTACTGTCGGCCGAGTAATCGACTTTCACGTCTGGAGGTGGCGCGGCAGTCACAACGAACGGAACAAGTATGGCACACGTCAATAGACCGGCATTACGGAGCAGTCTCATATGCATGTCCTCCTAGAGCAGAGCCTGTGTGAATGAATGGAGCCTAGCGGGATCCGCATCAGAGCGTCAATACGTAAAACCTCAAGGACAGGCGTCAGGACAGGAGCAGCGCGATCGGGAAGGTTGCGGTATAGCCATTGTTCGTTTCCGATGGCTGCAACATCAAGCGATCGCCGCCGTCTCGAAAGATGAAATCATGGTGATTGCGTACACGACGACGTCCATTCGGTGAGTAGGGAAATGCTTGGTGGACTTGGTCTGTCAGGTCATCGGGAAAGTACACTTGTGACGTGAACTCATATCTTCTTCTGACAACCGCCGCAGTGCGGATCTTGAAATGAACATGCACGGTTCGTATGGGATACCAGCCTGGATAAATCGTTTGGAATCGTGCAGCCCCTTGGGCATCGGTCAGTTGATATCCGCGCAAAAACTTTTGTCCGGTTGTATCAAATCCTGGGTCTTGGACATCAGAATAGATACCTCGCGCATCACAGTGCCAGATGTCGACTTGAGCATCTGGTAGAGGCTGACAAGCTCCCGCCTTGAGACGCATGACGTGGAAGGTGAGGGCTAACGGCGTCCCTGGTGCAACTCGGTTATCAGTTGGATCAGTGCGAATATCTGACCGGTGCAGTCGTTCATCGATGAAATACGGACCTTCGGTCTGATCAGGACGGACGATGCAGAGATGGGGAGACGTGCCAGGACCGGCATGGGCCGGGCCTCGCATTCCCGTCATCGTTAAGATGACACTGGTCGTTCCCACCCATGCCAAGGCTTCACGGCGAGAGATCAGGTATTGGGAATAGGGCTCTTCTTTTCTCACAGATTCAACCTTCGACCATCGACCATTCGCTCGTAGGAGATGCCGGCACGGAACATGACTACCGTCCCCTCATTCGTGGATGCACGTGTGCTGGTGGGGGAGGTGCCGGAGATGATGAAAACCCACCGCCACCACCAAAATACGGACGGCCATAGAATCCACGCCCTCCCCAGTAGCCGCCATAGGGCCCCCAGAATCCACCGTAGGGGTAGAACCCGCTATACCCGTAAGGTGGGTAGTAAGCACCATAATATGGGCTTCGATCCCTTCGTCTCTGGGCGGCGATACTGTTCCAGTCGATAATATGTTTGACCTCAAGAATAGGATAGGTATAGTCGCTTTCATCCAGCGGTCGTGTCGTCTCCCCCCTGACCGTACCGATCACTGTAATAGGTGTGCCCTGTGGGAGGCTGGCCGGATCAAGAAAAGCTGATCGAACCGCGAGGAATCGACCTTCGGATCGAAGACGATCATCCGAAAGAGGGCCATCCTTCTCTGTCGGAAGTTGCAAGACCTCCACTTCTGTTTCAGCCTCGGTCCGTTTCGCACGAATGACGGTCCCTCCGATCATAACCGTTTTCCCGATATATTCACTAGGAGCGGCTTTCAAGTCTGTAAATCTCACCGTGGAATCGATCTCCTGCTCCAATCCAAGAGGAACTCCGAGCAGCTCTGAGTCGCGTTGTACCTGATGGATGGACTCTGCGCAGGCCGATAGCATAAGGGCTCCACCAACCAGGGAACCGAGGATAGTCATGCGCCACATGATCGAGCTCCTCTCCTAGAAGTGATACGACAGCCCGCCGAGGATGTGTTGCGCTCTATAGTTGCCTGAAAACCCACCATCGGAACCAAAGGCCTGATCGAACTTAAGGGTCGCACCAGTGTACTTATACTCTCCGAAAATAGCGATTTTGGCTGCGATGAATACCCGCAAACCAGCCAACACATTCCACGCAGTCGCTACATCCGAATCACTTCGCACGGTCGGAGTATCCCCAATGCGAGCAATGGCTGCGCCAACACCAGCCCCGATATATGGTTGAAATGTGCGTCCTGGATATCGGGCAATAAAATTGACACCAACAGTGGTCACCCTCATATGGATCCCTGGGTCCTGTACCCCTGGCCCAAGGTCCAGCTGTTTGATATGTGGCGTCGTATGGAAGACTTCTCCCTCTATTCCATACCAACTATGACCTGGGAAATAGCCGACTTTGCCACCATAGGTAATCGAGCTTTGAAGATCAAAGTCGGGGTCAGGAGCAGGATTGAGGTTGGGGACTCCGGCCTGACTGCCTGTTCCGGCAATACTATTGATGCGATCTGCAAAGTTCACTCCCCCAAAGCCAGCGACATACATTTCGGCAGAGGCCGGAATAGTCAACGCCATCATGCTTGCAAATCCAATTACAAAGAGGCTGCTGAGACTCGTTCTGTTCGTTTCCATCCCTGACCTCCGTTGAGTCATCATACCAGAAGTTTTGTCCGTGCAAGATCTCCGATTGACAGAAAGTCTGAGTCACCCCATGGTGGCCTTCTAACAATTCGTTTTCCATCGTAACAAAACCGCATAAATTCCAAAGCCTATGAGGTCTCCATGTGATCCTGAAATCTTGCCCCCTTATCCGCATCTTCCCACTTGGACTCTGCACGTCACCTATGGTACATCACGTACGTGGCATAACCATGGATATGGAATTCACACACATCACGATTAACTCATGGAGGTATTGATTATGGGGTTGATGGACCAAATGGGACAAGTCGTCGGTGGTCTTCTTGGCGGACAGAGTGGGCAGAACCCGCTGCTTCAAGCCGTCACCAGTTTGCTGGGAAACAACAGCAACCTCGGCGGACTCGCTGGACTGGTTCAAGCCTTTCAGAAGAACGGATTAGGCGAGATCGTCAATTCGTGGGTGAGTACGGGGCAGAACATGCCGGCATCGCCGCAGCAGATAGAGCAAGGTCTAGGAGGCGATCTGCTGAAGCAACTGGCAAGTAGAGCCGGGCTGTCCCCTCAAGATGCGAGCTCACAATTGTCCGACCTGCTTCCAAACTTGGTCGACAAGCTCACTCCAAATGGAAAGATCGAGGCCGGTCCATTGGAGCAGCTCCTCAAGCTGGTTCAGGGGAAATAACGAGCAGATCCCATTTGTCCCGATGGTCGAAACGCATACTGATCGTCGGGGCACATCACTTTCTCTTCATCGATAGACTTCGGTGAACGGAATTGTAGTGCGTAGTTGAGTCATCTTCTTCCGCAGACCTCCCACAATGTTTTTCAGTCAAACCGAATCCACCACGTCAAAACCAGGGTCACAGTCACCGAAACCGGCTGTCGTATGGACGGCAATCGGGTTGGTCTGCGTATCTGTGATCTGGGCCCTTCGAGACCCGCCGCCACGCGTGACACCGAGCACGTCCATCGAAGCACCACTCACACCAGACAAAGTCCCGTTAGTGACAGGGGAAGAACCTTTCGTTGACCTGTTTACACATGCCGGCTGCGCGGTCTGCCATGTGATCCCTGGTATTCCCGGAGCCTACGGCCACGTTGGACCACCCTTGATTCTCGGCACCACCGGTACACAGCGACTCAAGGATCCCACCTACCGTGGGGAAGCCAAGACCGTACACGAGTATATTGTGGAATCCGTGTTGGACCCTCAACGATTTGTGGTACAGGGGTACCCGGAACACACCATGCCGACCTGGTATGGATCCAAACTCAGCGCATTAGCCCTTGAAAAGATCGCGGCGTACCTTGAACGGCAAACTGTCCAAAACTAGCAGGATGTGGGTTACTGAATGATATCCGGGATCGTCAAGCAGTACCTGTGAGAGGAGAGCACGAATCTTATCGTTTTCTGAAGGGTGTGACGTTTCCGGAGGGTCCCCCTTGAATCTTGAAGGCATCCGAGCCTGGCCCCGTCCCTGGTTGCTTATCAAGCAGCGCGTTTACGGCCTCATCACCTTTGAGCCCTTCCAACTTGATCTTTAGGCGCAAGTTATTCGCACTATCGGCATTGATAAGAGCCTGCTCCAGCGAAATCTTGTTCGCCTTGTACAGTTGAAACAAGACATAGTCGAACGTCTGGCATCCCTCGTCTGTTCCCTGCTCCATCGCTTCCTTCAAGGTATCAATCTCCGCCTTTTTGACCAAGTCCTTGATGCGTGGTGTGTCCATCATGATTTCCAATGCCGGCACACGCTTCCCATCCAGCGAGGGAATCAGTCGTTGCGAAATCACCGCCCGCAAATTCAAGGAGAGTTGCAGATAGATCTGGGCATGACGTTCGACCGGGAAAAAGTTCATGATTCGTTCAATCGCTTGATTGGCGTTATTCGAGTGCAGTGTTGCAATGCACAGGTGGCCGGTCTCGGCAAACGTGATCGCAGCCTCCATTGTCTCCGTGTCCCGAACCTCGCCGATGAGAATGACATCCGGCGCTTGGCGAAGCGTATTTTTCAGCGCGTTCTGGAACGTCAGGGTATCAAACCCGACTTCACGCTGCGTGATGAGTGATTTCTTATGCTGGTGGACAAACTCAATAGGATCTTCAACCGTGATGATATGGCCCGGGTGAACGGCATTGCGGTGGTCGATCATCGCCGCCAGCGTCGTCGATTTTCCTGACCCCGTCGCACCGACAACGAGCACCAAGCCGCGTTTGGTCATCGCGATGTCGTTGATGATCGGAGGAAGTTGGAGCTGCTCGACCGTCTGGATTTCCGCCTTGATGTGTCGAAATACTAGCCCGACATTACCCCTCTGTCTGAAGATGTTGACGCGGAACCGGCCAAGTTCCTTGTAATACAGCGCCAGATTCATCTCCATCTTTTCTTCAAATTCGCTCCGCTGTTGCCCACGCATGAGCGCCAACGCCAGCGCTTCAAGCTGTTCGCTCGTAAAGGGTGGCGCCTCCATCGGTTCGGTTGCTCCATGAATTCGATAAATCGGTGGCGCCTCGATCGTCAAATATAAGTCTGACGCTTCGCGCTCCACCATGACTTTCAAGAGACTTCGAACATCCATGCGCTCACTCCGCCGTTGTTGTGGGTCTACGCAGCTCCAGCCACCGACGCCCCAAACAGATTCGGATTCATGCTGCGTGACTGCGCCTCCGCCTTGTGCACGACTCCACGTGTCGCAAGATCAACCAAGGCCATGTCCATCGTTTGCATGCCGTCTTTCTGACTCGCCTGCATGATGCCTGGAATTTGATGCAACTTGGCCTCACGAATCAGGTTCCGTACGGCAGTCGTCGCAACCATGATTTCGAGAGCCGCGACCCGTCCTCCGGTTTTCTTCTTCAGGAGAGTTTGAGTAAGCACCGCTTCCAAGGCCTCAGAAAGCTGCGTCCTGATCTGCGCCTGCTGTGCCGGTGGGAAGGCATCAATGATGCGGTCGATCGTCTTTGGCGCGCTTGAGGTGTGAAGTGTGCCAAAGACCAAGTGACCGGTTTCCGCCGCAGTCAACGCCAGTTGGATGGTCTCCAAGTCCCGCATTTCGCCGACCAGGACGATATCGGGATCTTCACGCAGCGCAGACTTCAAGGCATTGGCAAACGAGAGGGTATGTACACCTAATTCACGCTGATTGACCAGACACTTCTTAGATTTGTGAACAAACTCGATTGGGTCTTCAATCGTAATGATATGGCCCTCAAATGTATTGTTGAGATAGTCCACCATCGCGGCGAGCGTCGTCGACTTACCGGATCCTGTCGGTCCGGTCACCAAAATCAGGCCTTTCTCCTTATCACACAGCTGTCTCAGAATCGGCGGCATGCCGAGCTTCTCCAACGGAAGAATCGTCGTCGGAATATTTCGGAAGACAGCGCCGAGCCCTCGCTGCTGGACAAAGACGTTGACCCGGAACCGCGCGATATCCCCAAGCTCGAAGGAAAAATCACATTCTCGCTTTTCTTCGAAAGACTTCCGTTGAGCATCGTTCATCATGTCGTAGATCAGCGCGTGTGTTTCATCGGGGGTCAGCGGTGGGTGATCGAGTTTTTTGAGATCGCCGTGAATACGGATCATCGGAGGTTCGCCCGCGCTGATATGACAATCGGACGCGCCTTCTTTGACCGAGAACGTCAACAACTTGGAAATATCCATTCCGTGTGACCCCTGGTAAATGGGTTATGGCGAGGACGGGAATACCCTATGCATCATGCCACAGCACCCCCTGAAAGCAAGAAAATAGCCGGAAGGCGTCGATCAACTTGGGAGAGCTTAGAGGAGGCCTGTCTCACGACCGGCAAGCTTCACGGCCTGCAGAGCTTCGTCAAGCTGGTCCGTGGTATGCTGCGCTGTCACGGTGAACCGGATCCTGCTCGTATCGTCCGGCACAGTGGGCGGCCGAATAGCTGTGGCATACACGCCGTGGGCAAGAAGTCGATCGGCAAACGCGGAGGCCTTGGCTGCATCGCCGATGAGAACAGGAAGGATGGGGCTGACAGTTGGTGTCAGGCGAAACCCTTGGTTCTGGAGCCCATTGAATAGGTAGTGACGGTTCGCCCAAAGACGGGCTCGCCGCTCTGGTTCCTGTTCAATGACAGTGATGGCAGCGGAGGCTGCCGCCGCTATGGCAGGGGGGAGAGCCGTCGTAAAAATAAAGGGCCGGGCCACGTTGAGAAGGTACTGCACACAGTCATTGGATCCAACAACATAAGCCCCATAACTGCCCAACGCTTTGCTCAGGGTTCCCATATGAAAGGGGATTCGCCCCTCCAGGTCGAACTGCTCGATCGTGCCACGACCAGTGGCTCCCATGATCCCAGTTCCATGCGCATCGTCTACATACAACATCGCGTCGTATCGTTCAGCAAGCTCAACCAGGTCTGACAACGGTGCCAGGTCACCATCCATACTGAAGAGGCCTTCCGTGATGATAAGGGTGCTCCGATGGCTGGCCCGTCGTCGCAAGAGTGTTTCGAGATGCGCACAATCACCATGTCGAAACACCCTAAAGTCAGCACGACTCAATCGACAACCATCAATCAGGCTGGCATGACACAAGCGGTCGGCAATGATCAGACCACCACGGTCGATAAGAGTTGGGATCACGCCGACGTTGGCGAGGTACCCCGCCCCAAACACCAGTGACGCATCTGTCCCTTTGAACTTCGCCAGTGCGGCCTCAAGGGAGGTATGAGGAGGAAGTGTGCCACTGACCAACCGCGAGGCCCCCGATCCTGTCCCATATCGTTCAGTTGCCTCAATGGCGGCCTGCACCACCTCAGGATGAGTGGCAAGGCCCAGATAGTCGTTGGACGAAAGCAGAATCACCGTGCGTCCGGCATGGCTCACGATCGGTCCTGTGGCAGACTCCAATGGCGACAGCGAGCGCCGCACTGATTGGTCAGTAAGTTGTTGCAGTGTCGTTCGAAAGTGATTGGTCAGCACATTGATTCTCCGACGCGTCGGCCACCAGAGTAATGTGGCCTTCCCCTGCATTCCGATTGCATTGACAAGGTGCGCTACCGTTCAGTATAAAACAACGGTTCTACGACAGAAAGCCAGTCCTGATTCGCAAAGGAGTAAGTGGGCCCAGATGACGTACCGAATAAAAGTTCCGCCTCGCACCTTACCAGTTGGTGAAGAACAGCTCGTGAGTGGGCTGGAGCACTGGCTCATCGGGCTCAGGAGTTATCGATGGTCCTTGGTTGTCGGATTTGTGCTGCTTTTTCTGATGGGAATGGGCCTTTGGGGGATATTCTGGTACGAGGAACAAAACGCCAGTAAGGCCCAAGAACTTGAGCGAGAAGCGACACTTCGTCTATTTACGCGACCATCCAATGACCCGCAAAAAACAGCCGCTAACCTCGCGGAGGCGATTGCATTGTATAAACGGGTCCTTGATGAGTATCCACGTACGCCAACAGCCCCACTTGTCCAATTCAGCCTAGGAAATGCGTATCTTCAATCGAATGACGTGGAATCGGCAATCGACATGTACAAACGATTTACCTCCACCTATGGATCCAACACCTCGCTCCTTGGACTGGTCTATCAAAAGTTGGGGTATGCGTATCTTGTCAAAGGAGATCTTGACCAGGCAGCCAAAGCGTACTCCTCGATACTCGACATGCCGGGTGCGATGAACCGAGACTATGCACTCTTTGAAGTCGCTCGGCTGGAAGAAAATCGGTCAAAGCCCGACGAAGCGTTGAAGCATTACCAAGAGCTTATGAAAACATCCCCCAACTCCCCACTCACGAGTGAAGCGGCAGTACGCGTGAAAGTCATCGAAGCCAAGAAAACCCCTGAACCTACCCCAGCCGCCGCTGCACCGGCTGCCTCAGCCCCCTCCAAGCCTTCCAAACCCTAAGTTAGTCAGTCGACCAGGCTGCCACAGCACTCTTCGTTGCTCCCCTGCAACATTCACAGGTATTGAGAGGGAAGAGGACGCTGAACAGCCACAGGAAACATAGGGGAGCCATCCCGCCATGCGAGAACGCGGCTGATGGCCTTTCTCTCTGCACTTCGTTAGACGAGCTACAGCTGGCTGCAGGGATATGTCCAGAGGTCTGCCTGCTACTACCGGGCGAGATTCAGGAGCTCTCCAGCTCGAATGCTGGGACCGGAAATGTTATTGCGGGATTTGATAGTCTTGATGGGAATTCCGAATTTTCGTGAGATTTTCTGAAGTGTGTCGCCCATCCGAACGCGATACCAATGTGATGCGCTGACCTTGGAACGTGAGATCTCTCGATCAGCCATCATTCCCAAAGGAGGAAACTTGTGTGTCGGAACCCGTTCAAGTAATTCCAGCACTTTCGAGCTCGTCCCAACGGGAACCTTCAGGTGGTAGGCAATCTCGTCCGGCGGTGTCGCGTCTCGCCGAAGTTCTGGATTCAAGAGTCGGAGATCGCTGTACGGAATACCGGTCACGTTTGAGACAGCTCGAAAATGCAACGGGCGGGTCACGACGACTTCCTCAAACTCGTGGGGAGGAACCGGGTTTTGGGTAAACCCATATTGGTCAGGATTTCGAGCAATGATCGTGGCGGCCATAATACGAGGTACATATTGCTTCGTTTCCCGCCGGATCAACTTCGTCCGAGAGATCTCAGAAAACGATTCGGCTTGGGCCTTGTGAAGTGCGCGTAACACCTTTCCTTCCCCGGCATTATAGGCTGCCATTGCTAAAGGCCAGGCGCCAAAAATATCATATAAGTCCCTGAGATACCGAGCCGCCGCCACCGTCGACTTAATAGGATCGCGTCGTTCGTCAACATAGTGATCGATGCGTAACCCGTATAGTTTTCCGGTCCCTTTCATGAACTGCCACGGACCCGTCGCTTTGGCCCGTGAGTAGGCGTACGGATTGAACCCACTTTCAACCAGGGACAAATGCACGAGATCGCTCGGAATGTTGAATTCCGCAAAGATCTTTTCGACGAGCGGACGGTAGCGATTGAGCCGCGTCAGCCATTGTTCAAACCGATCCCGAATGGAGGTATTAAAAAAATGGATATGACTCTGCACCGATTGGTCGATCACCACTGGAATGTTGTAGAGCGTCTCCTGAGGCCCTGACGATCCCGCGCTGACCGCGGCATCAGACGAAGGCGCCTCAACGGAATTGTCGCTGGAGGAAAGGTCCGGAGGTGACTCGGTCAGCTCAGGTTCCAAGGGAATTAGATTAGGATCCAAGTCATCGCCGCTTTCTTGAGCAGCATCGATCCCTTCAAACAACATTTCCTGACCGGCAGAAGCAGAAGATGGTGCGGGGGAAGCTTGGTTCACGGCAGCTGCGTCTTGCGCCAACCCTCGACAGGGAAGCACGAGAAGAAAAGAGCCGACGATACACGTCGCCGTGACCCCAATGGTCCGGCGCCATCGTGTGACATCGATCCTCCCGAGAGACAACATGAGTAAGAGCCTATCGGTCCCCCGTAAACTTGTCAAGAAATCGACAGGGACGTCTGGTTCTTGGTCGTCCTGCTCACAGGTAGATTCATCGATACTCTCAATGCTTATCTCAACATAAATGGATGCCTTGATAAAGGCATCGACCAAGGCTCAGAGAACACCACGTTGTGTATGCAATTCTGCTGTTCGATTCCTTGACAGGCTCCTAGAGCAAATGGTAGCGTACGCGCTTTCCAGATAGCTATCCCACCGAATTTACATTGTTATTTTGTGAGGAGGTATTGATCAATGCTGAAGCGCTATCTCTTGGCTCCTGGCCCGACGCCCGTCCCCCCGGAGGTGTTGCTGGCAATGGCTCGTCCGATGATCCATCATCGCGCCCCCGAGTTCGACCCGATCTTTGCCGAGGTGCGCGAGGGGCTGAAATGGCTGTTTCAGACACAGAATGATGTGCTGATGCTGGCTGCATCCGGCACCGGCGGGATGGAAGGCTCTGTGTCGAACTTTTTATCGCCCGGTGATAAAGCCTTGTATGTGAACGCCGGAAAATTCGGTGAGCGGTGGGGCAAGCTGTGCAAAACATTCGGCGTCCAATCGACGGAAATCAAGGTCGAGTGGGGGCGTGCGGTCGACCCTCAACAGATCGCCGATGCTCTGAAAAAGGATCCTTCAATCAAGGCTGTCTATGTACAGGCAAGTGAGACGTCAACCGGAGTGTCGCATGACGTCAAGGCTTTGGGCGAAATTGTCAAAGGGTACACAAACACCATTTTGGTCGTCGATGCGATCACAGCTCTCGGAGTCTTTGATATTAAGACAGACGCATGGGGACTGGATGTCGTCATCACCGGTTCTCAGAAGGCCTTGATGTTACCTCCAGGGATGGCGTTTGTGAGTGTGAGCCCCAAGGCCTGGGCCTTGGCCGACAAAGCAACGAATGCCGCCTTTTACTTCAACTTCAAGAAAGAGCGGGAGAATCAGGTCAAGAATCAAACGTTGTTTACCCCAACCGTCTCACTCATCATTGGTCTTCAGGAAGCCCTCAAGATCATGCGGGCGGAAGGGTTGGAACAGATGTTTGCTCGGCAAGGACGATTGGCTCATGCGATGCGGGAAGGTGTAAAATCGGCCGGCATGGCGCTGTTTCCAAAGGAATCTCCAAGCGATGCCCTCACGGCAGTGTGTGCTCCGGACGGCATTGATGGCCAGGCCATCTACAAGAATCTCCGCGTGAAGTACGGCATGACAGCCGCTGGCGGGCAGGACCATTTGAAGGGAAAAATCTTCCGCCTCTCACATATGGGCTATGCCGATACGTTCGACGTAATCGCCGCCTTGGCTGCAACAGAGATGGTCCTAAAAGGGCTTGGCCATCCCGTCACACTAGGTAGTGGGGTCGGAAAAGCGCAAGAAATCTTGATGGCAAAGTAACCATGGTGAGGAGCGACATGGCCGTAGCAGGAATGAAAATACTGATCAGTGATAGTTTATCGAAGCACGGGGTTGAAGCCCTGGAAAAAGCAGGATTCACCGTGGTGGTGAAGTCCAAGATGCCGAAGGATGAGCTGTTCAAAGAAATCAAGGATGCCGATGGATTGATCGTGCGATCCGGCACCAAAGTGACGGAAGAACTGCTCGCTGCGGCTGAAAAGCTCAAGGTAGTCGGACGGGCCGGATCCGGGCTCGATAATGTCGACACGCCTGCGGCAACGCGTCGCGGCATCGTCGTGATGAATACCCCGGGCGGCAATACCGTCACGACGGCTGAGCATACCATGTCGATGATCTGCGCCATGAGTCGGCGCATTCCCCAGGCGACAGCCTCGGTGAAGTCCGGCAAGTGGGAGAAGGATAAATTCATGGGTGTCGAGCTCTACAATAAAGTGCTTGGCATCGTTGGTGCCGGACAGATCGGCAGTCATTTGAGCAAGATGGCACAGGGGATCGGCATGAGCGTTGTGGCCTTTGATCCGTACTTAGCTCCTGAGCGAGCCGAGCGAATGGGGATCACGATGTTGGAGCTCGACGAAGTCCTTCGTCGCGCGGACATCATTTCCGTTCACACACCACTCACACCCGAAACGCGAGGCATCATTAACGCGCAAGCCATCGCGAAGATGAAGCTCGGAGTCCTCATCGTCAACTGCGCACGTGGTGGGATCATCAACGAGCAGGATTTATGCGAAGCGTTGAAAACCAAGCGAGTGGCCGCCGCCGCCTTCGATGTATTCGAAGAAGAGCCTGTGAAACTAGACCATCCACTCCTGGCATTGGATAACTTTATTTGCACCCCCCATATTGGGGCGCAGACGACAGAAGCTCAGGAGAATGTCGCCATCGGGATCGCGGAGCAGGTCGTTGATTACTTCACAAAGGGAATAGCCAAAGGAGCCGTCAATATCCCCTCAATCGCTCCGGAACTTCTCCCGCGGCTACAACCATTCCTGACCCTGGCTGAAAAATTGGGCTCTCTTCAAACGCAGTTGGTGCATAGCGGCATCGAACGTGTGACGGTGGAATACAGCGGTGAAGTGGCCGCACTCTCCGTCGCATCGTTGACCATAGCTGTGTTGAAAGGCCTGCTCAACCCGATCATGGAGCACCCGGTGAATTACGTCAATGCGCCGATCGTGGCGAAAGAGCGTGGCATCGAAGTGAAGGAAATCAAGAGTACCGATGCAGGAGACTTCACCAGCTTGATTCGGGTTCGAGTCGAGGCTGGAAAAGCGTCGCACCAAGTTGCCGGTACGCTGTACCACAAAAAAGAAGCCCGCATTACCGAGATCGACCAATTCAAAGTCGAGGTGGTCCCCGAAGGGCATATGCTGCTCATTCATAATGTCGACCGTCCGGGGGTCATTGGAATGGTAGGAAAAGTTCTCGGCGATCGGGCGATCAATATTCTTCGTATGCAGTGTGCGTTGGAAAAACGTGGAGGTGATGCCCTCCTGATCATCGGGTCCGACACGGAGTTTCCTGCTGAGGCACTGAACGAGATTCGTGCAAGCTCAAATATTCTTTCTGTCAAGGTCGCAAACCTACCCTAGTTGTCTGTATCACTAGGCTATTATGGCTGCTGCCCCTCCGACGCGTACGATTTCTTCGGAGAAGGTGTCTCTCGTGCGAGAACGCTCACTCGTTCCAGTGGGGATGGCCACCATCCTTCCAGAAGCAGCTCGGCATGTACGTCATCTGGAATCAGAGCTGCTCCGGTGGTTCTACGTATCTGGATACGACGAGATTATCCTACCGACCTTTGAATATCTCGATGTGCTGGCGCCAGGGTTGGAACCGAAACTGGCAGAGAATTCCTATAAAATCATCGACCGGACGACCGGCCGTATCTTGCTCTTGAGGCCTGACGTCACCGCACAAATTGCTCGAACGGTCGCGATGGGTATGGTGGGTGCCCGTCTCCCTTTGCGGTTGTCCTACCGCGCCACTGTGTTTCGCTATGAACCAGAACATGTTGGCCGAGACCGCGAGCTCTTTCAAGTCGGCGCTGAACTGATCGGCACAGATGATCCGGCTGCCGACTGCGAGATGATCACCCTCATGATCGAATCCCTTCGTGAGATTGGGCTTCAGTCATTCAAGGTATCTCTGGGGCATGTCGGGTTTTTCAAAGGCCTCCTGGTATGTACTGGGCTCTCTGCCGAGGGAAGGAAACGGGCAGAGGAGGCCGCCGCCCGAAAGGATTTGCCACGGCTGGAAGAAATTCTCTTGCAAGAATTCGTGGGTAAACGCGCCGCACATCGAATCCTGGATGCTCTTGAGCTCTGCGGAACCGCTGAAGTCTTGGTGAAAGGACGTACTCTCGCCAAAGGTGAGAAGCCGCTGCTACACGCGTTAGATCGATTGGCAGGTGTCTATGAAACACTATGCGCCTTAGGCTTTCAGGACCTTCTCTTGTTGGATTTGGGGGAATTTCGCGGGTTCGATTATTATGATGGAGTGGTCTTTGACGTATTCTCGGACGGCATCGAGGTGGAACTAGGCGGGGGAGGACGGTACAACCACCTTATCGGACGGTTTGGTCGCGACCTGCCATCCACGGGATTCGGGCTCAATGTCGATCGCCTCTTCCGAAGCCTCAATCTTTCCGGTATCATCAGGCCCCTTGAGCCCAGGATTCTTGTGATAGGTCCCCCGAACACCTCCTATGAAGTGAGTTCCATCTGCAGAGAGCTTCGCCAGGCCGGGTTGAGAGTCTTTCAACGATCAGTTGCAGCCTCTGGTCAAAACCTAATCCGCATCGCTGCTGAGGTGGGTCGTCAATCAGACATCTCCTCGACGATCATCCTCGGCACGGATCGATCTCACGAGGACCGTGTCCTGCTGTTGCAACAGGCCGATGCACACCAAACCGGAATCACGGCGAGAACACCCCAACTTCAGAGGCGAACAGTGCTGAAACGAGACCTCGTTCACACACTGGCCGTCAGCCATAGAAGGACGCCATGATGGCTGGCAGTTCAGTTGATCTCTCCCAACCAAAACTTCCGCCACAAAACTTAGAGGCAGAGCAGTCGGTGCTTGGTGCGATCCTGCTTGATAACGCCGCCATGCCGAAGGCAATGGAACTATTGGTCGAGGACGACTTCTACCGAACGGCCCACAAGAAAGTCTTTCAAGCGATGCTTGAACTGGCGGACACCGGCGAGGTCATTGACCACATCACGTTGACCGAACGACTCAAGGCACGTAAGGAACTCGAGGCGATTGGAGGGGCAGCGTACCTCGCGGAATTAGTCCAGATTGTGCCGAGTTCGGCCAATATTCGCTATCACTGCAAAATTGTTCGAGACAAGGCCGTCGCCCGTCAGTTGATTAGCACGTCGACAGAGGTGCTGACCAGGGGATATGAGGGAACAGCCTCCATCGATGACCTCCTCGATTTTGCTGAGCGGTCGGTGTTCAGCATTGCCCAGGGCAAGCTGGAACGAGCGTTTAGTCCGATCAGTCAAGTCATAAAGGAAAGTCTCGATGTCATCGACAAGCTGTCGAAACGTAAAGAGCATGTCACCGGTGTGCCAACCGGCTACTATGACCTTGATGATATTACCGCTGGGCTACAGGCTTCGGATTTAGTCGTGGTGGCAGGGCGACCAAGCATGGGGAAAACAAGTCTGGCCTTGGGGTTCGCGACACATGCCGCGATTCATGCTAGCACAGTCGTCGGCATTTTCAGCCTGGAAATGTCCAAACCCCAAATCGTCCTACGCATGCTGAGCTCCGAAGCACGAGTCGATTCACACGCGCTCCGCACGGGAAAACTGCAGAAAGAAGACTGGTGGAGACTGGCGGAGGCAGCCGGTCGATTGGAGCAAGCCCCGATCTATATCGACGACACCGGAGGAATTACCGTGCAGCAGATGCGCGGAAAAGCGCGTCGTCTCAAAGCCGAGAAGGGGCTGGATCTGCTCATCGTTGACTACCTGCAACTGATGCAAGGCCGAAGCGATTCTGAATCTCGCCAACAGGAGATCTCCGATATCTCTCGTTCCTTGAAAGCCTTAGCGAAAGAGCTCAATGTCCCAGTCGTCGCACTCTCTCAGCTGAGCCGTGCCGTGGAGGCACGTAAACCACCGATTCCTATGCTGGCTGACCTTCGGGAAAGTGGCGCGATCGAGCAGGATGCCGATGTGGTCATGTTTATTTACCGTGAAGACGTGTACGATCAGAATTCGGAAAGAAAGGGAATTGCGGACATCATTGTAAGTAAACATCGAAACGGCCCCATTGGGAAAAAAGAACTGTTTTTCCAGGATCGCTACGCCAAATTCGAAAGCCTTGACCTTCGTGAAGCCTAATGACTGAGGGGAATCCCTACTCGTTGCCGCACATTGAGTCTCGGCACGAGGCGAGCGGAGCTGAGAGGAATTCTTCGGCATCCACTGGCATGCGAGCGATTTGCGCATCCTTCCACCACTCGGTATAATCTCCCTGTACCCATGCCCAATCAACCCCAATTAAAGTCATAAGCAGGATCTAATCATGACGCCTGGTAGCCGATTATCTATAAGCAGAGGGATTATTGCTCCGGGGATAAGTTGGCTTATCCCTTGTGTCCTGGTGGCCTGTGCAGCGGCCCCTCATCCCCAAAAGACCGCTCAACCGCCGATTGCGTCGCAGCAGCCTTTACCGACCGCACCGGACTCCGATGCGACGTATCATTTCATGATGGGACACCAAGCTGAGCTCTCCCAAGATATCGACACGGCTCTCAAGGAGTATCACGCGGCCTTAAAGATCGATCCGAAGTCGCGAGAAGTCCAATCGCGTTTGGCCGCCATCTATTTTGCGTTGGGAGATCTCCCGCAGGCCGTTCAGTATGCTGAAGAAGTGGGACAAGGGACGGGACAAGAGCCTCAGATGCTTACGCAGATGGCCGGCATCCTCGCCAGTGCCGGAAAACCGGAACGTGCGCTTGAGTTGTTGGACAAGGCGCTTGACAGTGCCCCAGAGAGGGGAGAGTCCTATTTCCCCAAAGGGTTGATCCTGTTAAATCAGAAGCGAATCACCGAGGCGGAACAAGCCATAAAAAAGGGGCTACAGTACAGCCAGGATTCCCCGATTGGCCATTACTACCTGGGGCGGGTCTCATTAGAGGCTGGAAACACCGAGCAAGCCGTAGCAAATTTTGAGCGTGCCATCACCGTGAATCCCGCGTTTGAACCGGCCTACCTTGCACAAGCATCGGTGTTTGAGTCACGCCAAGAGAAGGGCAAAGCCATCGCTGTTCTGAAGCGGTACCTGGAGCAGGTGAATCCACGCAATCGAGATATTCGCCAGCATTTGGTTCAGTTATATATTGCGACGAAAGATTATGCCGGAGGGCTCGCAGAACTTGAAACGATATTGCAAGACAATCCAGGAGATCTCGATGCCCAATTGCGGATGGCATTGATCTATGGAGAAAAAAAAGAATTCTCCAAGGCCATCAATCTGTTAACCGACATTTTGCAAGCCAAGCCGGCCGAGCTCAAGGTGCGCGACTACCTCGGATACCTATACGAAGAGACGAAAGATTTTCCCAAGGCAATCGAAACCTATCGATACAACATTCACTTGGATCCGAAATTCTCAGATAGCCACATGCACCTGGGTGTGCTTCTCTATCGGCTTAAACAATTTCCTGAAGCTGTCACGCATCTCAGTGAGGCCGTCCATCTGGTACCGAAGCAACCAGAGCCGTACATTGTACTTGGGTTGGCACATTTGCAGAGTGATCAGTTTGAAAAGGCTACGCAAGCATTTGAGGAAGGGATTCGGCATCATCCCAAAAACGCTGACCTCCATTTCAACCTTGGCACGGCATACGACAAGTTGAATCGCTTCGAGGACGTGGAACGTGCAATGGAAACAGCACTCTCCCTGGATCCTCATCATTCGGATGCGCTGAACTATCTGGGGTACAGTTATGCCGATCGTGGAATTAAGATCGAACAAGCCTTGTCCCTGACAAAACGAGCGGTCGCCCTAAAGCCGGAGAATGGTTACTACGTGGATAGTCTGGGATGGGCGTTCTATAAGTCCGGGATGCTCACCGAGGCCCTCCACGAGATCAAGAAAGCCGTCACCCTCGTCGGCGATGATCCTGTGATCTACGAGCATTTAGGGGACGTCTATATGAAGCAACAGAAGTCGACGGACGCGCGTGACGCGTGGCTTCATTCCCTTGAGCTTGACCCTTCCAACGATAAACTGCTCCAACGGTTCCGGGAGCAGGGCCTAACTAATCCTGCCTCTGAAGAGCGGATCCAGCAGGCAAAGCGTCGTGTTGCCGAGAAGACGCAGAGCCAACAAGCCATCCCCTAATCTTCCTTCCTATCAAACAAGCCCTTAGCTATTGCGTCTAACCAGACGAGTGATCGGCAGGTTTCCTCTGGTCTTGTATAACCTGCTTCCTAACCCCACAAGTGCCAATTCTTGGCTCTTCTGAACACATTACGGTCACACGACCGCCCGATACGGGTTGCTTATCTGGCAGTTTTTTTATAACTGATTGCAACATCAGGGATAAGTGATACGCTCAGCCTTGTCACTTGGCGGCATTGAACCTGCTATGAGAACCGGTAGGCGGCAACACAGGCGCCGCAGGTTATGAACCGAGCCGTCAGTGAACCACCAACAAGGAGGCAGTACAATGTTGACGTCGCTCCGTAAACAAGAGGGTTTTACCCTCATTGAGTTGATGATCGTCGTCGCGATCATCGGGATCCTGGCGGCGATCGCCATTCCCAACTTCGTCGCCTATCAGGCCAAGTCGAAGCAATCGGAAGCCAAGGTGAGCTTGGGAGCTATTTTCACGTCAGCGGTGGCATACCAAGCTGAATCTCAAAATCCCCAGAGCTATTCGCCACCGTCAATTTCGAATATCGGCTGGCAGCCATCCGGCACACCACGCTACTCGTACTGGTATCAAGACGGCGTAAATACTGGTAACGGCAACGGCACCACGGTTACTCGCTTCCCCGGCAGTTCTAACGCGGCTACGCCTTGCAACGTTGGAGTAGCTCCGTCGAGCGGAGGGTTTAACGTGTTGGCTACGCCAACAGGCTTCACGGCAGGTGCGAATGGCAATGTAGACGGCGACGTCGCATGCGACCACTGGTTTATCAATGACCAGCGCAATCTACAGAATACCTACAACGACGTATCGCAGGGCACATAATTCTGCCGGACTGAGACTGTAGGTCAAGAGGGAGGGAGGCTCCATCGCCTCCCTCCCTTGTTGTTTCAGATGGGTGATTCTGTGGTCAATGATCGGACGCAGGTCAATCCACCTCCTTCAATAACTCAGGTCGAGAATTTTCAAACCGTTACACCTAAACAATGCTCAAGACACCTACTAGGCTGGGTGGTGCGACACATGACAAGGTGGGAAATCGCTGGGTCATGTAGCGCTATCGGATTTCTCATCCTATTCTCGCCTTTGATTGACGGGGGCACTACACAGCTTCCCGTTCTCGTCATTCGACTCACTCTACTTGCAAGTGTAGTCCTGTGGTTTCTCGATGGGATGAAGAGCCGAACGCTTCGGTTACCGTGGGATCATCTCGCTCTTGCTGTTTTCCTCTTCAGCAGTTTGGCCACACTATCCCTGATATGGGCGCCGTACAAGAATGCCGCCGTGCAGTGGGTCATGAGTATCCTATTGTACGCATTACTCTTCATGCTCCTCGTGCAACGCCTCAATACCAAGACGCAGGTTCTAATATATCTTCGATTGATCTTAGGCATGGGCATTTTCCAAGGAATAGTGGGAATTGCCCAATACATGTGGCTCGGAGAGGAAAGAGCAAGAGGCACATTTTTCAATCCTAACTTTTTTGCAACGTATGAAGCCGCTGTCCTACTTGTAGCCCTTGGATTGGTATTGTTTCTGAGACAGAATGAAAAATCAGCTCCCGAACGAGTGTTCATTGGAACGACCATTGCCATCACATCGGTGGCATTCGTCCTGGCACAATCTCGAGGAGCCTTGCTGGCTCTCATCGGGGGAATCTCCATCCTCGGGTTTAGTCGTTTTGGAAAACAATTCTTAGCAATTGCCACAGTATGCCTTGCCGTTGGAATTATCGTGCCAAATCCTCTTTCACATCGAGTCATCAATGTCGGGGCAGAAGATCCGTATGCCTACACAAGGCTGGACATCTGGAAGAGTTCCCTCAGTCGCCTGGCCGATACACCGTTAGGAATTGGGGTAGGCATGTACAAACACGGATCCTTTCAGGATCGGTTCCCTATCAAGGACAGCATCGTACAGTATTGGAAACGACCTGAGTCGGCACACAACGAGTATCTGCAGATCGGGGTAGAGCTTGGAATACCAGGACTTGTCATTTTCCTGCTCGGTATTGGTATCTGGGCATGGAATGCGCGGCAGCTTTGGTTTGAGCAGCAAGAAGAAGGGGATCGGGGACTCGTCATCGGCCTCACAGCAGCGACATGTAATCTCTTGCTGCACGCCCTAGTCGATTCGACTTTTCACGAACCTGCCCTAGTCATCTTGCTCATCCTCTGTGCCGGATGCGTCTACACCTTGCGCTATATAACAAAGCCTGAAACATTGCCGTGGAAGCAGGTGTCGTTTCTCTACCATCCAAGTCGGGCCGTAGGTATTGTCCTCGGAGGTCTGAGTCTGGCGGTTGTGTGTGTGCAATCCACTGCTGGATGGTATCTCTATGAACAAGGAAAGCAAGAAGCCCGTCTGGGAAGACTTGAGCAGGCTATCGATTGGTATGTTCGTGCCACAACGATCGATCCTGGAACCACGGGCTATCACGATGCGGCGGCTCGGACTGCCACCCAACTCTTTTACGAATCTGGCAATCCTGAATGGCTGGTACAGGCGGCAAGCGAAGAAAGTATTGCCTTGAAGTTGAATGGGCGAGACGGGCGATTTGCGTATCGTTTAGGAGCAATCTACCGCCTGATGGCAGGTCAACACATCTCAATACAGAAACGTGAAGAGCTCCTGGAGCAGGCTGCCAGCTATTACCGGGAAGCCATGCGCTTAGACCCCTTTTCTCCTTTCAGTTATTTTGACTTGGCCCAAATGTATCGTACCGCTGGACGATTGGGAGACGCGATTGTTTTGCTCAAGATTGCCAAAAATCACGAGCCGAACTTTCTACCAGGCCGCGCCCTACTTGCTGAGTTATCAGTACAAGCGGGGATTCCCGGCGACTATGGCGCAGAATTGGCCGCAATAAGAACCGTTCTTTCTACGTACGGGAGTGGAGCGCTGAATGAGACCGAACGGCAATTCATGTCCGTTGATCTCACTCCGCTGGAGAGAGCGTTAGCATTGGAGTTAATTCAATGAGATCACTACGAGAGCATGGGGTTTTCTGGCCATTGAGCCTTACGGTCATGGTCACGTTGCTGGGGCTTCAACTTTATCTCACGCCTTGGCAAGAAGCAGAGAAGAAGCTGGAACAGATGAGATACCTTCCAAACGGAGAGTATTTGAGAATCGCCTCGTTAGGCTATCGTGAACTGCTTGCAGATATGCTCTGGATCCAGGCAATACAGGTGATGGGCGAGAAAAAGGTATCGGACTCGAATGGACAATGGTTGTATCGTGTGCTAGACAGCATTACCACTATAGACCCACAATTTGTGCGAGCGTATGAGGCGGGCGGACTTGCACTCACTACCCTTGTCGTACTTCCGGAGGAGAGCAATCAGCTCCTGAAGAAAGGCATTCTGAATAACCCAACTGAGTGGAAACTCCCGTTTCTCCTTGGCATCAATTACTATTACGAGTTATACGATGATGCCACTGCCGCTCAGTACATGATGCAAGCCTCTCAAGTCAGGGGCGCACCGGCGATGCTGGGAACGTTGGCAGCTAATCTGTTTGTATCGGCTCGTTCGCCGCAGCAAGCTGTCGATATTCTAGCAGCCATGTATAGACATACAACGGATGAGAGTGCAAAGAAGCTGCTGGAGGTACGGCTCAGGCTTGTGTTGACCGAACGGGATTTGCAGCTGCTCGAGTACGCGATCGTTGAATACCAGAAGCAGATGGGGCACTTCCCAGACAGCCTCGATGCCCTCGTGCAATCACATGTGCTCAAAACGTTACCGGAAGAACCGTCAGGGGGACGGTATATCTACGATGCACGTACTGGAACCGTCTCCAGCAGCACGATGGCTGAACGATTGACGCTTACTGGAAGAAGAAGGGGGAAATAGGGAACCAGATTTCGGCGAGCCGCATTCCCACTCTTAAGTATTCGATATCTCCATCCCTCTGATTGCTCCTACCATAGATCAGTTCTCGTGATGACACGCGTGCAAATTGCCTGAATGCTTGATGATTTTCGGTGTCCTGCTATGATTCAGTGAGGATCTGCAGGGGGCCGCAAAAAATGGACTGTTTGTTTCTCCTCTGATTAGGTAGGTGCAAAAAAGTTCCCCCCCAGCGGATGGGATAGCAGATGGATGCAATTGTCATAGACAAGCTCAGTAAGACTCATCGACCTACCTGGCCATGGCAACCGGCTGTCACGGCTCTTCATGAGGTCTCTCTCTCCGTTGGGCAAGGAGAGATCTTTGGGTTTCTGGGTCCGAATGGAGCAGGCAAAACGACCACGATGAAAATCGTGCTTGGCTTGATGCGGGCGACGAGCGGAACCGTCGAATTATTGGGGCGGCCGGCACTCGATGTCGAGATGCACAAGAACATCGGTTATTTGCCGGAGTCTCCATATTTCTACGATTACCTCACAGCCGAGGAGTTTCTATGGTTCTACGGCCAGCTAGGGCGAGTGAATACCTCCGATCTACAGCAACGCATACCGGCATTGTTGGAACGGGTAGGTTTGACTGAGGCACGCTGCCGTCCACTGAGAAAATTTTCGAAAGGGATGCTGCAACGAGTTGGTTTGGCACAAGCACTGATCCATGATCCACAACTCGTCATGCTGGATGAGCCGATGTCCGGTCTGGATCCCGTTGGGAGAAAAGATGTTCGAGACATCATTTTGGGGCTTCGAGATCAGGGCAAGACCATATTTTTCAGCACGCACATCATTACCGACGTAGAGATGATATGCGACCGGGTTGGGATTCTTGCCAAAGGCAAGATGCTGGCAGTGGGCTCCATCGACGAGCTCGTCAACCGAAACGTTGCCCAATCAGTGGAGGTCGTATGTGAAGGAATTAATGGAGAAAGCATCCCTTTGGTTAAGGAAGTGGCAATGCGTGTGTTACAGAGAGGGACTCGGTGTTGGATGGCCATTCCAGGACAACAGCGGTTAGAGGATGTGCTGGCCGCCATTCGACATGCAGGAGGCAAACTCGTGTCTGTGATCCCTCACAAAGGCTCACTCGAAGAAATCTTCTTGGAACAAACAAGTCAACGGATGTGATATGCACAGTCTCCTGGTCGTCGCTCAGAATACGTTCCGGGAAACTCTTCGAGATAAGATCCTTTACAATCTTGTGTTCTTCGCCTTGCTCCTAATCGGTGCTTCCGTCCTACTGGGCACCCTGACGATCGGGGAACAGGCCAGAATTATCAATGACGTCGGTCTGGCATCAATCAATTTAGTTGGGGTGATTATTGCGATATTCGTTGGAATCGGGCTTGTCACTAAGGAAATAGATCGTCGAACAATCTACACAATATTAGCCCGACCGATCACCCGGACTCAGTTTGTCTTGGGAAAGTATTGCGGCCTGATATTTATCGGCGGCCTCAATATCGGCATTATGTTCACAATGTTCCTTGCGACGGTGTGGCTAAGCGGAAATGCGATTCATGGATCGCTGTTTCAGGCAGTTGAACTCATGTTGGTTGAGGTGTTGGTGACGACCGCTTTGGCCATGTTCTTCTCCACCTTCAGCTCTCCTACGCTCAGCGCAATCATGACCCTGGGATTCTATATCATCGGCCATCTGACTGGTGACCTGAAGGGTATCGCAGAGAAGAGCAAGGATCCCATCGCCGAAGGCGTTATGACAGCATTGTACTACGTCTGTCCTAACCTGGAGTTATTGAACATCAAAGGACAGGCCGCCAGCGGCAGCGTCGTGAGCGTGGATTACCAGCTAGCGGCTACTTTTTATGGAATACTTTATGCTGCAGTACTTTTGGGTGGAGCCTGCCGAATCTTTGAGCACCGTGATTTCTAAGGAGCCCCCCAGGCCCTCTGGACATGAACGTACTTGCCGTACTCCCACCTGAGCGATGGATTGAGATCAATCTCCTCGGCACTTTGCGCCAGCACTACTGCGATCGATTAGAGGTATTCACGTATCCTGGTGGGATGGGTCGTTTAGGGTCGAGACCCTGGCGAGATAATCGCGATGAACTCAACGAGCAACTCGTTGCCCTTGCGCGAAGCCTGAAGGCGTCTCGCCGTCTCGATATCATGTTTTTTGTCGTCTACGACGATTTCCTCACTGTTGAAACAGCTAAGCGACTTCGCGACTTGAATGTTCCCATGGTCAACTACCATGTTGACATGGCTTTTCAGTGGTACCGTGTCATTCGCACCGCTCCATACTTTGACGTGCTGGCTGTGGCACAAATGGCCAATACGGAGCACCTCAAGCCATTTTGTCAGGATATTCATTGGATGCCGATGGCCGCAAATCCTGACTGGTATGCCTCAGATACTGGCATGGAACCTGCTGCGCAAAGAGACATCTGTTTTGTTGGAAGTTTCAACCCATATCGGCGAGCATTGCTCGCCACATGCGTGGATCATGGCTTCATGCCCACTGTGTACGGGCGAGGATGGAAACGAGAAACACCAAGCCCTTATCAATTTGATTGGGATCTCTACAAAATCTGGCACGACCTTCGGTATTACGCACTTCCACGCTTGCGAGCGGAAGGGAGCGATGGGTTGATCGGCCCGATCAGAAAAAAGATTGCAAGGGCTCACATCTTTGAGGAGCTGGATGGTCCTGAATATTGTTCTCCGTGCTCCGACGAGGCCCTTCCTGAAATTTTCCGATCAAGCTTTGTGAATCTTGGGTTCTCCGACACTGGATGGCATGGAGGAACACATGTCATTGCCTCAAGACAGTTACAATGCCGACTCAGAGACTTTGAGGTCCCGATGTCGAGAGGGTTTTATCTCACCCAAGAGGCACCTGATCATGCAGAGTACTATAAGATTGGCGAGGAGATTGAAACCTGGAATGACCCCATCGAGCTCATCGATAAACTGTCCTTTTACTCGAAGAACATCGCGGCAACGTTGAGAATTCGTGATGCCGGAAAGAAGCGGGCGTTGCAATCTCATACATGGCAACACCGGTTCGACCGACTGTTCGAGCACCTCCGCTCCATGAACAGACTATTATGATCTGGCCTGTGAAGATCATCATGCCAATCGGTGAAGAGCAAACCGTGTATGAACCTGAGTACCGAGTCAAACTTGGATTTGTCCGGTGCTGGGTCGCGATGGTCGCTGGTATCGCGCAATCTCGAGAGCTCATTGTCCAATTATTCTACCGAGATATGCTGGCAGCCTCGAAGCAATCCTTGCTCGGAATCGCCTGGACCTGGGTGTCTCCACTGATCGGCATTGCGTCCTGGTTGTTCTTAAACCAAGTAGGTGTGTTGATGCCCGGGAAGTCAGATGTGCCTTATCCGTTGTTCGTATTGTTGGGGACAACCATCTGGGGCGTATTCATGGCAGTGTTCACGTCAGCAGCATCCAGTTTAAGTGCCAATAGCAACTTGATCATGCACGCACACTTTTCGCATCAGGTGCTTGTCGCGCAACAGGTGGCCCAAGCCAGTCTTTCTATGGTAGCCAATCTAGTTTTATTAGCCGCGGCGTTCACGTTCTTCGGCGTTCATCCCCAATGGACAGCGCTATTCTTCCCATTGAGCCTGGTGCCGCTGCTCTTGCTAGGGGTCGGGATCGGGATGATCGTGTCAGTGTTGTCGATCCTGGTGCGGGACATGACGAAAGTCATGACGACTTTGCTCGGTGTTCTCATGTTTTTTACCCCGGTCATTTATACGCCGGATGTCGGGAACGAAGTATTGCAAGACTTGATTTGGCTGAACCCGTTGACGTACTTGGTCGGAGGGGCTCGCGATTTGATGATCTCTGGGATAATCCGAGATGTTCAGGGTTATGTGGTCGCCGTGTCCTTCGCCGTGGCCGTGTTCCTCCTGTCGTGGAGAATATTTTTTATCAGTGAACAGAAGGTCGCGGAGAAACTCTGATGGGTGATCCTTGCATCTTGAGCGTCGATGGTGTCGGTAAGAAATTTTGCGCTACGCAACCGCACAGCATGTACTACGGATTACACGATGTCTGCCGCAATATTCTCGGAATGGCAGCGGACACACACCGCCTGCGGCCTCATGAGTTCTGGGCCGTCGATGGAATCACCTTCACTCTCAAACAAGGAGAACGGCTTGGACTCCTCGGTGGTAATGGATCGGGCAAATCCACGCTCTTGCGTCTTCTAGCTGGGATCTACCAACCAGACAAGGGACGTATCGAGGTGCGTGGACGAGTCGGAGCCTTGATTGCATTGGGTGCCGGATTCCACCCACTTTTAACTGGCAGAGAAAACATTTTACTCAATGGCTCGCTGCTTGGTATGACGACCCGCGAAATCGAGCAATGCTTCGACCAGATCGTGGATTTTTCCGATATTGGAACATTTCTCGATGCTCCGGTAAAAACCTACAGTTCAGGTATGTATGTCCGCTTGGGATTTGCCATCGCCATCCATTCGCGTCCGGATCTGCTGCTCATTGATGAGGTGTTGGCGGTCGGCGACAGTACGTTTCAGAATAAATGCATTGAGAAGGTGCTGGAACTCAATCGGAACGGCACGGCGATCATTTTTGTTTCCCATACGATTCAAGCCATCGAACGGTTGTGTCGTTCGGGGTTGCTCTTGAAGCAGGGGGCACAGGTATTCCAGGGTGAAATCAGAGACTGTATCCAACGCTACAGCAATCAACTTGCGCGAGAAAACCTCCTCGACGCGCCTCAACCGACCCCATTTGGTCTCGGTACCGTCGACATCTCGAATGTGGACGTGTTTGAGGAGGGTGGAACGTCCGAGAACAGATCCATCTCGTTCGGGAAGAATTTCATCATCCGTTTTGACTACGACTTTCTTCAAGACTCGTCACACAACAGGCAAGTACGTGTGTGGATTCGGACACAAGACGGCAGGGACGTTCAACGGCTAACATTCCAAGAGGCTCCGTTCAGCAGCACCCACCAGTATGAGAACGTCAAAGTGCACCGCATGCAACACTCCGGTACGGTTCAGATCACGGTATTGAACCCCCGACTCTTTCCACAATCATTTTTAATAGACATTGCCATCGTCCCCATGGATCGCAACGTTCACTTAGGAGGTCTCACCAACGCTGCGCTCTTCAACGTCGTGCCTCCGCCTGCAGACGACCGGTACTTCGAATACGGTAACATGACCGTCACGGACTTTGATTATGTGGTTGCGGTTGATTGAAAAGGTGCTTCGCCGACTTCTGGGGAAGCACCTGTTTATCCTCTCCAAAGAGTGCGAAGGCGTGCTCTGCGGAAAGACTTTTGCATCGGTTGACTTCCGAGATCACCAAGTCGTCGACAAGAAACAGTATTTGATCACCGAGAAGGGTAAGTATAAATTTGTGCCTAGGCTGGACTGGATCGCAACCCATGCCGCCGATACGTCAGTACAAGTCATCGTCGATAATGCCATGGAGTCGTATGACGAGTATTGGGCCGATGAGAGACTGGTGTCCGAATACCTGGTGGAAGCACGAAAAGACTTCTATCGGGAAGTACTGAACGAATGTGACCTGTTTTTATACGGAAACGTCATCGATGTCGGATGTGGGCCAGGATTCTTCTCGAAAGTTCTTTCCTCGTCCAGGAAGGTCCGGGCAATCTACGGCACCGATTTTTCTTCGGCTTCCATCAAGCGTTGCCGTCAGGAGGTTCCGGAAGGGCATTTCTTTGTGGGCGACATTTACCGCGTGTCTTGCCAAGACGGGGTATTCGACACTGTGGTGTGTATGGAAACGCTGGAGCATCTCGAACAACCAGCCCACGCCATCGCTGAACTCTTTAGACTGTGTAAAGTCGGGGGGCATGTCATCATTACGATTCCAAACGGGGCACTCGACGAATATGTCGGGCACATCAACTTCTGGACCGAGCAACAGTTCCGAGCACTGCTTTCCGACGAACGTCTTACCAAATTCCGGTATTGCTCGACAGGGCGCGTGATGTTGTTCGTCATAGAGAAAAATGGTGTTGGGCATACTCATGCGATGCCTCACGGCGACTGAAGCACGAAACGTATGCAGACTCTGGCTGATTTGGCGATATCCAGCTCGTGTGTGTACGTCATTATTCCGGTCTTCAATCGGCTTGAATTAACCAAATCCTGTCTTGATTGCCTGTCCGAGCAGTCCTACGCCCCGCTGGAGCTAATCGTTGTTGATGGTGGGTCGACCGATGGGACACCGGAATATCTTCGTCAGTACCATCCTCTTGTGACAGTGCTGCAGAGCAACAAAGAACTGTGGTGGGGACAAGCGATGGAGTTCGGAATTGCGCACTGTCTTGCTCGAAGCCGTAGCGACGACATGGTGCTTATGATGAACAACGACACGCTCATCGACCATCACTATATCGAGACGCTGGTTCGTGTGTCGAGAGAACACAATGCCGCAATAGGAGGGCTGGTTGTCGATAGCCGTGATACAGCCTGCATTCTCGACGCCGGAGAATATATCAACTGGAGTTCTTATAGTTTCTCGGTCAGAACGGCGATCGAGTCGCATGAGACGTACACGACGGAAATCGACGTGCTATCAGGTCGAGGGACACTGGTTCCTCTTTCAATGGTAAGAACAGCCGGAAACGTGAACGGGAGTCGGTTTCCTCATTACATTGCTGACTACGAATTTTTTCTCCGATTGAAGCGACGAGGTTTTCGCCTCGGAGTCACGTACGAGGCAGTGGTACGATCGCATGTCGACGTCACGGGACTTTCCAGCCGATGCATGGAGAATCTCACGTTTATCCAGGCTTGGAAGGCTTTATTTTCAAGGCGATCAATGGATAACCTCATAGATCACTGGCGGTTTGTCAGAGACTGTGCGCCCTCGGCCTTGCAGCGGCACGTGCACCGCCAGCTCATCCGCCGTAGTCTCTATCTGGTTGCGAGCCGGACAAAACTCCGACACGTGGTGCTTCCGTTGGCATGGTTCCTGACGGGGACCTACTACGTGACTGGAGATGACTGCACCAGATGCGGCTGTTCAACCGAAGGCCTGCTCCGTACCGGTCTACTGAAGCGATGGAAACGGAGCGATTGGTATGTGTTGAGCGAAGAGGTGCCTGACCAGATGGGGTCTAGACCAGAACTAAAGCGGTTGTATCGCCGGGCATGGAACCCTGTAACAAAAATTTCCCGCTGGTTGAAAGCCAAAACCGAGGATAGACTCAGTGGAGGGGATAGGAGAAAGTTGGGCCAAAGATAGATCGCGGAATGCTGAAATCAAGGAGCAGCTAGGAAATGTGCGGAATCGCCGGCGTCATTGCGACCGAAACTCTACAACGAGAGACCCTAACTCGTGTGAGACACATGGGTGAACGGCTGATCCACCGCGGCCCGGACGGACATGGCATGTTCCACGATGGTCCGGTCGCGTTCAACATGCGCCGCCTGAGCATCATCGATATCAAGGGAGGACAGCAGCCGCTCTTCAACGAGGATCGATCGGTCGTCGCGATTGCCAACGGCGAGATTTACAACCATGTAGATCTAAGAAATGTGCTGCGTTCTCAGGGGCATCGCTTCACATCCGGAAGCGATTGTGAAGTCATCGTCCATCTCTATGAACAGTATGGGCTCGATTGCGTGCAGCACATGCGAGGAATGTTTGCCTTTGCTGTGTGGGACTCGCAGCGGCGCCGACTGATGCTCGCACGCGATCGAATGGGGGAAAAGCCTTTATATCTTCATATAGGACCTCGCGAGATCTATTTTTCCTCAGAACTCAAAGGCTTACTGGCCGCAGGCTGCATCCCGTTTGAACTGAATCCATCCGCCATCGATCTGTACTTTCATTACGGGTACGTACCTGATCCCATGACGCCAATTCGAGGCGTATCGAAACTTCCGGCAGCCCATATCTTGACCATCAACGCAGACACTTGGGAACAGAGGCAGTGGTGTTATTGGCGAATGGAAGACATTCCCGCGCTCACGGGAGATCCCGTCGCGCTGATCAAGCGCGAGCTGGAGTCCATCAGCGAACTGATCGTTCATTCGGACGTGCCAGTTGGGGTCGCCCTCAGCGGAGGGCTCGATTCGAGCGCTATCGCGGCCATGGCGTCCCGCAGGTATCCCGGCCGGATGCAAGCCATTACCGTCGGCTACGCCGAGAACAGTCGACACGACGAACGGAACGACGCACGCGCGTTGGCACAGTATCTCGATTTGCCATTCCACGCGATCGAGCTGCACTCCAGCGATATTGCAGCTTCTTTCCCCGAGTTGATGTTTTGGCTGGACGATCCCATTGCAGATATCTCGGCCTTCGGATCCTATTCGGTCATGAAGGAGGCAAAGTCGCTTGGTCTTTCAGTGATGCTCCAAGGGCATGGCGGTGATGAACTCTTTTGGGGATATCCCTGGGTGCGGCAGGCCGCCGCGCAGACCCGTCGGAAGCAGGAGGGACGGAACTCCGGGGGACCACGGTTTCAACAGTACCTGAAGCTCTCGCTTCCTACCTACTGGAACCCGTGGGGGATCAAGGAGTGGCTGATCGCCGGGGCAGGGGGGCGAGAATCGTGGGCACACTACAAGCGAGATCAGCTGAGCCCGAAGGAGCAGACGATTTTCTATGACCTCACGCCAGATTTCCGACTTGCTCGAAAAGAATTGCAGAGCCTCTATTCTCCCAGGTTCTTGGATAACCTGCACACGTCACGCGCCTACGATCCTTTTACCGTCCCGCTTCCGTGGCCTGATGTGGATGTTTTGCTGACGCGACTCATCTGTCAAACCTACTTGCTGGAGAACGGGATGGCTCAAGGTGATCGATTGAGTATGGCCTCGTCTGTGGAACTTCGGCTTCCGCTCGTCGACTACAGACTGGTGGAAACGGTGATCGGACTCCGGAAGACATCACCCGATAGTTCGGCCCCTCCAAAGTTATGGCTGCGGGAGGCCCTCAAAAGCGTGGTTCCTGAGTGGGTGATGAACCGGCCAAAGCGAGGATTCACTCCGCCATTACACGAGTGGCACAACGCATTGTTTACCGCCCATGGGGAACAGTTACATGATGGGTTTTTGGTGAACGCTGGTGTCCTTCGTGCCGAGACCGGGATGGCTTTGTCCAAAGGGCCGTATCCTCCTGAGGCCGGCGCCCCGATGTCGTTCAAAGCTCTAACACTGGAGCTATGGTGCCGGGCTATGAGCAAGGTTGGCAAATCCTCAATCGCAATATGCGGAGACTTGATGGATTCAAAGAGACTGGTCACGTTGGACTCAACCGCGTCCGTTTCTACACATCCGAGTTCTAGATAGGTAGAACGATATGGCTATCGCACCGATCGCCCTCTTTGCGTACAACCGCCCGGCACATTTGCAGCGCACTTTATATGCACTTCAAGCGAACACACTCGCTCGAGAAAGTATGCTCTATGTGTTTAGTGACGGGCCAAAAGGATCTCATGATGCGGATGCCGTAAGAGCGGTTCGGGAGGTTGCAGGATGTGCTGAGGGTTTTTCAAAGATCGTCGTGCAGGAGCGGGAAAAGAATCTCGGATTGGCACAGTCTGTTATCTTCGGCGTAACTGAGTTGGCGAATAAACACGGACGTGTGATCGTCCTGGAAGATGACCTGGTTGTCGCGCCGGGATTCTTATCGTTCATGAACCAAGCCTTGGAGCGATACCATGCGGAGCCACGAGTGATGCAGATTTCCGGCTACATGTTTCCGGTAAAAGATCTTAGTCGACTCAATTCAACATTTTTTAGTCGCATCCCCACAAGTTGGGGGTGGGCGACATGGAATCGGGCGTGGAACCGGCTGGAACGAGATTCTTCCAAGCTACTGGCCGGCCTGGTCGACGAAACCCAGCGAACGGCCTTCAACGTCGATGGAGCCTATACCTACTTCGAACACTTGGCCCTCCAAGCCGAAGGAAAGTTGGATGTGTGGGGCGTTCGTTGGTATGCCAGCATGTTCGCCGCCAATGGACTCTGTCTCTACCCAAGTCGGTCACTGGTCCAAAACATCGGGATAGATGGAAGCGGCGTACATTGCAGCTCCTCGCAGTATTTTAACGTCATGTTAAGTACGTTGGAGTCCTGGGACTATCCGGACGCTGTCACCGAGTCTGCGATAGCGCGAGAATTGATCCGCTCGTTTCTCGCTGGGCTGAGAAGCGAACAAAAGATCAGCACGATAGTAGAATTGACTTCTCGCCTCCGCATGGTGGCGGGTAGAATAAAGCGATCAATCTCCTCAGCGGTTCAACGCGCCGGATAACACATGACCTAGGTTTATACCATGCCTACTTTGCGTTGGTTGCAGGAGGAATTTAATTATGGATACGACAGCGGCAACATCCTCTCTTTGGTCCCAGGGAGGACTAGATGGTCCGAGGAGCAGAGAAGCGGGGGATCCTATCGGCGAGTCTTCAGACAGGCCATTCAGCCACACCTACGTCCTGACTCGAAGGTACTCGAATTAGGGCCTGGTAAAGGATCGTGGTCCCGTGCAATTTTGAGGTTCATTCCACATGGCGAGTTGCACACCGTCGATTTTCAGGACGTCACTCAGTGGCTAGTGCCGAATGCCCGTTCTGGGCAGTTGATCTGCCATCGAGTTCATGACAATTCCTTCCAGGGGGTGCCGGACGGGTACTTCGATCTGTTCTGGTCGTTCGGCGTGCTCTGCCATAATGAACAAGATTCCATCTTGGAGATTCTCCGTACCGCTCGGCGCAAGATGAAGCCAGGAGCGGTATCAATTCATCAATATGGCAATTGGGTCAAGTTGGAGCGGTTCGGCTGGACCAAGGGCGGGGTTCCCGAGGCTTTCAAATCACAGCACGACAGAGATATCTGGTGGCCACGCAATGATCAACAGAGCATGGTGAAGATCGCGACCGAAGCGGGTTGGGAAGTGCAGTGTGCCGATCTGGACCTTCTACAACGTGACTCCCTCATTCTACTACGCAATTCATAGTTTTTATTACTAATGAATCGGAAAGTTCTCGCATTGGCCAAAGTGTTTGCTCCCCTTCAGGGGTTAGCCGAGCGGTGGCAGTTGATGAACCAGGGAACCCCCACTGATGCGCCGAACATCGCCGTCACGGCCGAAGAAGGTCAAGACAGCGAGACGATCGCTTTTGTCCGCCCATACACGATGACTTCCCCTGAACGCATTCGGGCACTCTGCTCAGCCGTTCGCTACGTCGAAGACGCGGCAATTGACGGCGCAATCGTCGAATGTGGGGTATGGCGAGGCGGTAGCATGATGGCCGTTGCAAGAACGTTGATGCGTCGTGGGGCCGCGAGTCGCGAACTCTATTTGTTTGATACCTTCGAGGGAATGACGGAACCGGGCCCCCAAGACGTCTCCCTGGCAGGTGAGTCAGCACGCAAACTATTGATGCAATCCAGTAAGACAGAACATGACATGGTTTGGTGTTACGCACCGATCGAACGGGTTGCTCAAGCGCTCTCGCTGACACAGTATCCAGAAGGCCGTATCCACCTTATACCGGGCCGGGTGGAAGAGACGTTGGCGCAGTCCGCTCCCGATCGAATCGCGATTTTGCGGTTGGACACCGATTGGTATCAATCAACTCAGCATGAAATGGAAGTGCTGTATCCGCGGATGAGTCGGGGAGGTGTCTTGATTGTCGACGACTATGGCCACTGGCAGGGGGCGCGTCGGGCTATCGACGAATATATGACTAAGTATCGGATCAGGATGTTGCTTCACCCCATCGACTATACCGGCCGTATCGGGGTGAAAGTGTTTGAGTAGAGAAAGGAACAGTGCGTGTCTCCTGTGTTAGTCAATATCGGTTGCGGCTCGGTGTGGCATCCCGATTGGATCAATCTGGATGTGCGTCCGCACAGTCCATCGGTACAAACATGGGATGTAGGGAATGGACTGCCATTCGAGAATGGGCAAGTTGATGTGTGCTATGCATCACATGTACTCGAACATTTCACACAGGAGAAGGCCAAGCGGCTGTTACTGGAATGCCACCGAGTTCTTTGTCCTGGCGGCATCATCCGACTGGCCGTTCCGGACCTTGAAGGAATCGTCCGTGAATACCTTCGGGTCCTTGCGAGAGCTGAGGCGGGAAAACCACGGGCAACAGAAGAATATGAATGGATCACACTCGAACTACTTGATCAACTAGTACGAGACACGTCTGGAGGGGAGATGGAGCGGTATCTGCGTACCCAAGCCCGCAACAATACCAAGTATGTGATTGGAAGGATTGGGGTAGGAGCGATGACCTATATGGAACCAGGACGTCACTCATCCCTTAGCTCAGAATCCAGTCGTTGCGGTGGCCTCTCAATCATGTCGAGAATAGTTCGGACTATACGATCTCTTGTGCCTGAACTCAAGGGATACTTGATCAACGGTGATCACGAGGCCTTGCGTATCGGCCGTTTTCGACTGTCTGGGGAATGCCACCAGTGGATGTATGATCGGTTTTCCTTAGGGCAATTGATCACACAATGCGGATTTTCTGACGCACAGGTGTGCCACGCACATGATAGTCGGATAGGACAGTTCGCTTCGTTTGGCCTGGAGGTAACAGACGGGAAGGTGAGAAAACCTGACTCCCTCTTTATGGAAGCCATCAAGCCAGCGGGGAAATGTTGGGATCGGTCTGCTCATACGCCATGTTGAAATCAATCATTCGACGCATCGTTCGATCATTGGGATATGAAGTTCGTAGACGAGCCTCGACGGCTTCCAGCGTCAAAGGACTGGAACGCACATCACTCGAAGGGAGCTTAGCACAGGTTCGAGATACGGGGGTGGCGCCGGCAACGGTCATTGATGTGGGAGCAGCTATCGGGAGTTTTTCTCGCCAATGCCACGAGATTTTTCCCAACGCTCAGTATCTACTCATCGAACCACTCAATGAGTATGTGTCATGCTTGGACAAAACAGTCAAAGCAATTCCCAGAGCGAGCTATGAGATTGCCGTTGCCTCGTCCTGCGACAATCCGGTGACGATCAATGTACACCCAGATCTTGTTGGATCATCTCTGTACCGGGAGACGGAGAGCGGAACAGATGTGAACGGATTTCCCCGTGTTGTGAACGCGATCACCCTCGATCGGTTGGTCAAAGAGCGTGATGCGCATCCTCCCTATTTTATAAAAATCGACGTGCAGGGCGCCGAACTGGACGTCTTGAGGGGAGGCGAAGCAACCCTGTGTGGAGCTGAGCTCGTTCTCCTAGAAGTCTCACTCTTTCAGTTTTTCAAAGAAGGCCCACTATTTTTCGACGTCGTCACTTATATGAAATCCAAGGGGTTCGTTCCCCATGACATTCTGGGACTTCAGTATCGCCCATTGGATCACGCATTATCTCAAGTCGATATCGTGTTTGTGCCGGAGAACGGCCCGTTACGGCGATTCCATTACTACGCCACGCCTGAACAACGGCTACAACAGAATCGTGAGTTTCGATCTCATCTCCAACAAATCTTGGCACTCGATCAAGTCTCGTGAGCTCATCATCGCTGAAAATATCCATCGTCACGCCGTCGTTTAATCAAGCTCAGTTTATTGAAGAGACGATCGAGTCCGTGCTATCGCAGCGGGATTCCAACCTCGAGTATGTGATCGTCGACGGAGGTTCGACCGACGGCAGTGTCAATATTATCCGACGTCATGCCGAACGCTTGACCCACTGGATGAGCCAGCCGGACAATGGACAATACGATGCCATCAACAAGGGGTTTGTGAAGACAACCGGCGAAATCATGGCGTGGATCAACAGCGATGACAAGTACACCCCGTGGGCATTTTCGATTGTCCGCGAGCTCTTCACGAAGTTTCCCCAGATCGAGTGGCTGACGACTGTTCAGCCGCTCAGCTGGAATGCTCACGGCCAGTTGACGTCGATTAATTTCAGCGGCGGATTCAATCGGGCATCATTCCTCAAAGGCGGGAATCTCCCGACAGCAGGATCTTACGGCAGACGTTTCATCCAACAAGAGTCGACGTTCTGGCGGCGGTCGCTCTGGGAACGTACGGGAGGAAGGCTTGATACCTCGCTGCAACTGGCAGCGGACTTTGAATTGTGGGCCAGGTTCTATCGCCACGCCGACCTCTATGGTGTCATGGCCCCATTGGCAGGATTCCGGGCCCATGGAAATCAAAAATCGGTACGACAGGTTGATCACTATATGGAGGAAGCTCAGCGCACGCTCGCTCAATACGGCGGCAGGCCCTGCCGAGGATTCGAGGCGCTGGTGAGGGGACTGGCGTGGAAAGTCGGCCGCCATCTGTCGCTCGCGACGCTACCACGATGGATTAGGGTCGCCGGCCGGTATTCTGGTCTGACGTTCCCCACCCAGGTCGTGGTCTGGGATGGGACGGAATGGAGAATCATTTCAGGCTTCGTGGTTTGACCTGCTAGTCTAGCCATATGAGAATCCTCCAGATCAGTACATATGAAAAAGGAGGAGGCGCCGAAGCGATTGCTTGGCAGCTCTTCGACCAGTACCGGCAACGAGGGCATCACTCCCTGCTGGCGGTCGGTGAGAAGTCTAGTGATGACCCTCAGGTAATTCCCTTGTCCCATGTGGAACAAGAGAAGGCCGTGAACGCATCGCTGATCCATCTTGACAACTGGCTTGCTCCGTATGAAGGGCGGATTCGCGGAGTATGGCGCATGCGACATTGGCTACAGACCTACGTTGCTCAACCCAACAATTGGTGGCAGGCCAGGCTGGGTAGAGAGAACTTCAACTTTCCGGAGTCCTGGAGACTCTTCGATCTCATGCAAGACCGCCCGGATATCCTCCATTGTCATAACCTGCACGGAGGCTGGTTGCCGCGTGGAGGCTATTTTGATCTCAGTGCGCTACCCTGGTTGAGCCGGGAGATCCCTACGGTCATGACCTTGCATGACACATGGATGTTGAGCGGGCATTGTGCGTACACATTGGGCTGTGATCGGTGGAAGACCGGCTGTGGCCATTGCCCTGATCTTTCGATCTATCCGGCGATTGCGCGGGATGCGACTGCCGCGAATTGGAAACGGAAACGGGACATCTATAGGGAGAGCCGTGTGTATGTCGCTACACCTTCCCGGTGGCTGATGCGGCAGGTCGAACAATCCATATTGGCGCCGGCAGTCGTAGAAGGGCGCGTCATCCCAAACGGTGTGGACTCAACAGTCTACAAGCCAGGCTCAAGGCAGCAGGCGAGAGAGGCGCTGGGCCTGTCTCAGCAGGACATGATGCTGCTCTTCGTGGCCAACGCCGCCAGGAGCAATGTGTTCAAGGACTATCGGACGATCGAGCAATGTGCTCGGCAGGTGGCCGCTCAGTACTCGAACAGCCGTATTACCGTGATTGTGTTGGGGGACCAGGGCGATCCGATCCTGTACAAAAACGGCGGGATCCAGTTCGTGCCGTTTCAACGAGACAAGCGGATCACCGCCCAGTATTACCAGGCGACTGATGTCTACGTGCATGCCGCCAAATCCGACACCTTCCCCAACACCGTATTGGAAGCGTTAGCCTGCGGCCGTCCGGTAGTCGCAACCGCAATCGACGGCATACCGGAACAAATTGAAGAGGGCCGTTCGGGTTTCCTTGTATCTGCCGGTGATGCGGACGCCATGACCGGTCGTGTGATCCAACTTCTTTCGAACGAACCGTTACGGACCTCAATGGGAACAACTGCAGCAGCAATCGCATCACGTTCGTTCGGTATTCATCGGCAAGTGCAATCGTATTTGGGTTGGTACGAGCAGATCCTCTCCTCCTCACAACTGAGTGGTAGAAACGCTCATGCCTGCTAAGGTGATGCTGCTGGCGGTTGGGTTGGGAGTTGGCGGAACCGAAACACATATTATGGAGTTAGCCTCACGACTCGATCGCGTACGGTTTACGGTGACGGTCTGTACTCTCAAACCAGATGGCCCCCTCGCTCAGGAACTTCGAGTGAGGGGAGTCAAGGTCGTCTCTTTGGATGGTACGGGCAAACTCGATATTCGTGTCCTTCTTAGATTGCTCAAGCTACTTCGAACAGAACGGCCTGACGTGGTGCAGGCTTTCCTCTTCTGGGCAAATGTAGCCGCCCGCGTATGCAGACATATCTTACGCACGTTTCCTGTGATTTCATCCTATCATGATGAGATTGTGACCGAGGGGAAGGTTGTTCGCTTTCTCGATCGTTTCACTCTGAAGTGGACCGATGCCATCGTGTGCTGTTCACAGGCTGTGAGTCGGTCAGTTGTGGCTCATATTGGTGGTGCTGTCGATCAGCATGCTATCATTCCCTTCGGCGTAGATATAAGCCGGTTTGCCTCTGCCACGGCTCTAGGGCGACAAGAGTTGGGGCTCCAACGCGATGGAATCGTGCTCGGGACCGTGTGTCGTTTGGTGGAACCCAAGAAGGGACTGCGTGTTCTGCTGGAAGCCTTAGCACAGCTGAAGGGTGACGAAAGGATTCCGCTGTTTCAACTGCTCCTCGTGGGAGATGGACCGGCAAGAAGTATGCTTGAATACCTACGTGATCATCTTGGGCTCTCACGCCAGGTCGTATTCACCGGGTTGAGACGTGATCTTCCACGTATTTTTTCAGCGGTGGATGTGTTTGTGTTGCCGTCGCGCTACGAGGGGTTTGGGATTGCTATTCTTGAAGCCATGGCGGCCGGAAAGCCTGTTATCGCGACGACTGTTGGAGGCATACCAGAATTTGTCAGGACTGGGGAATCAGGTCTATTGGTCTCTCCAGACGATTCAGCCGCATTGGCTACAGCGATAGGTACACTATTGTCTGACCCTGCACGTGCAGAAGCCATGGGTCGGAATGGTCGGGGCCACGTGCAGAAGCTGTACTCTATCGAGTCGGTGGTCAAACGACATGAAGATTTATACGTGCGCTGCCTGTCGAGCTTCTCATCGGTGCCTTCGCCCTCTCCCGTAAGCATCTAAGCTCTCGAGCGCACTCCTTCAGACTGATCCATCTGACAGCAGCTAGTCTCTCTCCCTGAGCCAGCCCCCTCCCGACGTACCTTGGAGTGAACGCCCAATTCACAAATAGCTGGAAATACAGAGAATCTATGGGATACTGGCGTTGAAATGAAATCGGTGAGCCCATACACGGGTATGCCAACCGGCATGATTGGGGACCTAATGGAAACGTCAAGAAAAGGCAGGCAAGCGGGTTCCTAGAATGCAGATTATTGTTCCCATGTCAGGCTTCGGTGAACGCTTTCGTCAAGCGGGATACACCATTCCTAAGCCACTGATCGAAATCGAAGGAAAACCGATTATCGCTCATGTGATCGACATGTTCCCTGGAGAAACACATTTTCTCTTTATCTGTAACGACGAGCATCTGCGTGAGCCCTCGTTTCAAATCAAGGAAGTTCTGAATACACACTGCCCGACTGGTAAGGTTATCGGTATCTCTTCCCATAAACGTGGTCCCGTTCATGCGGTCCTCCAAGCCGCGAAAGAAGTTGATCACAGCGGTCCGGTAATCGTGAACTACTGTGATTTCTCATGCTATTGGCATTGGAACCATTTCATTTCATATGTGAAGGCCACGCGGTGCGATGGTGCTATTCCTGCCTATAAAGGGTTTCATCCCCACTCACTCGGCAATACGAATTATGCCTATCTGAAGGAGTATCAAGGCTGGGTTCAAGACATCCAAGAAAAGCGGCCGTTCACAGAGAATCGCCTAGAAGAATATGCGTCGAGCGGAACGTACTACTTTTCCAGTGGGGCGCTCATGCTGGAAGCGTGTCGAACTGTTATCGCTGACGAGTTGCAGGTCGGCGGTGAGTATTACATCAGTATGGCCTACAGGCATTTATTGGAGAACCGATGCAAGGTCGCGATCTATGAGCTACAACATTTCATGCAATGGGGAACACCCGAAGACCTTGAGGAATATTCGATGTGGTCGAATGCATTTCGCCAGCTTGTCGATCCTGCTTATGCAAGTCACCTGACTGTCGGAGGAGCAACGCTGGTTCCCATGGCAGGGTTGGGAGAGCGGTTTCGACAAGCTGGCTACACGACGCCAAAACCACTGATTTCCGTCTCCGGCAAACCGATGGTCGTGCAGGCAACATCGGATCTCCCGAAAACCGCTCGCCACGTCTTCGTTCTTCGAAGGGACATGCCAGGGAGCAAGGAGGTAGCCGAAATCCTCAAGGCGCAGTTTCCAAATGCTCACTCCATTTTGTTGGATGGCCCGACCGATGGGCAGGCAAGAACAGCTTTCTTGGGATGGGATATCGCGTACAGGAATGTGCTGGACGACGAGACGGTAACCATTGCCGCCTGCGATAACGGGATGCTCTATCGGAACAGCCGACTCATGGACCTGTTGGATGATCCGGCAACCGATGTGATCGTGTGGGTGGCTAAGAAATATCCCAACGCTGTTCGATACCCTCATATGTATGGGTGGGTTGACATCGATGACACAAGTAGTGTGGTGCGGAACGTGTCTGTAAAAAATCCGCTCAACCATCCGGCACAGGACGCCATCATCACAGGTACGTTCACCTTCCGGCGCGCCCTGTATTTTCGCCAAGTGGTCACACGGATGATCGACCGGAATGCCAGGGTGAACGGAGAATTCTACTTGGATGTCGCCATCGAAGACGCACTCGCCTTGGGGCTACGGGTTCGGGCATTCGCAATCGACAGCTACATCGGCTGGGGAACGCCAACAGAACTTCAGACGTTTCAGTATTGGCAATCATGTTTCCATAAGTGGTCGACGCACCCCTACCGCCTGGAACACGACCTGCATGTGGCAGGAGAAGCGCGCCCCATGCTCTCTGAGTTTTACGCAGAACGCTGTCCTGCTCTGCCTGAGTCCTGTGCGCTCGATCGCAGGGCTGCCTAGCCCAAAAAGGGAAAGAATGTTACTTGGGCGACGATGGAACTATTGAATACGAGTGCCTGAGACACAACGCAATCGCATGGAACTGTCGCTCATCATCCCATGTTACAACGAAGCGGGTAACCTGCCTGAGCTTCTCAAGCGCTGTGTGCGACTGGTTGAGACGGAGCATATTGAGGTCATTCTGGTCGACAATGGTTCCACCGATGAGAGCCCGATGATCCTTCGTGAATTGATACCACGACACCCCCGCTGCAGGACGATCCGAGTCGAACAGAACAAGGGGTATGGATTCGGAATTCTAAGTGGACTGCAGGTCGCTAATGGACACATTCTGGGATGGACTCATGCCGACCTGCAGACGGATCCATTTGATGCCCAACACGGGCGGACCTATTTCGACAGATTCGGAGATGACATCTTTGTGAAGGGGCGTCGATATGGCCGACCCATCAGTGATCAGGCTTTTACCGTCGGGATGAGTCTCTTTGAGTCGGTTCTGCTTCGGCGCCCGCTATGGGATATCAACGCCCAACCGACGCTCTTCAGTCGGAGGTTTTACGAGACCTGGAAACATCCGCCAAACGATTTCTCTCTCGACCTGTACGCCTATTTTCACGCGAAGCGCAGCGGCCTTTTCATCCATCGCTTTCCGGTGCGGTTTGAGAAGCGGGGACACGGCATGTCCCACTGGAATGTGAATTGGAGGGCAAAACGAAAGTTCATTGCACGAACCGTACTGTACAGCGTGCAACTCAAGAAGACGGTCGGCGCATGAGAATCATCGCGCATCGGAAAAACACGATTCATGAACTGATGTCGACACCGACTCACCTAGGTGTCGAGATCGACATTCGCAGCCTCGGAGGCCGGCTGATTCTTCAACACGAGCCGTTTCTTGATGGGGAAGATTTCACGCACTGGGTTCGTGCATATCAACACGGGATACTGATTGTGAATGTGAAGGAAGAGGGGTTAGAAACAAGAATCATTGAGACGTTGTCGGGGGCTAACATCGAGGAATTCTTTTTCTTGGACCAATCATTTCCGATGCTGGTGAAGACGATGACGCGCGGGGAACGGCGGTGCGCCGTGCGCGTGTCTGAGTTCGAGTCGGTCGAAACGGCCCTGACGCTCTCGGGAAAAGTTGATTGGGTCTGGGTAGACTGTTTTTCACGTTTTCCCTTGTCGGCGTCTGACGCCAAACATTTGACCGAAGCAGGTTTCAAACTCTGCATCGTGTCTCCCGAATTGCAAGGACCGGTTGATGTGCAGGCAATCCCTCGTTTATGCGCGACCCTCAAGGAACAAGGCATCCAGCCTCATGCGGTATGCACAAAGGTGCCCGAACGGTGGAGTCTATGACGGGGATCTTGGGGCATCCTCTTTTTCATCTCGGGCTCATCATACGACTGACCTGCATGGGGCTTCTCATCCCTTCCGCAGTTCAGCAGTGGTATGGTCCGTTTTTTCTGCAGAGCGTCACGGCACCGAGCCTTGATCCATGGACATCCTATCTTGCCATGGGCGGAGATCCCCGCGCATTCCCATACGGATATGCGATGTGGTTCCTATTTCTGCCACTCACATTTCTCGGTCATGCAGCAGGCCTCGCGATCGCCCACTCCTACGGAATGACCTTGCTTCTGGTCGATATCGGGATGCTCCTAGCCCTGAAGCGACTGATTGAAGGAAACGATCACTTGCTACTGAAGGTGTACTGGCTGTCGCCTGTCGTATTGTTTGCCACCTACTGGCTGGGGCTGAACGATTTGATCCCCATTCTTCTTCTGATCATAGGAATCTTGGAGCTTCGAGATGGCCCCCCCCAATGGGCTGGCGTATTCATGGCATTGGCCGTCTCGGCCAAACTGAGCATGATACTCGCCGTTCCATTCGTTCTCATCTACTTACATCAAAATAAGCGGCTCAAGACCTCCTTTCTCCCATTTGTCCTTCCACTCACGGTGGCGATGGCGGCGCTGCAGTTACCCTACCTCCATTCTCCGGGAGGGCGTGCCATGCTGTTAGGAAATCCGGAACTCCTCAAAATATATGATCTTGCCATCTCGTTCGGAGGAGGTCTGCAGATCTACATACTACCGCTCACCTACTTACTGGTTCTCTTCACCGTGTGGCGTGTTCGGCGCATGAGTTTTGAGTTACTGCTCTTTCTACTGGGAGTGGCGTTTCTGCTTGTCTTGCTGCTGACTCCCGCCTCACCTGGTTGGTTTATGTGGGTCATCCCGTTCCTTGTCCTCTACCAGGCTAAAAGCGGGCAGATGACTATTGCCTTGGTTGCAGGTTTCAGTCTGCTCTACGTCGGCCTGAGCGGAATCCTTGCTCCAACGCCGATCTTCACGTTTAACAGTTGGTTACCGGCCCTTCGTGCGATGGATTGGCCGCAACCAGCGGCATATGTATTATCACTGTGGCAAACCATCCTATTCGCGGCAGGGATCATTCTCGCCGTTCGCATGCTGCAGGAAGGGGTACACTCCAATGAATATTTTCGGCTTTCCCGCCGACCGTTCATTATTGGGATCGCCGGCGATTCCGGTGTTGGGAAAGACACGCTGGCTTCCAGCCTCGTCGGCCTCTTCGGCCAGCATTCCGTGGTACATGTGTCCGGTGATGACTATCACTTGTGGGACCGGCGGAAACCCATGTGGCAAGTGATGACGCATCTGAATCCCCATGCAAACGATCTCTCCCGCTTTGCACAGGATATTATCTCTCTCGCAAACGGGCATCCGGCTTTGGCTCGACATTACGACCATCGCACTGGCGTCATGAGCAAACCGGCATTGGTCCAAAGCAATGATTTCATCGTCGTCAGCGGCCTCCACGCACTCTATCTCCCCATCCTACGATCACTCTATGACCTCAAGATCTTTATTGACATGGACGAGGGCTTGCGACGCCAGCTCAAATTGAACCGGGATGTGAGGCAGCGGGGACACCATCGATCTCATGTCCTGGCGACGATCGAACGTAGGGAGGCCGATGCTGAGAAGTACATTCATCCTCAGGCTGGAGAGGCTGATCTTGTTATATCGATCCGCCCGACACATCCCGACCATGTGGGTGAAGTCGACGGCCACTCGAAGTTACGACTCAGCGTTCTGGCCCGCCAAGGGATGTACTACGAGGACCTTCTAAGGGTGCTCATCGGAGTCTGTGGGCTTCACGTCGAAGTCGCTCAGGAGCGGCCGAGTGGAGAGATTGAGCTCTCAATCGAGGGAGAAGTCGAGGCTGAAGATATGGCGTTTGCAGCCGGAAAACTCATGCCTCAATTGAAAGAACTGCTTGATACGATTCCGCAGTGGTACAGCGGCATGCGCGGCTTGACTCAATTGATCGTCCTGACCCATGTGACGCAATCATTGCGAGCGCGACTCATATGACATTGATAATCCATCGCCACAATGTTGTCGTCGGATTACCCGATGCAGTGTTGTTTGATATCGACAATACGCTGTACTCGTATGAGCCGGCACACCAGGCTGGCATTACGGCAGTACGGAGTAAGACTGAACGACTGTTCAATATCACACCTGAAGAATTTGATCTGGCGTTCAAGAAAGCACGGTCCGATGTCAATGGGCGGCTGGAAAAAACTGCAAGCTCTCACAGCCGCTTGCTCTATTTTCAATCCATGCTCGAAACGATCGGATTGGGATCGCAAGTCCTCCTAGCACTGGATTTCGAGCAGACCTATTGGCGAACGTTTCTGAGTCACGCGGTGTTGTTCGATGACGTGAAAGAGTTGCTCGATGACCTTCGGATCGCCGGTATCCCCACAGCAATCGTGACCAATCTCACCGCGCAGATCCAGTTCAGGAAACTCGTTTATTTTGGACTTGATCGATATTTCGACTATTGCGTAACAAGCGAAGAAGCAGGAGCTGACAAGCCTGATCCGGCCCCCTTCAGACTGGCGTTGCAAAAGATAACGCCCAAAGGCAGTGGGATCTGGATGATCGGAGATCACCCAACCAACGATATCCGTGGAGCCAGAGAGCATCTGGGAGCAGTCACATTGCAGAAACTCCATCGAGGCGTGAACGTGGGGAAGGAAGGGGAAGCCCCAGATTGCACATTTACAGCGTTTGCAGATGTGCGGCACTTATTGACCACCCTACAGGCAGGCGTGCGACGTGTCTCGAATTACTGAGAGACGATTGTGACTTTACAGGAAGTAATCACTGACTATTGCCATACGATCGGCGTGGATGCATCACTAGTCCAAGGTGCCGGAGGAAACGTGTCCTGGAAGGCTGGCAACACACTATGGATTAAAGCCTCAGGAGCTTGGCTGGCCGACGCCAACCGAAAATCCATCTTTGTGCCAGTTGATTTGATCCGTCTCAAAGACCATGTCAAATCGCAACGATTCGATGCCGCGCCGGTAGTCCTCCACCGGATGTCCAAACGTCCGTCGATCGAAACGATGCTTCACAGCATCGTCCCGCATCGGATTGTTGTCCATACCCATCCAATCGCCGTCTTGGTCCATCTGGTGCAAGCCGGATGCGTTGAAATTCTCCAGCGACGGTTGCCACCAAGTGTTTCATGGCTTCTCGTCGACTACCATAAACCGGGAGCCAAGCTCGCAGAAGCCTTGCAGAGAGCCATCGAGCGTACAGCATTGAGCCCTTCCGTCCTGTTCCTGGCCAATCATGGCATGCTTGTCGGCGGAGAGACGGTCAACGAGGTGGATCATCTGCACCGGCAGGTACTCGATTCTCTACGTGAATTACCTCGTCCCCTTGATGATTGTGCTCCATCAGAAATCCCACACCAGTTAATCAAGCGAGGATACAGGCTTCCTGAAAACCCGCTCGTCCATCGAATAGCGCTTGACGATATCTGTCTTTTGCTCGTCGAGAAACATTGGGCATTGGTTCCCGATATTGTTGTCTTTCTTGGTGATCGCCCGCAGATATTTGATACATCGGATGATGCTGTTGGGTTTATCCGGTTTGCTCGCTCCGCTCCGGCGTTTGTGCTGATACGGCATCTCGGCGTTTTTATCCAGAAGAATGCAAACCAAGCGATTGAGGCGATGCTGGTGTTTTTTGCGGAGATTGCAGGTCGATTGAAGGCTATTGATCACGTGCGTTCACTGACGCGGAGTGATATCGAGGCGCTCATGGAGTGGGAAGCAGAGCGTTATCGAGTCAATACTGGACAGTAAGTACCGACCATGGACTCGATAAATCACTTAAGTCAGGTGACTGAAGCTGCCGACGTCGCTGCAAGACCTCCAGGGGAGGCAGATAAACATATACCAGATCATCGATTGAAACGCATGTGGGTTGCGGGCAGCATCACGATCATCCTCTGGTATCTTGCGTTAGGGCTGTGGGCAAACAGCGATCTTGTTGCAGGTCGGTTTGCATTACACGTGGATGAACGCATTACCTTCGATGGAGTACGGAACATTCTCCATCCGGGAAGCATCGAGGATTTTTTTCATAGCATCACGGACGGGGGAGACCATCGATATGGACGATCTCTTTGGAACTCACTCTCAATAGGAGCAGCAATTCCTGCCTATATGTTTGGCGATACCGGGCAAATCATTGCAGCTCGCATGACGCAGGTTGTGCTGCTAAGCGTCTCGTTTCTCATTCTTACTTGGACGTTCGTTCAAAGCTGGACGTTGCGGTGCTGTACGCTGCTAGGCCTCTACGCCATGCCATACACCTCTTACTACATGACAATGCCGAAACCGGAACCGATTCAAATGTTGTTCGTAGCGATCTTCTTCTATTGGCATCGAAAAGAACAACATTTGTTTGGGCCTCATTGGATTTGGTTGGGACTTGCATTCGGTTCGAAAGTATCAGCCCTCCCGATCGTAATCATTCTTGTGGTAGAAGCGCTAGCGGGTCAACGGTGTCGACAGATACTACAGAATAGGTTCTGGAAGGCTGAGGTGGCTCTTACTGGATTTGTGCTGGGTGTAGTGATGGCTGTGCCCATCTTGGCAGTTCCGGCGGTGGTCGGCATGGGCGGGTATTTCACAAGTAGGTTGTGGTTGAGCTGGATTCATGACCGGTATGGATTAGGCAGCCTCGGTTATGCGCTCGGGCAATGCTTTAGCCTGGGAGTTGCCTTGTACTCAGCAATTACTTCGACTCATGTCGTCGAATCCTGGGCACGCGGCTTGTTTGCAAATGCGACTCATGGGTCGGATCAAGCAAGCATTACCTTCTTCAGTTGGCTTACCTACTATGTCGACGCGTGGCTCCTCATGCCTACCTGGTTGTCGATTACGTTGCTCTTGGGATGTGCCTGTCTTGTTGCTATGCATATAGGTCGCGGTTTCCGATTGGCCGGAGGCTACGAAAAGATTGCTACCGAAGGCGTTATTCTTCTGCTATGTGGCCTGGCCATGAATGGATCCATCATGCTCACAACGCACCGCTTGTGGGGATTTTATTTATTTCCTGGAACTGTTTTGCTGCTTGTGGGGATCGCCTCCCTCGTGGATGAGGGCTTACGAATTTCTCTAGACGTGAGTCCCTTGATAGGGAAACGGATTGAGAACCTGCTAACCAGAGTCGTTTTATGCGGCGCTGTCCTCATGATCACTGTCTACTGGTTTCCACAGAGTCTCAAGGACTATCAAACACAGGCAATGAGAACGCACGCACAGACGTATGTAGATCAATTGAGGTCATACCAAGAGGTGGTGAAGGTTCTCTCTGAAATTTCCCCACCCGTTGGGAGCAAGATACAAGTCGCCTTCGATCCACTCATGTTTCCGCCGGCAAATACGGAGACATATGAAATCAAGGAATTCTACGGGGCCTTTAAGAATTGGTCCTTGCACTATGACATTGTGATCTTTTCAGCGATACATACTCTGCAAGGGGCATCCTATCCCGACGATGCCCGGATACTTCATGAGTTGCAACTGTCGCGGAAGGAATACGCACGGTACGTGGTAGGATCCAGCGGCTCATGTGTGGCGCCTCGTTGTTACGAACGGAAAGCTGTGCTCCCTAACGGCGGAGAAATCCTTGTCTTATTGCAAGGCTAACGGAAACGGGCAGTCGGACTGTTCGGCATGCACAGAATGCATGGACCGCTTCGCTGTCCAGAGCTTGATGGTTGTCCGATCTCGACAGGAGAGGATCGCAAGACCTTCTTAAGACAATGACGCTCTACGTTCTGACATTTGCTCTGTCTTTGTTACTCTCACTATACGGGATGCCCATCGCCAGGCAAGCCGCACTGAAATTCGGCATCGTCGATGCTCCAGACGGACGTCTGAAACATCAAAAGGAAGCGGTCCCATACTTCGGAGGGTTGGCGATCTACCTGGCTTTTTTGATGAGTCTCGCCTTCACGTTTGAATTCCGACAGGATGTCCTTGGCATTATTCTTGGCGCGACCATCGTGGTCATGCTGGGACTCATCGATGATTTTGGGGTGCTCTCACCCACGACGAAACTGATTGGTCAGCTTCTTGCTATTTTTGTCCTGATCAAGAGCGGTATTCGTATTCAGATCGCGGCACTACCGGAATGGTTGGACCTCGTGCTGACCGTCTTTTGGATGGTTGGACTCATCAATGCCTTCAATCTCTTGGATATCATGGACGGTCTTTCCGCCGGAGTCGGAGCCATCAGCGCAGCGTGTTTACTTGTGGCGGCCCTGATCCAGGGCGATCAAGTTGTGGCCTTCATGCTGGCAGCGTTGATCGGAAGCCTCATCGGATTTCTAAGATATAATTGGCAACCGGCTCGGATTTACATGGGCGACACAGGGGCCATGTTCATCGGCCTCTTGCTGGGCGCCATGGCGATGATCGGACAATTTCCAAGCACGCACCCTCTCTCGCTGCTGACACCGGTGTTTATCTTGGGTATTCCGATCTTTGACACGCTTTTCGTCATGTATATCCGTTATCAACGAGGCCTTCCGATATTCCTGGGCAGCCCTGACCATATCGCCATCCGACTCCGGCATTGGGGGATGTCGACTCGCCACATCGTGATCGTCAGCTATCTTGCCACCGCCGCGGTTGGGATCGTCGGTCTCATGCTCATGATGGTGGCCTATGAGGTGGCCTGGGGCCTCTGCCTTGGAACCGTTGTCATACTCTTGGCCCTGACGTTCACGTTGAAACGGATTGAGGTCAAGAACGGCAGGGATATGGAGGGTGAGACATCCCTAGAAGAAAGAAAGCGAGCAGCATGATTCTGATCATCGGTGCCGGGCTTGCCGGATTGAGCACTGCGTACCATCTGACGGGACTCCCATACCGGCTCTATGAACGTGAATCGGAGGTGGGAGGACTGTGCCGGTCTTATCACAAAGACGGATTTACCTTTGACTACACAGGTCACCTGTTACATTTCCGTCAGCCGCCGATCAAAGCACTGGTGGAGCAGCTCCTTGCTGACAAACTCCAGAAACACCATCGCAAGTCATTCATTTACTCACACCAAACCTACACGGAATATCCTTTTCAGGTGAACATCTACGGGCTTCCGCCTGAAGTCGTGCGAGAGTGTGTGATGGGATTCATCGCCACACTCCTGCAACCATCCGCGGCACGCGATCCCCAAGACCTCTGTTTCACGCAATGGATCTTGGAGAACCTTGGAGAAGGGATGGCCAAGCATTTTATGGTTCCTTTCAACGAAAAGCTGTGGAAGGTGTCTTTGGATGAGCTCACCTCCGATTGGGTGTCGTGGCTGGTGCCAAAGCCGGAGTTGAAAGACGTCATCAACGGCGCCTTAGGCATCAAAGACAAGGCGTTCGGCTACAATCCGTCGTTCCTCTATCCCGCATCAGGCGGGATCAGCATCCTGCCGGAGGCTTTCCTGCCTGGCATTACAGGTGTCACGACCCATGTCGAACTTCTCGAAGTGGATACGAAACGCCGACGCGCACGTTTCCACGATCGACTCAACGGCACGACCAGAACCGAACACTATGAGTCGCTCGTCTCGACAATTCCGGTTCCGGAACTCGTACGCCGTTGTCTCGATCTACCGACACATCTCAAAGAAGCCGCTGACGGACTGCGGTGGGTGTCGGTCTATAACCTCAATATGGCCGTGGCACGCGAGCAGGTCTCGGACAAGCATTGGCTCTATTTCCCGGAACCGGCATTTCCTTTTTACCGAGTCGGATTTCCTATGAATTTCTCTCCGTCATTGGGACAACCTGGCTGTAGCTCGATGTACGTGGAGATCTCGCATCGGCCGACAGAGCATCAGTCGGTTGACCAGCTCGCCGGCCAAGCGCGGACAGGATTGGAGCGGGCTGGCATCTTACGGCCCAGTGACGACATCATCGTCTCAGACGTGAAAGATTTGCACTACGCCTATGTCTACTTCGATCGTCATCGCGCGCGTGCAATTCCCGCCATCCTCTCGGAGCTTGAGCGACGAGGCATTTATTCCATCGGACGGTATGGCCGTTGGGAACACACCTCTATGGAAGATGCGATCGGGCAGGGGAAACAACTCGCGGAACGACTCCGATTGAGACAAGATCACACCCTCTCTGCATAGTGACAGGTGTCGTGGACACGATTTGCCATATCATTACAAAGCTTGAGCTTGGCGGAGCGCAAGAAGTCGCACTTCATGTCGTGTCCCATCTGGACCCCAGAAAATATCGAGTCATTCTGATCAGTGGGCCCGGGGGACTCCTGACAGAGGAGGCCCGACACTTACCTCATGTCGAGGTAAGACTGCTTCCCGAGCTGGGCCGACAGATCCATCCGTTGGATGATCTGGTGGCCCTCGTTCGGCTGACCACACTCCTTCGCCGTCTTCGTCCATCGATTGTCCATACACATAGCTCAAAGGCGGGCATCCTTGGCCGATGGGCTGCATGGTTTGCCGGAGTTCCAATCATTGTCCATACCATCCATGGATATGGTGTCACTCCCGTACAGCCTCGCTGCTTGAAGTGGTTGCTGGTCATGGTGGAACGAATCACCGGCTGGGTAACGACCCAGTGGATTGCCGTCTCTCACGCTGACATCAAGAAGGGCCTCGCCTGGGGTCTATTTGGAAACAACGTTTTGTTGGTACGGCCGGGGATCGATCCAAGACCGTTTCAACAAGTGATGGACCCGGCAGACCGCGAACGACTGAGAAAAGAACTGGGCGCACGGACCGAAACACCTCTGATCGGAACTGTGGCATGTCTCAAACCGCAAAAAGCTCCCGAGGACTTCATCGAGGTGGCCAAGCTGGTCACCGCATCACTACCCAACGTCCGGTTCGTTCTCATCGGAGACGGCGAATTGCGAGCGAAAGTCGAGTCGTTGATCGCTCGCCATCGTCTTCAGGATTGTGTCCATCTCGCTGGGTGGAGACGGGATATTCCGGCGGTGATGCACGCACTCGATATATTTCTCTTAACCTCTCACTGGGAAGGATTACCTCGAGTTTTACTTGAAGCACGGGTCTCAGATTTACCTATTGTAGCCACAAAGGTCGGTGGGGCGGATGAAGTCGTGATTGAGCCGACAATGGGAGAACTCTGTGAAGCAGGAGACATCAACGGATTGGCTAAGGCAATCATCCGGATGTTGTCATCTCCAGTGAAACCATCGGTTGTTCGCACAGCAGAGCCATCTCCACTTCCATGTGAGTTTCACATCAGCGAAACGATTCTGCAATACGAACGACTGTATGACTGCTTACTGAGCCCCTCTCACGCGGGCATGAGTCACAGAATAATCGAGTGAGGATCACCCTGAACGGGCCATACCCAGAAGTCAGGCCCTGACGTACGTGAGTTATGACGTTTGTCCCGCTTGAGATCATTCACAATCTGCTTCTTGGATTGAAGCCAATTGCTCAATTGATCCAGCAGTACCACCTGACAGGAATCAACTCGGATTCCAGAAAGGTGCAAGAGGTTTTTGAGATGTACAGCCGATTCGAGTCGACACTTGGAAAGGATGTATTGGAGATTGGACCAGGACAAACCCTGGAGGTCTTGGAAACCGCACTGACAAAAGGGGCGGTCAGTTGTACCGCTGTCGATGTCTTGAGGTATGTGACGAACAATGAGGCAACACGAAAGCGGATCAACTACATTATTTATGACGGCCAGCGGCTACCGTTTCACTCCGGCCAATTCGACTGCGTCTGGTCCCACACCGCTTTTGAACATGTGCGCGATCCAGCGACGACTGTCGCAGAATGTTTTCGGGTCCTGCGCGCCGGTGGGCACCTCGTGGCGCTGATTGACCTCGGCGACCACTCGTACTACGGTGTACAGCCTCCACAGCCACTCAAGCTCTTCGATTGCCTCCGGTATCCTGAGTGGCTATGGAATCTGATGAAATGGAATCGCAGCTCCTACACCAATAGGTTGAGAAAATCAGAGTGGATGAGGTTGTTTACTGAGGCAGGATTCGCAATTGAGCACCAAGAATCCACGGTGAGCCACCTCATCGCCGAGGTGTTGCCTTCACTCTCATACTTGCATCGCTACTCATATGATGATGCCGTAACCAGTGTCCTCATACTGTGGCTCAAAAAACCACAGGCCTGAGCCGCCATCAAGACTTACGTTGTCACTGCACCTTCCGAGGCGGACGAAACGTGTCTGGCATATTTCCCCATCACACCAGAGGTGTACCGCGGAGTCGGTCGTTTGACCTTCTTGAGTCGAGTCGCGATCTCTTTTTTCGAAAGCTTCACATCAAGACGGCGTTTGGGAATATCAAACGTAATAATGTCCCCATTCTTGACTGCTGCAATGGGTCCACCTTTGACCGCTTCAGGCGCCACATGGCCGGCCATCAGCCCGTGCGTAGCCCCAGAAAACCGGCCATCGGTGAGCAAGGCAACAGAGTCGCCGAGCCCGGCGCCGACGATCGCCGCCGTCACACCAAGCATCTCGCGCATCCCTGGACCACCGGCCGGGCCTTCGTACCGAATCACGACAACATCACCGGCCTTGATTTGACCAGCCTTGACCGCTACGAAGGCATCCTCTTCTTGATCGTATACCTTGGCCGGTCCTTGAAACTTCGTCATCGAATGACCGGCCACCTTCACCACACAGCCCTCCGGCGCCAAATTCCCTTTCAATATGACCAGGCCGCCGGTCGGCTTGATCGGGTGGGCGAGGGGACGCAACACCTGCTGTCCGGATACTTCACGAGCCTGCGAGGCTTCTTCTCCGATCGTCCGACCGGTCACCGTCGGCTGATTCCCATGGAGCAATCCAGCATCGAGCAATCGCTTGGCGACCAGGGTGGTTCCCCCAGCGGCATAGAGATCCGCCGCGGCAAAGCGACCGCCCGGCTTCAAGTCGGCCAGTAACGGAACCTTGCGGTTGATCCTATCAAAATCGTCGATGCTCAGCTTGATCCCCGATTCACGCGCGATGGCAAGCAGATGCAGAACGGCATTCGTGGAGCCACCCGTCGTCGCGACAGCGGCAATGGCATTCTCCAATGACTTGCGCGTAATGAGCTGACGCGGGCGAAGATCCTGCTTCACAAGCTCCATCACCATCTTGCCGCATTCGAATGCGACGTCATCTTTCTGACCATCCATAGCGGGCACTCCATTGCGCCCCATGGGGGAAATGCCCAGAAACTCAAAGGCAATGGCCATGGTATTCGCCGTAAATTGGCCACCACAGGCCCCAGGTCCCGGACAGGCATGATCCTCCAGGTCCTTCAACTCGGCATCGGTCATTTTTCCCGAGGCATGCTTGCCGACGGCTTCAAAGACATCTTGAATGGTCACATCATGCCCCTGAAACTGTCCCGGCATAATCGATCCGCCGTACAGCATGAGCGACGGCACATTCAACCGAGCGAGGGCCATGACGGTTCCAGGGATCGTCTTGTCGCAACCGGACAGCGCGACGACCGCATCAAACAAATGTCCACGTGCCACGAGTTCAATCGAATCGGCAATGACCTCACGGCTGATGAGCGAAGCCTTCATGCCTTCGGTGCCCATGGAGATTCCGTCGGACACGGCGATCGTGTTGTACTCGATCGGAGTCCCTCCGGCAGCTCGGATGCCGGCTTTCACACGCTCGGAAAGCCGACGTAAATGGAAATTGCAGGGCATGACCTCAATCCACGTATTGGCGACACCGACCAGCGGTTTCGTCAGGTCGTCGTCCGTAAAGCCGACGGCTTTCAACATCGCCCGAGCCGGCGCGCGGCCGGCTCCCACCAAGAGATCATGACTTTGAAGCTTGACTTGTTTTTTCATCTGTCGTTGAGGTCCTCTTTCTGAATCTGCATCCCGCAAGTGAACAACGCTTCATGAAATACGTGTCACGAGATTGGAAGCGACGTAAGCACAAAGCCGGCGGACGTTTTCACCATCCCGCTAGTAACTGGGTGATGCCGGAGGTGCAGCCTCATGCGGATTCTTGCCCTGAGGGTTGCTCCCATGGGGATTGGCACCATGAGGGCCGGCACCGTGAGGATTGGCGCCATAGGGCATGGCCCCGCCATGATGCATCCCTGAGCCTTTGTGTTGCTCCATCACTTTGTCATGCTCGGACTTTTCCTTGGCGCGCTGTTCCGGAGTCAGCACGGCCATCACGTCTCGGCGAGCCTTGATCGCTGCCATGCGCAATCCGATTTGGAGATCTTCACTCTGTCTCAGTTTGGCTTCGATCGCTCCGAGATCGGACTTCTCCTCATCGGTCAGCGCTTTGGCCTCACGTTCGGCAATTTGAATGTCCGCTTCTGCCTTGATCCGGACACGGTCAAGGTTCAATTGTATCTCCTTGAGCTTCGCGACCTGATCCCCACTGAGTCCGATATCCTTTTCATGCTTCAATAGATGTCGGATCAAATGACCGGTCCCGGTATGCATCATCCCTTTTCCGTACCCATGACTGCCGCCGTCGCCATGTCCGCCTCCCGCATGACCATAACTTGGATCGTTCGCCCACAGACTGGGTACGCCCAACACCAACAGACAGGCCGACACAACCGCAACCATTGCCGTCTTCGTGACTGACTTCATGCATTCCTCCTTGGTTTGGAAGCCCCTTGTCCGAAGCTTGCCACAGCAAGCGCCGCAACGCAAGCGAGCCCTTCGACTCCACGTTCATATTGAAGCGGCTATCGTGTTGACTCAATACCGTTGTGCCTGATGGAGGAGTTCCGCGCGGGGATCCGGATGCCGTTGTTTGCTCAACCGTTCGTAGAGGATCCGCTCTTCTTCCGTGGCCATCGTCGGCATCACGATCTGCAAGGTCAAAAAGAGGTCTCCAGCCCCACCGGTGGCCGAGGGTAATCCTTTCCCCTTGAGTCGAAGTTTCGCGTCAGCCTTGCTGCCAGGAGGCACTTTGACCTTCACCGGTTCCGTCAACGTAGGCGCCGTTACGTCTGCTCCAAGAATCGCTTCCCACGGATAGATGGGGAGGGTGACATGAAGATCCGACCCCTGCCGGCGAAAAATTTGATCGGTAGGGATATTGATCAGCAGATAGAGATCGCCCCGCTTCCCACCGCCGCTCCCGAGCTGACCTTTTCCTGCAACCCGAACTCGAGTACCGTCCTGCACCCCCGCAGGAATTTTCACTTCAATGGTTTTGTGATCGGTCGTTCTCCCAGTGCCCTGACAGGTTCCACAGGGCCGTCCCCGCACCGTGCCGTGGCCCTGACAGGTCGAACAGGTTTGTGGTTCCCGCAGATTCACCCGTTTCACGACACCGGTCAGGACTTCCCGCAAGGTCAACTGCACTTCCGTCTCTAAATCCTGCCCAGACCGTCCACTTGTACTCCGTCCTCCGGTCTCCTGTTTTCGATTTCCAAATAAGCTCTCAAAGAAATCAGAGAAGTGTTCTCCGGTCCCGCCGCGACTGTTGGGATCTTGCTCAAAGTCCCAAGGGCTACTCGCGCCTCTCGTCCAGGCCTGCTGACGAGCCTTTTCAAACGCTTGAGCTTGATCCCAATCGCTCCCGTACTGATCATACTTCTTTCGCTTGTCGGGATCGGTGAGGACCTCCTGTGCTTCATTGAGCTCTTTAAATTTCTTTTCCATCTCGGCCTTCTTCGCACCGGAGTGAAGGTCGGGATGGTATTGACGGGCCAACCGACGAAAGGCTTTCTTGATCTCATCAGCTGAAGCCGTGCGGGATACACCGAGTGTCTGATAGTAATCTTGCGGAGCCGTTCCCATACAACGTCCGTTTGTGGAGAATGGAGCAGATGCTGTCGACGATCAGCTTACGGAGTGCGCACCAGGTTTGCAAGAGCCGAATGGGTCAGCGAGCGGGTGGTGCCTTGGCTCGCGCCATCAGCTTGCAGTACGAACAGGTCTCAGCCGTGGTGGGCTGCCCGCAAGTCGGGCAGGGGTGGAGCGAGGCTTGATCTTTTTCCGTCATGCTCGTCGCGGTCGGTGCTTTCTTACGCTGCTTTTCCAAAAACCCCCAATAGAAGTATTGTTTCGTCCCAGGAGATTCCGTCTCCAGTCGGTTGAGGACCTCCTTGTAGAGGAGGGTGCGCGCACCCCGCGCCATGGGACATTCATCGACGATGTAATCGATCCCGTTCAGCACACAGTAGGCGGCAAGTTCCCGTTCAGTCAATCTATAGAGAGGCTTCACCTTTTTCGCGAAACCTTCGATTGAGGCAGGAAGATTGGGACTCTGTTTCTCAAGATAGTCTTCTTGCCAATGGAGCACATTGCCGAGCAGGCGGGCAGCCTCATCGTCGAGATTGTGGCCGGTCGCCATCACATCATAATCCTGTTCGATGGCCACGCGGTTGAATTGATAGCGTTTGATCGTGCCGCAGGTACTGCACGTCGGGCGATGCACGAGCTGCGCAAGTTCTTTAATGCCGGCGCCTTCGGTTTGCTCAACGGTGTGGAGATGCAGCGTACTTCCACACGACACCGCAACCGTTTCGGCATATCGCTGAACCTTGTCCCGTGAGCGATCCGAATAGCCTGGAATACCGAGATTCACATAGAGCGCGTCGGCCTTGTACCCCAGCTTCAGGAGAATATCCCAGAGCGCCAGACTATCCTTTCCTCCCGACACAGCCACAAGAATCCGGTCATCCTTCCCGAACATTTCCTGCGACTTGATCGCTCGCACCACTTGATCATGAGCAAAAGAGTTCAAGCAACCCTTGCAGAATGCTGCGTTGTGACGGGGCAACTTCAGCACGGCCTTAGTCTTACATTTCGTACAATTCATCGCAGTGATCATACGGACGAAGCCGGCTGATTGCAAACTGAGACGGGTGCGTTTCAAACAGATTGTGGGAAAACCTCTGTTGCTCCTGAGCTTGGTGTAAGCCTATCGGTCGGGTGGAAACTGACATTCTCGTTGCGCCCAGCACAGCAGCCAGTACAATCACTCATGCGGTGGGAGGATTTTGACGGGGAGGCCTTGCACTAGTTTCCAGCCGGTCACGGTGTGATTGGTTTGGACGAGAAAGATAAAGTTATGCTTACTAACATAGACCTTCGGGCTGTGGTGGCATAAACCCGGGAGTGAACTCATGGCAGACGACAAAATCTTTGTCGACATGCAGCGGTGGCACATGGACAACGACATTCATGGACCCGACCGTCAGCGAATCCACGAAAGCTGGTTCCGCGACGATACAGTGGACTCTTGGCGGCACCGGAGAATGTACGAAACCTGTACCCCACTGGCCGTGCGTTATCAAGGTGCTAGCTGGCTGACAATCGGTGACGGTCGCTATGGGCTAGACTCTGTCAGACTTCGAAAACTCTTTGGGATCACGAGCGTCTTGCCGACTGACATCGGCTCGTGTCTGCTCGAACAGGGAAAGGCGCGGGGGCTCTTCGGCGAATACGCTGTCGAGAATGCAGAGAAGCTGACCTTCAAAGACGAAGCATTCGACGTCGTGTTCTGTAAGGAGTCCTATCACCATTTTCCTCGGCCGACCATTGCCCTCTATGAGATGTTGCGTGTCAGCAGGGAGGTGGTGATCCTGATCGAGCCGCTCGAAGACGTTACCTTGGGCTACCAGTTCTCACGACGCGACTCGATTCGAGTCTTGATTGAGAGCGTGAGATCGAAACTGATTGGCCAGCCCCATCCCCATTTGGCCGATGTCTTGCCCGATGTCGTAACGATTAACCCGGTCAGCCATGGATTTGAAGATTATGGAGACGGCACCGGGAACTATATCTATGGCCTTTCAATTCGGGAGACGGAGAAGATCGTCCATGGGCTTGATCTTGGTGGTATGGCATGGCTGGGGTTTAATGACCACTATGTGAAGGGATGCGAATTTGAGCCCGCGGTATCCGGTAATCCCATGTTCGTCGAAGTACAGAAGGCGATCCAGCACCTAGATGAACAATGCCAGCGCTTTCCTCGATGTCAAAAGTACGAGTTTGCCACCGTTGTACTGTTCAAGTCCGTAATTGATCCAGTGCTGAGAGATGAGATGATGAATGCGGGGTATCGGTTCGTGCGGAAAAAAACTAATCCGGTATTGGGGGCTGGAAGGGCCGTACCGGGGATGGCGAACCAGCCAGAATAATGAATCTACCCCCTCCGATTCGACGAATTAGCACCTGCATTGCCCATCTTTACACACTTCAACCATACACAAATTTTACTCGCAAGCGGCCAATCCGATGGTAGAGAGGCATGATGCACACATCTCGGCGAAGAGCTTCGCATTTCAAGTTAAATAAAGATGAACATTGGTAATCAGATCCCACGCTGCTCCTGGGAAAGTAATGTGTTATAGTCCGATCAGCACCTACGTAACCGGCATCCTGTGTACGGAGTAGGAAGTTGATTAGGTGCTATAGATGACCAGAATAATCTATAAGTTGACATAATAGACGTTATCAGAATATGACATTTGAATTGTTTGACCGCGTCCACAAAGAGCTTTCGATTACCGGACAAGCCTTTTATGAAAGCATTCTGGCTATCTCCGAAGTCGTCAACCGCAAGGTGGAGATTATCCGACTGCATTGGCAGGCTTCCTCTTTGCTTCAGCGTATCGACGATGTCACCGCTCGAGTTGGACGACTCATCGCCGTGCAGGTGTCTGATCGACTCCACTCCAGACTTCAGCCAGATTCGATTGTGTATGCAGTTGATGAAGCCTTAACCGACGCCCGTGCTCACATCCATGAATTAAAACGATCCTTGATGCAAGTCGATGCACAAATCCGCGAACTCAAACTTGAAGCGACTCATCAAGATTTACTTTTATTGCACCACGACCTGACCGTACGATCGGCTGGAATCGAACGCCTCACAGTGGCGCATAGAGCTGCTGCGGCAGGACAACCACTGAGTGCCTCTCCTCATGCTCTTGCATCCTCTGTTGCCACCGTTCTGCGAGGGCCAGTCCTCTTAAGTCCCAGCAGTGACCTTGTCCTACAGCCTGGCGACATCGTCATTGTGATTGGCCCTCAAACTGAGCTGGATCACTTCACGCACTGGTTCACCGGGCAACGTCCCCTCACCCCTGCACGGACACGTCTGCCTCAGGGAGTAGGCACACCAGCATAAAATCAGTTACAATGTCGCTTCATGGCATTGATGACGCTCCTCACAGCTCATATCCGCTCCGGTGTGCATCTGCTCATCCTTTCTCTTCTCGTCTCGGTCTCTTTCGTGCCGACAGTCGAAGCCGTTTCTCCTGACTCTCCCGGGCTTCGCATGCTCGAAGAAATCCAGACCGTCATCACAGAACTCGCCGAACATGCTAAGCCTTCCGTCGTAAACCTCTTTCCGATGACTCTCACAGGAAGACTCCGCGACACGTCAGGAGACCGGACGCCGAATGCATCAGGCTCCGGCTCTGGCCTCATCGTCGACAGCGACGGACACATCGTGACCAATAATCACGTCATCGGCGATGCCACGGAGATTGAGGTTCGCTTCTCAGACAAGACCACGCTCGTTGCTCAGGTAATCGGCAAGGACCCGGATACGGATTTGGCGCTGCTCAAGGTGACAACTGACCGGCCCCTTCCCAGGGCACGGTTCGGTGATTCTTCCACGGTCAAAGTCGGCCAATGGGTCCTGGCGGTCGGAAACCCCTTCGGCTTGGACCGTACGGTGACACTCGGTGTCGTCAGCGGGATCGGTCGTGAAAATATGAATCTCTCACGGTACGAAAACTTCATTCAAACTGATGCCTCAATCAATCCAGGAAACTCCGGAGGGCCGCTATTCAACCTTCGTGGGGAAGTGATCGGGATCAATACCGCGATCATCAATTTTGCCCAGGGCATTGGGTTCGCCATTCCTTCGAACATGGCCAAACATGTCATTGAACAACTGTTGGCGAAAGGAAAGGTCATTCGCGGATGGCTTGGGGTCGGCATTCAACCGCTGACGGCCGAGCTTGCCAAGAAATTTGGCGTCGCCGAGGGCGAAGGGGTCTTGGTGAATGAAGTGTTTGAGAACGATCCTGCCGCTGTTGCCGGAATACGGCCGGGCGATGTCATTGTCCGGATCGATGGGGCTCTCGTCGATTCACCGAATAAGCTCTCTCGCTTGATCGGGACACTGACTCCGGGAGCACGTGCCAAGATCGACGTCGTCCGAGATCTGAAACCCCTGACACTCACCATTCTTCTCACGGAACGCCGCGACGCAGCGGCGGTGCCCACGACTCCTCCTGCACGAGCCGAAGTGAAACTAGGAATTGAGGTTCAGGAGTTGACACCCAGTCTCGCTGAAAAGTTCAAGCTTCGAGAGGCCAAAGGCGTCGTGATTATGCGGATCGAGCCAAACAGCTTGGCTCAAGCCGAAGGGCTGCACGAGGGTGACTTGATCAAAGAGGTAAACCGTGTAGAGACGGCGTCCCTCGCCGACTATTCTGCAGCAATCTCCAAAACGAGGCGCGGCGATACCATCTTGCTTCGCGTGCTTCGTGAAACTCGGGCATTCTATGTCGTTTTGAAGACCTCTGACTGACCCACATTATCCAGACAGTCCTACGGCTCAACGCTTTCCGTACAAGCGTCCATGAAGCATGTGATCTAATGCTCTGCGTGCGATGCCACAACCAGTCCTTCGGCTTTCCGCTTCTCTAGAATTTTTCCTGTGAGATCCCGTGGAACTTCGTCGTACTGCGAAAATTCCATCGCATAATTCCCTCGACCGGCGGTCATGGCATTCAACGCAGTGGCATACCGAAGGAGTTCCGCCAAGGGCACCAGCGCCGTAATCTGCTCCACATGATCCTGGGCGTTCACGGAAAGGATTCGTCCCCGACGGGCATTCAAATCTCCCATGACGGCCCCAACCGTTTCAGTCGGTGTATTGATCTCAACCGTCATGATCGGTTCCAATAGCACGGGATGGGCGCTCTCCATGGCTTTTCTGAATGCCATCGAGCCTGCGATCTTGAACGACATTTCTGAAGAATCGACGACATGGTAGGATCCATCATAGACCGCAACCTGCACATCCACGACCGGACACCTACTGAGTGGACCTTCATGCATGGCCTCATGCACCCCCTTTTCGACCGCCGGAATGAAATTCCGAGGAATGGCCCCCCCGACGACTCGATTTTCGAAGACAAATCCCTGCCCCCTCGGCAATGGCGCCACCTCAAGCCAACAGTCGCCATACTGCCCATGCCCCCCCGTCTGTTTCTTATACTTCCCCTGGGCCTGTGCCGTAGTTTTGATGGTTTCTCGATAGGGAATTTTGGGAGTATGGAGGGTGACATCGACGCCGAATTTTCGATGGAGTTTTTCCAGCGCAAGATCGATATGGAATTGCCCCATCCCGCTGAGCACCATTTCTTTGGTCTCGTCGTTTCGTGAAAATTCCAGCGTCGGGTCTTCTTCGATGAGTTTATGCAGTCCGAGACTGACTTTGTCGATATCCGCCTTCGACTTGGACTCGATTGCATACGACAGAATCGGCTTCGGCAGACCAAGCCCCTGATAGCAGAGAGGATTCCCCTCGTGCGACAAGGTATCACCGGTGTGGGTGTCTTTGAGTTTTGCGATCGCCACGATGTCTCCGCCTTTGGCTGACTCGACCGCCACATGTCGTTTCCCCAAGACTCGGTAGAAATGGCCAAGTTTCTCCCGCACATGTTGTGAAGCATTGAACACGGTCGAATCAGCATGGACGCTGCCCGACACCACACGACAATAGGACAATCGACCAACAAATGGGTCGATGATCGTCTTAAAGACATAGGCGGAAAAAGGTTCATGGACAGTCCCCTTCCGTTCACACCTGTCATGAGTCTCTGGCTGGATGCCGCACCAGGGATGGACCACACCACGCTCGGACGGTGATGGAAAGAGACTGACCATGGCATCAAGCAGAGACCAAACCCCCACGTTCTGCGTGGCCGATCCGGCATAGACGGGAAGAAATTGCCTGGTCACAATATCCCGACGTAGCCCTTCAAGCAGGGCATCCTCGCTCAGCCCCCCCTCCGCGAGATAGGTCTCCAGAAGTGTCTCTCCACTCTCTGCCACAGCCTCCACGAGCTGTGTCTGTGCTCGGATCAGGCTATCCTCCGCATGCGGTGGGATCGGAAGAAGCTCGACGTTCACGGAGCTCGGTCCGGATCGCACGAACTTCTTGAGCCGCACATCAATCACGCCGTCCAATTTCCCCTCGGTCTTGACGGGCACCGTCATGGGAATCGGCGTACAGTCCAGTTGCTTACGACACATCTCAAGCGCATTCTCAAGAGATGCCCCATCCTTATCGAGGCCGTTGAGGAACAGCAGGCAGGGAAGTTCCAAGTCTTTGATCTTTGCCCACAAACGAGCCAGTTCAGTGCGCACACCGATTTGTTCGGTCATCACGAGCACGACCGCATCGACGGCACGGAGCGAAGCCATCGACTCACCGAGCAATGCCAATGCGCCAGGAGTATCGATGAGGGTGAGATGGGTGTGATTCCACGAAAACTGAAGCAGGCTGGCGCTGGTCGACGTACGATGACGGAGTTCTTCAGGCTCAAAATCAGAAATGGTCGTTCCCTGCGTCACAGAGCCAAGTACCGGGAGCGCTCCTCCCGTGTACAACAAGGCCTCGCAGAGAGAGGTCTTCCCTGCACCGGCACTGGATACGATCGCCACATTCCTGACGGATTCTACACAGGTTGTTTCCATGATCGGCCCTCCTTGTGCAGCGATGGTCTTTTACGCCATTCTTATCCTTACCTTTCTGTGATCAAGCTCTGCTTGACGAACGTTCCAAGGTGTCATCCTTCACCTACTGGTCTGTGAGCCACCCCTCGTCTGCAAAACTCACATACCGACCGTCTCCAAGAACAATATGGTCCACCACACGAATCCCCAACAGTCGTCCTGCCTCGGCCAGTCGGCTCGTGAGGTGCCGGTCCTCGACACTCGGTGTGGGATCCCCACTGGGGTGATTATGAAGAAGAATGACGGCCGCCGCCGATTCACGAACCGCCAGGGCGAAAACCTCGCGCGGATGCACAATGCTGAGCGTGAGGCTTCCTTCAGACACCGTTACCTCTCTGAGCACGACATTCTTGGCATCGAGCAGGACAACCTTAAAAAGCTCATGCTTCACCTCGCGCAACAACGGGTGAAAGTGCTTATAGAGGTCGGCACTCGACGAAATACGCGTCCCGGTTGAGAGTGGAGCCGCAAGCGACCGTCTCCCCAGTGCCAGAGCAGCCTTGAGCTGAGCAGCCTTGGCCGGACCGACTCCAGGGATGGTGCAGAGTTCATCCGTCCCGCAGGCAGCAAGCCCCCCCAACCCACCCATCCGTTCAAGGAGTTCAAGGGCAACCTGGACCGCTGATGCATCACGACGGCCGGTTCTCAGCAAGATCGCCAACAGATTGGCGTCGGATAGGGCTTCAGGCCCTTTCGCGAGGAGACGTTCACGAGGTCGCTCGGCCTGGGGCCAGTGCGCAATACCCTTTCCGCGCCCTTTTCCTGCCACAACAACCCCTCGTGATGGACAAAAATTTGACGAACCGAACTCTTTTGTACCGTCAATTTTCTGAAAACGACCGATTCCAGTCAACTACGTAACACATAAGTCATTGAAAAACTGATGAACGACAATTTGGTGCAGCTCTTGCTTAAATTCGCCGTCAGCTGTGAACGTAACCACCCTGGGAGGGTTCAATGGAATGTCCGAAATGCAAGGGAATGATGATGCTGGAGCGGTTCTCGGACTTCTTTCTTGTGTTTTATGCATGGAAATGCATCAATTGCGGTGCCATTATCGACCGCACCATTTCTAACAATCGCCGAAAGAGTTTGGCTGCCCGCGAGTCTCAGACCGTCGGTACGCGCTAAACCCATCGACCATTCGGGCTCGAATGTCGAGCCCGTAAGGCCGTCGTGACAGTCCAAGCTGATCACTGGCATTCCTCCACATCACGCACGGGCATTATAGTCCTCCCACGGAAGTCGGTCAAAACTGCAGACACCCCTCACCCTCTGAACAGCCACGCGATCATTGATAGTCGTCGGACCAACCATTAACGCAGCTCGCCTTGTCCTTGCTTTCTTGACCCCTGTAAAAACGCTATGTTAGAGTTCATACGATCCATTAATGATGTGGTGCTGTGTGGAATGCGTGTGATTGCAGGGACCTACCGCGGAAGGCGCCTCTATGGGCCACGGACACAAGCACTTCGTCCAACCTCTGACCGCGTTCGAGAGGCATTGTTTTCAATTCTTGGAAATCGATTGCCACATAGTCGATTTTTAGACCTGTATGCAGGAACGGGAGCCGTCGGAATCGAAGCGCTCAGCCGTGGTGCAGACCGTGTCACCGCCGTCGAGTCGGACAGAGACGCCGTGAGCCTTCTCCAACGCAATAGACTCCTCTGCCAGATTGGTTCGGAGTTGACCGTCCAGCCTCATACGGTTGAGCAGTTTGTTCGGCGTCCAGCCCACTGGAATGGCCCCTACGATGTGGTCTTTGCCGATCCTCCCTACGCAGAGACAGGAAAACTTTCCTCGCTATTGAATGCATCGATGACGGGGTCACTCTTCGCACCTGATGCATGGCTGATCGTCGAACATGGAGAAAGGACTATGGTTCCCGCGACGCTTGGCCCCACTACCTTACGCCGGCACTATCATTATGGCGACACCACCCTGTCGCTTTACTCTTATCCTGATCTTCACAAGACATGAAAACTGGCATTTATCCTGGCACATTTGACCCTATCACCCACGGACACACCGACATCATCACTCGTAGTCTTCGGATGTTTGATCGAGTGGTGGTGGCCGTGGCACCAAATCCGTCCAAGCATCCGCTGTTCAATGTCACTGAACGGGTCGATATGGTGAGACTCGTCATGAAGGACCTGCCTCAGGTTGAGGTCACGCAATTCGAAGGCTTATTGGTCGACTATGTTGAGCGGTCTGGCGCCCACGCCATTATTCGAGGCTTACGGGCGATCTCAGACTTCGAGCATGAATTTCAGATGGCACTGATCAATCGGAAATTAGCCAAGACCGTGGAGACGGTGTTCCTAATGCCCAGTGAAGAGTACTCCTACCTGTCGTCAACCATCATCAAAGAGGTGGCACGGCATGGAGGTCCCCTGATCGAGTTTCTTCACCCTGAAGTCGCACGCCGTTTGAACGATCGGATCCGGAGTCTCAAATCATGAAACTTGCTGCCCGTGTCAGCCGCATTGCTCCCTCCCCCACGCTCGCCATGGCGGCAACAGCCAAGGCCATGGCCGCACAAGGATTGGACATCATCGACTTTTCCACTGGAGAACCCGATTTCGATACACCGGAGCCGGTCAAGGCCGCTGCTGAAGCAGCCATTCGCGCAGGGTTCACCAAGTACACCCCCTCCTCGGGCATTGATGAGTTGCGTGGGGCTATCGTTGAGAAACTGCAGACGGAGCTTGGCGTTCGATATGAAAAGTCTCAAATCCTGGTGTCTTGCGGGGCGAAACATTCGCTGTATAACCTGGCGGAAGCGTTGCTTGAAGCCGGCGATGAACTCATCATCCCCACACCCTACTGGGTTTCCTATTCAGATCAAGCGCTCTTGAACGATGCGACTCCGATCCTCATGCCAACCAGAGAAGATGAGGGATATGCCGTTCATCCCACGGAGCTTGAACGACTCATTACGCCGAAAACAAAAGCCATTCTGGTCAACAGCCCCTGCAACCCAACCGGGGCGACCTATGATCAAACCACCCTGGAACAGATCGCGGCAGTGGCGATTCGCCATGATCTCATCGTGATTTCCGACGAGATCTATGAAAAGGTCCTCTACGATGGAACCCACCACCTCAGCATCGCATCGCTGGGTCCTGAAATCGCTGCACGGACCGTTATTATCAACGGAGTTTCAAAAGCCTATGCCATGACCGGGTGGCGCATCGGCTATGCGGCAGGCCCGAAAGAGCTCATCACGGCTATGGCCAATATCCAAAGCCAAAGCACCTCCAATCCTTGTTCGATCGCACAAAAAGCGGCCGTCGCTGCATTACGCCTTGGAGAACCATTCACGCTCACCATGGTTGAAGAGTTTTCCCGTCGTCGGAATATCATTATCGAGGGGTTGAACAACATTCCAGGGGTGACCTGTTCCATGCCTCGTGGCGCCTTCTATGCATTCCCCAATATCAAGGGATTATTGGGAAAACGAGGCCCTTCAGGTATGCTCAAGACACCGAACGAAATGGCCAACTATCTCTTGAACGATGCGCACATTGCGGTAGTCCCTGGCGAACCATTTGGCAGTCACAACCATCTCCGATTGTCGTATGCCACCAGCATGACGAACATTACGAGAGGACTCGAACGACTGAGACAAGCCTTTGCCAAACTGGTATAAATCACAAGAGGCTTGCCGCCTAGTACCAAGAACAGAGGACTGATGGAGAAAGGACACACTCATGCCAACGTATGAATATCAATGTGACAGTTGTCTACACCGCTTTGAGGTGAAGCAAAGCATTAAGGATGATCCTCTTTCCGTTTGCGAACGCTGTGGAAAAACGGTCAGACGCCTCATCTCATCACCGGGAATCATGTTTAAGGGAAGTGGGTGGTATGTGACCGACTATTCAGACAAGCTCAAACCACCATCAAGTGGCGGAAGTGAAACACCCTCCGCAAAAACAGACGAGAAGAAAGATTCAACCGCACCAGCTGCAACAACGACAACCACACCAGCCTCTTCTCCGGCGCCGGCGTCAGGCTCAACCGGTTCCTCAACATCTACGTCCTCTTCATAACCGTCGGCATCCGGCTATCGCACACCGATGGATCGTGGGGTTGAATGTTTGCTTGCCGGAGACTTTGCCGCTCCCTTGGAAGTGGCCGTCGCAGGTGACTTGGAGGGACCTTTATGGGGCGAGGCTTTAGGACTCATCGCCTTAATTGCCTTGATGCGTAACGTTTCTAACTGACTCTGCAACCCACTGATGATGACGCTTTTCTCTCGATTCGTTCGACTCATGTCATCCATCTGTCCCTGGAGTTCCTGCTTCACCCTGGTCAAGTCGACCACTTGAGCCTGAAGTTGTGTTTTCTCCATCGTCAACGTTTGAATTTCGGCACGCAATTGTTCGATCTCGTCCTGCAGCGTCGGAGGCCAATAGTCACATCCCACCAGGCTCACCGCGACCCCCACACAGAAGAATACTCCGACGAACCGCCGCTGTTGACGACTCATGCTGGTCTCTCCTCTCCTCATGTGGACCCGTTGATCACATCGTTCCGTACAGCTTCTCCATTGTTTGTGGAATGGCTTCAACATATGACAAGATCAGCATATTCTAGCAGATTGGGGAAGCAGTCACTGAAGGTGTTTGACCCTGGCTATTCGGACCTAAGAGAAACGGGGCAGACTTCTCTTAGCCTCTCGCCACTCGTCAGATATGTGGAGCGATGCCCTCGCTGGATTGGAGCGCACAAGAGATGACGGCAGAGCCGCCTTCAGTACAAGCGGGCTAGCGTCTCAGTGCCCGGTGAGCAATGTCGGTCCGAAAGTGACACCCTTGAAACGAAATCGTGCCCACGACTCGATAGGCCTCACGCTGAGCTTCAGAGAGTGTCGCCCCCAGGCCAAGCACACCAAGGACACGGCCACCGGCTGTGACCACGTTGTTGTCCCGTTGTGCAGTGCCAGCATGAAAGACAACAAAAGACGATGGCGCGCCGGCAGTCGTGGGGAGTCCGGCAATCACCATCCCCTGCTGATACGTCCCGGGATAACCTCCGGATGTCATCACCACGCATACTGCAGCCTCTTGATGCCACTCGACTCGTAGCTGCTCAAGGCGATGGTCGATCACCGCTTCGATCACATCGAGTAAGTCTGTCTTCAGCAGAGGCAACACAACCTGCGTTTCAGGATCTCCCATCCGAGCATTGAACTCGAGCACATAGGGAGTCCCATTCACCACCATCAGGCCAGCGTAGAGCACACCCTGAAACGGAGAACCGACACGGGCCATGGCATCAACCATCGGCTGCAATACTTCATGAAATACTTGATCTCTCAGTGAGGGAGTCCCCAGCGGAGCGGGGCAGTACGCCCCCATTCCACCTGTATTCAGTCCGGTATCCCCATCCCCAACACGCTTGTGATCTTGTGCTGGCGGCATCGGCACGATGGTCTTGCCATCAGTAAAAGCCATGATCGTCAGCTCTTCACCATCCAAGAACTGTTCGATCAAGACCTGCTGACCAGCCTGCCCAAAAACCGCATGTTCCATGCAATCTCGAATCGCTTGTCTTGCCTGCTCACGAGTCGTGGCAATGATGACGCCTTTGCCTTGTGCAAGCCCATCCGCCTTGATGACGACCGGCACCTCGTGCTGCTCAAGATACGCCAACGCCTCTGCAGACTTTTCAAAACTCCTCGCCTGTGCGGTGCGAATCTTGGCCTGTGCCATCACCTCTTTTGAAAAGGTCTTGCTGGCCTCCACACGAGCCGCATTCTTGGTCGGACCAAAAATCCTGAGTTTAGCCTTGCGGAATTCATCGACGATTCCCAGGGCAAGCGGTACTTCCGGCCCAACCACCGTCATATCAATTCGTTCACGAATGGCAAATTCCTTGAGCCCTTGAACATCGTCTACGTTGATCGGCATACAGGTCGCCAACGAAGCAATACCTGCATTGCCTGGAGCACAATACAAGATTGGCTTCCGTGGACTCTGCGCAAGCTTCCATACCATCGCGTGCTCACGCCCCCCGCTCCCAAGTACAAGGACCTTCATGACATTTTCCTGGATGGAGAACGCTCAGCGTTGACGTCGTTTAAAACGAGTTGCGTACAACAGGACAGAGAAGGAACACCCGTAGATGCTGATGTTGCGAGAATGCTCAAACAGGCCATCCCACGAGGCCGCAAGGAGTGAGAGGTCCGACGCGTACTGACAGAATGTACGCTGAAGGTCTCGAGCGTCTGAGAACGAAGTTGGGGACCTGTTTCAGCATCCGAACTAATGGCGGAAGTGGCGCATGCCAGTAAGAATCATCGCCATCCCATGTTCATCCGCCGCCTTGACGACTTCTGCATCGCGAATTGATCCACCCGGTTGAATAACGGCGGTAATCCCAGCTTCGGCAGCGGCATCGAGACCATCACGGAAAGGAAAGAATGCGTCCGAGGCCATGACACAACCCTTCACCGGCATTTGCGCTTTCATCGCTGCTAACTTGACGGAGTCTACCCGACTCATCTGTCCAGCCCCAATCCCCACGGTCTGGCCTGGCTTCGCATAGATGATGGCATTCGACTTCACGTGTTTGCATACGGTCCATGCAAACGCACAGGCGGCATACTCCTCGTCAGTCGGCTTGCGAAGCGTCGGCACCGTCAGTGCACGAAGATCGGTCAAGACTCCGAGATCGCGGTCCTGCACGATAAGTCCACCGACGAGCTTCTTCAGGTCAAACCCATCCTGCTTGACCTTCGTGAGTGGGCCGATATCCAACAACCGAAGATCTTTCTTGCGTTTCAATTCAGCGAGGGCATCATCGGCAAACCCGGGAGCGATGACGACCTCAACGAACGTGGACGTGATTTCCTTTGCGGTGGCCAGATCCACGATACGATTAAAGGCCAGCACCCCTCCGAACGCCGAGACCGGATCGGTCTCGCGGGCCTTCACATAGGCTTCCACCGGTGTCGCTCCCAGGGCCACGCCACACGGATTGTTGTGCTTAATGATGGCAACGGCAGTGTCCTGATATTCTTTCACCAATTCCAGCGCGGAGTTGGCATCCAGAAAATTATTGTACGACATCGCCTTTCCATGCAGGATCTTCCCTCGCGAAACTGAAGGCTCATGATTGCTGAGCTCACGATAAAACGCACCCTGTTGATGAGGGTTTTCGCCATAACGAAGCGTTTCGCTCAACTCAAACTGAAGCGACAGCACCTTGGGGAACTTGACCTCTCCGCCCTTCTTCATCTGCCGCTCCAAGTACCCGGCGATCAATCCATCATAGCGCGCGGTATGTTGAAAGACTTTCATGGCCAACTCACGACGGAGCGCCGCCGTCGCAGCATTGGTCTTCACGGCATCCAACACCCGGGAATAATCGGCCGGATCGACCACGACCAGCACATCCTCATGATTCTTGGCGGCTGAACGCAACATGGACGGGCCACCGATATCGATATTCTCAATGGCGTCTTCAAAACGGCAATCAGACTTACCAATGGTGGCCTCAAAGGGGTACAGATTCACCACCACGACATCGATAGGACCGATCCCATGTTGAGCCATCTGTTCGACATGCGCTGGAAGGGAACGGCGCCCCAGTAAGCCACCATGGATCTTGGGGTGCAATGTTTTCACCCGACCATCAAGAATCTCCGGCGATCCGGTATAGGCAGCCACATCCGTGACATTCACCCCGGCCTCGCGAAGCGCCTTCGACGTTCCGCCTGTCGACAAAATTTGCGCCCCGAGCGCTTCCAGCCCCTTGGCCATCTCGACGACTCCGGTTTTATCTGAAACACTGAGCAACGCCCGCTTGATGCCGGCCATGTGTGTACTCCTTACGGTTCCTAGGCAGTGGGAAGTAGTGACGGTTATGACGAAAGGTTCGCGAAGAATAGCAAATGGGTCTGGCAAGTTCAAGAAGCGGTACCATCGTACTTGCTCACATTCGTACCCTAAACAAACAGAAACCGTGATCCGTACGAAGATGAAGACAATCTACGAGGCCCGACGAACGTGTCATTGACCTTCACACCACCAATCGGGTAACGTCCCCCCGTCAAGGGTAATCCAGGTAAACCTGCATATGGAGGTGCGCCATGCTGGCTGGCCGATTGGTGAGGTTGATCGAGAAGAACTCCGAAAAGCTCGCGAGAGAACTCAGTGAGAAAGTGTGGAATTCTCCCCGCTGTAGTGATTTACGCAAAGTCCCATCCGACGAACTCCAAGCCCGCACCAGCGAAATCTACCAAAACTTAAACAACTGGTTGATGGATATGACCGAGCTTGAGATTGAGATGCGCTACACGGATTTAGGTGTGCGGCGTGCGGGGCAAGGCGTCGCGTTCAGCCATTTCCTGTGGGCCATCACCGCCACCAGAGAACACATGGTGACCTTCGTTCAGCGTGAAGGCTTTTCGGACGGCCCTATGGAATTGCAGGGTGAGCTGGAGCTCATGCACATCCTCGGCCAATTCTTCGATCGGGCGTTGTACTACGCCGCCGTGGGGTATGAGCGCGAACGCACTCGCGTCGGAGAGAAACTCCGCCGTCGCAGGGACGATCATCAGAAAGTGCATGCATAGGCCTGTGGCAGGGTAACTCCGCAGACAACCTACCGGCGGGCTCACCGTACACTGGTGAGCCCCACTTCATTATTCTGTCAAGCGTTTTATTCCAGTTATTCCAGAACAACCGACCTGATTGTACAACCGAGAACGTTCTATCCATGTGGATCCTGAGGTCGCCGCATCATACACACCGAACAGAGCGTTCGCTTCACTCGATCCGATCGCTTCTGGAGAGGCCTCCACTGACTCACCCGTCTTTCCCAAGATATTCCATCCAGTCTCGCGGCCAAATCATACCCGTGACGAACCCCGCAGTTTTCTCGATATCCCCCAGACCAAACTGAGAGCGGCCTCTCGACGCCCTATCCTATCAAGAAGAAGAGCCTATCAAACTTTCACCCTGGTACATGCCTCATCAATTGTGGTACGGTCAGGTGTTGAACCCCAGGCATCACATCATCCACAGTGGGCAGAAGCTCGTGAAGCATGCGGAGATTCTTACCGGCGGCATGGCGTTGATACTCCCTCCTGCAGCCGAAGCATCCCACCACCACGCCCTCGTTCCCCAGAAGCATGCGACTCCATCGCCCACAAGCAGATCCGGATATGCCTCGATACACTCCCTCACGTCACATGCGGCATCAACCCAAACATACGTCTTCAACCGCATCATCACATCACGCAGCTGCTGTAAGGACTGATCAACTATGAGCACACTGGGCAGATGGCTACAACCTCCTCCAAAAGGTTCTTTAGAGCAACAATACCAAGAGCTTGTCAATCTGTTGCGGACGAAGGAACGGACGCTGGAGACGACGTCTCATGATCTGAAGGTAAAGACCGCCGCCATGCAGATTCTCGAGCAGAAGATCATGTCATCGGAGACGCAGTTCAACTCCGCCCAACGAGAGCTTGTCTCTCGCGGCGAACAAATCAAAGCACTCGAGGCAGAGTTGGCTCTCCGATCGAAGCGAGTGGCGGACATCGAGACCGATGGAGTTGCTGCGCAACAACAGGTGAATGAGCTGAAGTCAATCATGGCTGCCCAGACCGAAGAACTCCGCGGGGCTCAACAAGCTCGCGAAGTTCTGAAGGAAGAGATCCGTGTCCTGCGTGAACATATTGCCCAGCTCAACCAAGGGCTGGCTGATCGAGATCAAGTCCGAGTCCGTATGGAGAAGCTGGAATCGGCTCAAGATCGTGTTCATCTGTTGGAGGTCGAACTCAGTGATCGGGAAGCCGCTCATCGCCGCAGAATCCAGCAGCTCGAACAGCTCCTCACGGAACGCGATCAGCGAATTGGTGCGTTTGATACGAACGCCGCTGCCCAGATGGAGGAGCTCCGTAGTACCCAGCAGGCCTGTCAGGCTGCCGAACAGGCCCGTGAAATCCTGAAGGAGGAAATCCGTATCCTCAGGGAACAGATCACCCAACTCAACGAAGGCCTCCCCGCCCGAGAGCGTCTTCGCGCTCAAGTCAAGGAGTTGGAGTCGATGCGAGGTCGCGTCCATCAACTCGAGGTCGAACTCAGTGACCGGGAAGCCGCCCATCGCACGACACTCCAGCAACTGGAGCAGACCCTTGCGGAGCGAGACCGGCGCATCGGGGAATTCGACACCCTCGCTGCGGCCCACATGGACGAGCTGCGTGGTGTGCAGCACGCCTGTCAAACTGCCGAACAGACCCGCGAAATCCTGAAGGAGGAAATCCGCGTCCTCCGCGAACAGATCGCCCAACAGAACGAAGCGCTTACCCATCAAGATCGGCTGCGCGCCCAGGTCAAGAAACTGGAGGCAACCCAAGATCGCGTGCATCAGCTGGAAGTCGAACTCAGTGACCGGGAAGCCGCCCATCGCACGACACTCCAGCAACTGGAGCAGACCCTTGCGGAGCGAGACCGGCGCATCGGGGAATTCGACACCCTTGCTGCGACCCACATGGACGAGCTGCGTAGTGCGCAGTACGCCTGTCAAACTGCCGAACAGGCCCGTGAAATCCTGAAGGAGGAAATCCGCGTCCTTCGTGAACAGATCGCCCAACAGAACGAAGCGCTTGCCCATCAAGATCGGCTGCGCGCCCAGGTCAAGAAACTGGAGGCGACCCAAGACCGCGTGCATCAGCTGGAAGTCGAACTCAGTGACCGGGAAGCCGCCCATCGCGCAACACTCCAGCAACTGGAACAGGCCCTGGCGGAGCGAGACCGGCGGATCAATGAGTTCGATTCGATGGCGGCCGCGCAGGCGGACGAAGTTCAGGATGCCCTAGAGGCCTGCCGGACTGCCGAGCAGACCCGCGAAGTCCTGAAAGAGGAAATCCGCGTCCTCCGTGAGCATATCGCCCAACAGAACGAAGGGCTCGCCCACCGAGACCGGCTACGCGCCCAGGTCAAGAAACTGGAGGCAACCCAAGATCGCGTGCATCAGCTGGAAGTCGAACTCAGTGATCGGGAAGCTGCCCATCGCACCA
>NZ_JBUBKD010000013.1:0-123418 GCF_054902215.1 Nitrospira sp. CMX1 | reverse complement strand
CGAGGTGGCGCGGTTGCCACGGGCGTGCCACACCCCCTGAAGGGCGACGGCTAGTGTCCCCGCACGGTCGAGTCGTACTGCACGACACGACGGTGCACGATTCCACCTGGCACGGCGTCTCCGGACGCGGTGCCTCAGCGGAAACTCCTCCGATACTCCGCCTTGCTACGGATCCAGGTGAGTGCCCCCTCAGGATTCTGGCGTATCCAACCTACGGCCACCCCTACCTTTTCGGTATGGTCATAAATTCTGAACCCTTTCATAAGTGCGTCTCGGAGGCTCACGCTGTTGGCAAAAATATAGGACTCAACACATCGGACTGAGCACGAACATGGAGATCAACAAGTACTGAAGTCTTGGTGTTCTATGCTTCTGACTATCAAAGACATCGCCGCACGGCTGAAGGTGAAGGACAAGACCCTTTACGCCTGGGCCGCTCAAGGGAGAATTCCTACCCTCAAGATCAATGGAGTCATCCGATTCGAGCCGGAGGCCATTGACCGATGGCTTCAGGATTGTCAGATGCTCACCGAACGATCCTCTCCCTCCGCCAAGCGTAGGCGCTTACAGTCGGCCAGAGACGTAGATCACCTCATTGAGCGAGCCAAGCGTGCGGTTTATACTCACCGCGGGGAAACCAGACCAATAGCGAGCCCATTCAGAGAGGAGGAAGCGAATGGGTCTCTGTAAACGAGGAAAAGTGTGGTGGATGGATTTCATGTTTCATGGCAGACGCGTTCGACGGTCCACGGAGACCTCGGACAAAAGGCTGGCTGCAGCAATTCTCGCGAAGGTGACAACACAAGTCGTCGAAGGAACGTTCTTCGACCATCGTGAAGAGGACGACCATACGTTCCGGGACATGATGGAACGCTACCTCGCCGAATGTTCGAAGATGAAGGCTCCGAAAAGCTGCGTGCGTGATGGTACGTCTCTCAAGCACCTTGTGCCAGTGCTCGGGGAAAAGCTTCTATCCGAGATTACGCCTAAGAGTCTCGTCGCCTATAGAACTCAACGGCGTACAGAAGGCGCTGCACCTGCCACGATCAATAAGGAGCTGCAATTGGTGCGGCACGCCTTCAATCTGGCCATGCGGGAGTGGGAATGGTGCCGGGAGAACCCTATGCACCGTGTGTCCCTTGAGCAGGTGCGGAACGAAGTGGATCGTTGGCTGAGTGCCGACGAAGAGGACCGTCTCCTTGCCGCTTCGTCGCCTTGGCTTCAAGAAATTATTCGCTTTGCGCTCAACACCGGGATGAGGCAAGGGGAGATCCTCAATCTGCAATGGCAGGATGTGGATTTCACGCGTGGAACACTCATCGTGATGAAAAGTAAGAACGGCACACGCCGCACGATCCCATTGAACACCACCGTGTACGACCTGCTGGCAGCCAAACAAGGTGCAACGGGCGCATCATCAGGTCTAGTGTTCAAGACTCCTTTGGGCAATACACTGCAAGTCCGTTTCCTGGTGCGGGAGTTTTGTGAAGCACGGGATCGGGCAGGGATTCTCGATTTCCGCTTTCACGACATGCGGCACACGTTCGCGACTCGGCTCGTGCAACGCGGGATCGATCTCTACAAGGTCCAGCGTCTGCTCGGTCACAAGACCAGCACGATGACGCAGCGCTATGCGCATCACTGCCCTGAAAGCTTGCGTGATGGGGTCAATGTGCTGGAACACCGGCCGCCGATTGACACAAATTTGTCACAATCGGGCAGGTCGATGAAGGCGGGATCTTCGAAGTCGTTGATTTAGTGGTGAGCCGGCTGGGACTCGAACCCAGGGCCCTCGCCTTAAAAGGGCGATGCTCTACCGACTGAGCTACCGGCTCACACAGGAAGGTGAATCGTGGATCGTTCTTTGTGAACGGCTGGAGAAACCCCAGTCAAAAAATCACGGATGCATCATAGCATTGACGAATGACCAATGACCATCGCCTATTTTTTGAGGCGTTTGGGGCGTCGGCGGGAGCAATCCAGCGGATTTCGCAACATAATGGTTTCCGCACGCTTTGATCCGGTCGAAATCATGTCGATGCGGCACTCCACCAGCTCTTCGATACGTGTCAAATAGCGTTTCGCTTCGGCAGGGAGCTGCTTATAGCTCGTCGTTCCCGTCGTTGCCGTACTCCACCCCTTCATCCGTTGATAGACGGGCTCGCTGTTGGTCAACACATCCAAATCGGCCGGCATGGTCTTGTAGATGATGCCGCCATGTCGATAGCCCGTGCACAGTTTCAACTCCTTGCAGCCATCCAGCACATCGAGCTTGGTCAGCGCCAGCGAGGTCAACCCATTCACCGCCGTCGCATGGCGAACCACCACCGCGTCAAACCAGCCGCAGCGCCTGGCACGTCCCGTGGTTGAGCCGAACTCCTTCCCTCGTTCCTGGAGCCCTCGTCCGACCTCATCCGTCAGTTCGGTCGGAAACGGTCCGCTCCCAACCCTGGTGGTATAGGCCTTCGCAATGCCCATCACGGCGTCGATCATCGTCGGCCCGACACCGGTCCCGGTACAGGCTCCCCCGGCCGCTGCACTCGATGAGGTCACGTAGGGATAGGTGCCGAAGTCCACGTCCAAATGCGTCCCCTGCGCTCCCTCAAACAAGACCGTCTTGTTCTTCTCAATGGCCCGATTCAGCAACATGGTAGTGTCAACGATATGGTTCCTGAGTCGATCGGCATAGCTCATGTATTGATCGAAGACTTTGTCGACCTGAAAGGTGTCGACTTTGTAGAGTCGTTCTAAGAACCAGTTCATCTCGACCAGATTTTCTTCGAGTTTTCTCTTGAACAACGTTGGATTCAGCAGATCCCCCATGAGGATGCCGATCCGTGCCATTTTGTCGGCATAGGACGGTCCGATTCCTCGCCCGGTCGTGCCGATCTTTCGGGACCCCTTCGACTGTTCAGACGCACGGTCGATAGCCTTATGATAGGGAAGGATCAAGTGCGCTCGCTGGCTGATGGCGAAGTTCTTGCCGATCGTGATGCCCTTGGCCTGAAGCTGATCCATCTCCTCGATCAAGGAACCGGGATCGACCACGACCCCGTTACCGATGACACAGGTGATTCCTCGGTACAAGATTCCCGAGGGAATGAGATGGAAGATGTAGGTCCCCCGTTCATTGATGACGGTATGCCCGGCATTGGACCCACCTTGGTAGCGCACCACGATGTCGGTATCACGGGCTAAGATATCGACGATCTTCCCCTTGCCTTCGTCGCCCCACTGCGCACCGATAATGACGAGATTTCCCATAGTTTAACGACGTCCAGGTCCCGATTTTGGCACGAAAAAATGGCTCTGACCCGATTGAGCGATCAGAGCCAAGGGGGCTCATGGTAGGTATCACCTACTGTTTTGTCAAGCCGTCCGTCTCAGAGAAATGGTATCGAAAACCGTTTGTATCCATAATTTCTTCGGAAAGGATCGCAGCACGGGTTTCTTGACTGGCCTCTATCAGCGTGTTAGCATGCCCCCTCGATCTCAACATCTTCATTTTTCGAATTAATTTCCCTTATTCTTTGCGTGAGAGTGGGGCTGTAGCGCAGTTGGGAGCGCGCGTGAATGGCATTCACGAGGTCGCCGGTTCAATCCCGGCCAGCTCCACCAAACCGCACGTCGTGTGAACCAACCGATTTATAAAGGCCATCCATCTTGTCGCTGTCGGATCAATCCCTTTGCTCTTTTCTGGTCTAACTAGCATGTTTATTCTTCACCTATCGGGCCGATTCAACTTCATTCAGTGGCCTCGGCTCCCAACCTGCTGACTGTTTTCGTTCGTTCGAGTTCATCTCTGAAAACCGGGTTACTCCACTTCACACGGAAGGTTTGTGCCGATGCTCCAAATTGAATCGATCAGCAAGCAATATTCCACAAAGGTGCTGCTTACAGAGGCCTCTGCGCATCTTCGGCCGAACTCACGGGTCGGTCTCGTCGGCCCGAACGGGGCCGGCAAAACCACTCTCTTTCGCATGGTCCTCGGTGAAGAGTCACCGGACAAAGGCTCGATCCGCAAGCGACCACGGCTTCGTATCGGCTATCTCCCGCAAGAGCTGGAAACCATCACCGGCAAAACCGCGCTCGACGCCGCCCATCGCGACGAATACCCGGAACACGAGGCCAAACGCATCCTGATGGGGCTGGGGTTTACCGAAGCTGATTTCGATCGCCCCGTCGAAAAACTCTCCGGAGGCTACCGGATGCGGGTGGCACTGGCCCATCTGCTGCTCTCCAACCCCGACGTGTTGATGCTCGACGAGCCGACGAACCACTTGGATAAGCCGACGCAGCGGTGGTTCGAACAATTTCTGATCCAGTCCGGCATGACACTCCTGATCATCAGTCACGATACGGCATTTCTTGACCGCGTGGTCACCCACATCTGGGAACTCCGCCATCATAAAATCGAAGAGTACCGCGGCAACTATTCGCTCTTCACCAAGCTGAAGGCAGAACGAGATTCCCAGCTTCACGCCTCGGCGACCCGGCAGTCCAAAGAGATCGCCCGTGTTCAGAAATTCGTCGATCGTTTCCGGTATCAGGCCAATAAGGCCAGCCAGGTGCAATCACGGCTGAAGCAACTGGAAAAAGTGAAGCGGATTGAAATCCAGCGGGACCCGAAACGCGTCAAGTTCCGATTTCCTCTTCCCTCCGCCAGCGGCCGTCAAGTATTGGATCTTGCCGGAGCGAGCAAGCGTTACGGGGAAAAGATCGTTTACAAGACACTCGATTTTTCCGTGGAGCGTGGGCAACGTGTCGCATTGGTCGGTGAAAACGGGGCCGGCAAGAGTACCCTTTTGAAGATGCTCTCCGGTGTGCTGGCTCCTGATACCGGCACCAGAACGGTCGGGCACGGAGTGACCTTGCACTACTTTGCCCAGCATCAGGCAGAAACGCTCAATCCCGAACACTCGGTCCTCGAGTCGCTCGAAGAGGTCACCAAACATGCGGAGATGAATTTTCTCCGGGGGATTGCCGGTGCGTTCTTGTTCTCCGGCCAGGATCAGAAGAAACCCATCAAAGCGTTGAGCGGCGGTGAACGGAACCGGGTCGCCCTCGCCCGCATGCTGGTGGAACCGGCCAATACCTTGTTGCTCGATGAGCCGACGAACCACCTGGATCCGGCCTCCGTCGATGTGCTCACTGATGCGTTGGCTGAATTCCCGGGAACGATCATCTTCATTTCGCATGATCCGACGTTTCTGACCCGCATCGCCACCCGCGTCGTTGAAATTGAAGACGGGAAAGCCCGAAACTTCATCGGGGACTACGAGTATTATCTCTGGAAAAAGGCGCAAGAGTTTGAATCGATCAAGGAGACGAGCGAGGAACTCGAGGGTGCTTCAGCGCCCACGTCTTCCGGCCCGACTCGTGCGATGGCTCAACAGATTCAATCAAAGGGGAAAGGTGGGGAACGACGAGACTTGACCAAGACCCAAGCACGCCTGGAAAAACAAGTCTCCCGAGCAGAAACAGAAATTGCCGAGGCGGAAACCAAAATTAAAGCGCGCGAGTCCGAACTTTCCGATCCCAAACTCTACGCTGAGTTCGATCGTTGGAATCTGTTGCATCAGGAACAGGACGGATGGAAGCGGGACCTCGAGCGACTGACCGCTCGCTGGGAATCACTCTCGGCCGAACTCGAGACTGTGAAACAACAGCTGGTGGCGATGGGCTAGCGATGTCTCCGTACGGGCCGTAGGATTCTAGCCGTCGATGGATGACGGCGTTTCGGGCCAGGGCCTCAGACGGAAGCTTTGAGGGTTTCCTCCAGGTAGTAGTACAGCCAGCGGTGCTTTTCTTTTGTCACCAATTCATCCCACACGACGCCGATGAGGAATCCCTTCTTTTCCCATGGCCTCACCCAGGCGACCATTCCATCGAGTTTTTCCTGCTGTTCGACTCGATCAGAATCCAGGAAGGCAAACGAGACGGTGACTCTTTCATTCGAAGGAAACCGTTCTTTCGTGTGAAACCCCGCCCCAATCCTGTTCACATTATCTAAGACCGCCGTACAAGCCCGCCTGCCGCTCTTCGGCGATACCAAGGCCGACCCGACCAACTCGGCTCGGACGAATTTCCGTCGCTCACTCAGCGCGGTGGCATGGGCCGATATTTTTCCTTCTCCTCGCCTCATCGTTCTAAGTATAACCGATTAGACGAGAATGTACACCCCGACAATTGGCCCTATAGGGACGGCTTTGGGCGGTAGTACCGACGGTCCTTAAGTACCTGTGGGAGGTGGGTTTGCTCTGTTCGTGCTCTGGGATCATCATGAACATAGCGGTACTCTGTTCCATACCCCAAGTCCTTCATCACGGAGGTCACTGCATTCCGGAGGTGGAAAGGAACTCCTAAGTTTCCATGGGCTTGTGCATCCTTTCTGGCTTCCAGAAGCCCTATATAGGACGCATTGTCCTTTGGCCGCGAGGCGAGGTACGTCGTCCCATGCGCCAGATTGATCTGTGCCTCCGGAAGCCCAACAAGCTGGACGGCCTGTGCCACCGAGACAGCCACGCCAAGCGCGAGCGGGTCGGCATTGCCGATATCTTCCGATGCAAAGATCACCATCCGACGGGCAATGAACGTGGGATCCTCTCCGGCCTCCAACATCCGCGCCAACCAGTAGAGTGCCCCATCTGCATCGGAATCGCGAAGACTTTTGATATAGGCCGAGATGGTATTGTAGTGCTCTTCACCGGACTTGTCGTATCGCAGAGCCTTTGCATTCAATCCGGATTCCAGCATCCCCACATCGATGGCACGTGTGCCATCCGGTCCTATCGGCGCCTGCCTTACGACAAATTCCAACGCCGTCAGCATCGCCCTCGCATCGCCATTGCCAAACGCGACCAAGCGCTGACGGGCTTGTGATGACACACAGGCCTTTAGTTGTCCTACCCCTCCCTCCGAATCGTTCAGCGCCCGATCCAGGATGAGCCCCAGAGCCTCGTCGCTCAGAGATTTCAGCACCACTAAAATTGAGCGTGACAACAAGGGGCTGATGACTTCGAACGAGGGATTTTCCGTGGTCGCCCCGACCAGAATGATGGTGCCTCGTTCGACATGGGGAAGGAACGCATCTTGTTGTGCCTTATTAAACCGGTGAATCTCATCCACGAATAGGATGGTCCGTTGAGCGTTGATCAACCGGCGTTGCTCTGCTGCCTTCATGATCGTGCGCAACTCAGGCACCCCGCCGGTCACGGCCGAAAAGGATACAAACTGTCCCTTTGTATATCGGGCAATCAGATGAGCGAGCGTCGTCTTCCCCGATCCTGGTGGTCCCCAGAAGATGACGGAAGAAAGCTGGTCTGTTTCAATGGCCTTCCGCAAAGGACGATCGGGACTGACGATCTCATCCTGACCGACGAAATCGTCGAAATCACGTGGCCGCATCCGCTCTGCAAGCGGAGCATCAATGGCGGGGTCATGCCGCGGCGCGGTGAATAGATCTGGGGCCTGTTCATGAGAGCGGGTCATCTTGCTCCTCACACCGTTCGGGAATTGTATACGCAGGGCCACGTGAGCGCAAATGACCGCTTGACCCTGCAGGCAACCGATGGTACGACGTTCGACACGTACAGGATGACCGATGCTCGCTCAGATCAATAACATCTCTCTCGCCTTCAACGATCAGGGGACCGGACTTCCCCTTGTCTTCCTCCATGCCTTTCCACTCAACCGCAGCATGTGGGAGTCCCAGGAGAGAGCCCTTTCATCACAGTTTCGAGTGATTACGGTTGACCTACGAGGACACGGCGAATCCGATGCGCCGCTTTGGCACTATTCTCTGGATCAAGCAGCTGATGACGTTTGCAACCTACTGGACCACCTATCGATCCGGCATGCGGTGTTCATCGGGCTGTCGATGGGAGGCTATATCGCCTTGGCGTTCTATCGAAAGTATGCCGAGCGTGTGAGAGGGTTGGTCTTAGCTGACACAAGGCCCCAGGCAGATACAGCGGATGGGAAACGGGCACGATTTGAGATGGCTCAGATGGCCTACAAACAGGGGGCATGCGCGATTGCCGACACGATGATCCCGAAATTATTGAGCCCTACAACGATCCAGACGAGGCCGGACCTGGTTCAACGAGTACGCACAATGATCGAAGGCAACCAAGTCAGCGGCATTGCCGGAGATCTCATGGCCATGGCAGAGCGACCTGATTCCATCTCGCTCCTCCAACAGATCATCTGTCCCACTCAAGTCATCGTCGGTGAACTGGACGTCCCGACCCCACCTTCCGACGCCCGGCTCATGGCGGAGAGAATTCCCAATGCCCGTCTGACCATCATTCCAGGAGCGGGCCATCTCTCAAATCTGGAACAGCCGGAGCTGTTTAACGAAACAATCCGTTCCTTCGGGTCGACTCTGACACGATCAACGGTGGGTTGAAGGGAGAGAGTGCCAGATCCCTCACTCCGGGTCGCCGACGCTGCCCCGCCGAATCAATTTCAAAAACTCCTCGCGGGTCTGCGACTGGCTGCGGAACGCTCCCAGCATGGAGCTGGTGACGGCCACGGTGTTTTGTTTTTCCACGCCCCGCATCATCATACAGAGATGTCTGGCTTCGATGACGACGCCGACACCATGAGCGTTCAGCTTCGTGCTCAACGTTTCAGCGATCTGCACGGTCAACCGTTCTTGAACTTGCAGACGCCTGGCGAACATATCGACAATCCTCGGAATCTTGCTGAGGCCGACCACCTTCTTGTTGGGCAGGTAGCCGACATGGACTCGGCCAAAAAACGGTAGCAGATGGTGTTCGCACATACTGAAAAAATCGATGTCTTTGACGATGACCATTTCGTCATATTCGATCGGAAAGAGCGCACCGTTTAAGAGATGGTCGATATCACGCTGATACCCCTGCGTCATAAAGGCCAGGGCCTTGGCCACTCGCTCTGGGGTCTTGAGGAGCCCATTCCGACTGGGCTTTTCACCGAGGGCGAGGAGCATCTCCGTGACCAGCGATTGGAGGACCGATAAGTCCGGAGCCCTTCCGCTTCCGTTTGCGTCTTCCACCGATGTCGGTCTCTTCTCTCGCTTTGGTGACTTTCTCACGATGTTCCCCTTCGGCTTATATAGCACCCGTATATTCAAAATAGTTGTCTCTGGTCTCAATGACCCCGACCTTATGCAGACGACCGGCAGGCAGCAGCGGGTTGAGAATGTCCCAGATCACTGTGACAAGATTCTCTCCCGTCGTGGTCAATGCAGAGAACGCCGGGTCACTGTTCAGATCCTGATGATCAAAACGCCCGATGATCGTGTCGGTGACGAGGTGGTCAAGAGAATCCAGGTTGCTCATATTCTCTGCCGTTCCGGCACAAATCGTCACCAGGACCACATAGTTATGCCCATGACCATTCGAATTATTACATTTGCCGAAGGCAGCCCAGTTTTCTTCAGGTGAGAGGAGATCCGTGTGGAGCCGATGGGCGGCGCAAAAGCGATAGCGTCTGGTCACATATGTCTGTGACATTCAATCCGGTGACTCGTGGTGTGGGTAAAACGCTAAGACTGCTCGATGTTCGAGCAGTCTTAGACGGGAGAGTCCATGATCGGCATTCCTACGGTCATCCCGTAGCCACGCTTACGCGCTAAAGGAGCTGCCGCAGCCACACGTCGTTTTGGCCTGGGGGTTCTTGATCGAGAAACCCGAGCCCTGCACACTGTCGACGTAGTCCACTTCCGCACCCTGCAGCAAGGGAGCACTCTGTGAATCCATGATGAGTTTCACCTCACCCTTTTCGATGATGGTATCGTCCTCGGCCATCTTGGATTCAAAGGCCATCCCATATTGATAGCCATGGCATCCGCCGCCACGTACGTACACCCGCAATCCGACCACGTCTTTTTCCTCGGCCATCAATTCCTTGATCTTCTGTTCCGCCACCGGCGTAATGTTAACCATTTCATCCTCCTCTATAGATCGTTCCAGCCCACTCGGCTGGCTAGAATGTTAGTCTAACACCTCTTCTTCCAATATCAACCCCTTGCCTCTGATGCCGCCCGCTGTGGTTGCTCCCATTTGGCTTCCGGCACGCGCACCACAACATCTCCCAACACCCGAGCCTGACAAGCCAAACGATGCCATGGTTCCGTCAAGGCTTCACGATCTAGCAGGTCTTGCTCGTCGAAATCAATCTCCGAGAGATGCTCCTGTCCCATCTGAACCTCGACCCGGCATGTCGTACAGGACGCGTTCCCGCCGCAGTCGTGATTCAGGTGGAATCCCAATTCCTTGGCGGCATCAAGCAGCGAGACGTTCTCATCAACCTCTCCACTTCGCCCGTCCTGGTGCAGAAACGTCACTCGTGGCATGATGACGTCTCCTAGGAGTGGGTGACAGTCCCTGCCGGTGTTTCCTGATAGGGACACCGCTGCAGCCGAATATGGTCTTCGTATTCGTGACGGAACAGCTTCAAACTGCTTTGCACCAAAACCGACGCGCCAGTGACGAGAGTGCAGTACCCAGTGCCTTTGACGAAGCCACAAAGCTGCAGCATGCTCTCCAAATCTTTTTGCGTGCCCTGCCCCGATTCAATTTTTGTCATCAGGATGGCAAGATTATTCGTCCCCATACGACATGGAGGACACTGCCCGCAGCTCTCGTCCTTGAAAAAATTTGAAAAATGCAGCGTCTTGGCCACCATACAGGTCGCATCGTCGACAACAATCACACCGGCCGAGCCCAACCCTGTGCCGGCTTTTTTCAAGGAGTCGAAATCCATTGGCAAATCGAGCTGATCCGCCGTCACCATCGAAAACGCCGGGCCACCGGGAAATACGGCCTTGATTTTGCGGCCATTGGGCACACCACCGCCACATCGTTCAACCAGATCGCGGATCGTCACTCCCATCGGCATCTCGTACACCCCAGGCCGATTGACCGCGCCGCTCAGCGAAAACATCATCGTACCAGGACACTTCTCCGTCCCTATCTCGGTGAACCACCCAGCACCTTTATGGAGAATCCTGGGAATATTGCACAAGGTCTCAACGTTATTGACGAGGGTCGGTTTGCCATAGAGGCCGAAGTCGGTCGGATAAAACGGAGGCTTCTGTCGCGGCATCGCAGGACGGCCCTGCATCGATTCCAACATCGCCGTTTCTTCGCCGGCTACGTAACTCCCATGGCCGTCAAAGATCTCCAATTCAATATCAACTCCACTCCCCAGGACATTCTTTCCAAGTAATCCTCGTTCCTTCGCCTGGGCCAAGGCCTTCTTTAGATTTTGCTGCTCTTCATGATACTCATGGTTCACGTAGATAAAGGAAGCTTTCGCTTGCACAGTGAAGGAGGCAATCAGACAGCCTTCGATCAATTGGTGCGGCAACGTTTTCAACAAATGACGGTCCTTAAATGTGCCCGGCTCGTGCTCGCCGGCATTGCACACGAAATAGCGTTCTTTCACTCGGTGATTAAGGACTTTGTCCCACTTGATCCCTGTCGGAAATCCTGCGCCACCCCGTCCACGAAGCCCTGATTTCTTCAGCTCCTCAATCACTTTCGCCGCGTTCAATCCCTTGACACACCGCTTCCAGGCTTCGTAACCACCGACTTTGAGATACCCCTCAATTTCCCAAGGAGCTCCCTCTATCTGTTGAACAAGGCGAGGTTCTGTAAGCGTAGGCATAGCTACCCGATCCGAACTCTTCAAGGTTGAGCTGTTACTATACGGTTCTGCCTCTTCTTCCGTCAAGGCAACCAGCTGTAAATGGGCCTGAATCTCAAACAGTTAGGACTATGGGGCCTACTCAAAACCTAGGCATGGAGGGGCAGAGGACAACAGAATGAGGCGATGGAAGTCGTGGCCGGTGGGGTTTGTCCCCACCGGCGAGGCAACAAGACCTTATCTGAAATGGCTACCGGCCCCCATGAAGAACAGCATGGGAATCGAGAGTAAAAAGTTTACGCGGGAAGCGAGCAAGGCAGTCCTCCCCCACTGCGCCATCTCGGGCGGCGCCGGGGTTCCCTGCGCCGCTGCAGTGACAGCCGCAATAATCTTCTTCTGGTTCGGCCAGATGATGCCATGAACATTACCCATCATGATGATGCCGAGCAATCCGCCGATAGCCAAGGCCACCGCTCCTGTGCCACCTTTATGATACATGTGCCCATACAACAACACACCGGCCAACACCGTCACGGTGGCCCCATGCCGGAACCAATTGAGTGCGGCCGGCATCAGCTTCGGAATCACGATGTTCTTGGTCGGCCCATCCAGGCTTTTCAAGAACGAGGCATTGATCAAATTGAAGAAATATAACAGCCCGATCCACGTGATCCCGGCTAGGAAATGTACCCAGCGAAGGATCATCTGGCCCCAGTCTGCCTCGCCTGCGCCAATGCCGGCCATTCCCAGATATATGATGATCAAGACGACGGTGAGGGCAAATCCTACTCCCATCGTCTGCATCGGATCTTCAAGAAATTTCATAACTCCCCTCTCTTAAAAAAACGGTTGATCGCCTAGGCTGTTGTCTGTACGACAGCTTTTCTCCGATTGTCAAGCAGGCACCGAAGGTCGTCGGCCATTCGACATTGGTCCAAATCGAGGAATCATACTTTTTTTCTTGATGACCGACGACTATTGACCAGTGACCGTCCTACCCCATCAATCGATCCACCGTACTACAGAGCTCCCGCACCGCGTCGGCCGATGTCTCTAATGCCGCTCGCTCGTCACCAGTCAGCTCATACTCCAGGATCTGTTCGGCTCCGCCCCGTCCGATCTTGACTGGCACACCGACCACGACATCCTTCAATCCATATTCCCCGTCACACAGGACCGCGCAGGGCATGACCCGCTTTTCGTCCTTGTGAATCGCCTCCACCATAGCCACCGCCGAAGCGGACGGCGCATAAAAGGCGCTGCCTGTCTTCAAGAGGCCGACAATTTCTGCTCCCCCATCGCGGGTCCGCTTGACGATGGCATCAAGCGTCTCTTTCGACATCAGTTCAGACACCGGACGTCCCTTCACGGTCGTATACCGCGGCAGCGGCACCATCGTATCCCCGTGCCCCCCTAAGACCATCGCTTCGACCTCGGTAGACGGCACGTTCAGTTCTGCAGCGATAAACGTGCGCATTCTTGCGGAGTCTAAAACACCCGCCATCCCGATGATTTTCGATTTGGGAAGGCCGCTGACGGTACGCGCCACGTGCACCATGGCGTCCAACGGATTGGTGACGAGAATCAGAATGATCTCCGGCGACCGAGCCACCAACCCCGTCACAACGGATTTCACGATTTTGGCATTGGTCGCCAACAATTCATCACGACTCATACCCGGTTTTCTGGGCATGCCCGACGTGATGACCGCGATTGAAGATCCAGCGGTGGCTGCATAGTCGTTGGTCCCGACGACTCGGGTGTTATACCCACACACCGGCCCTGCCTGGGAAATATCGAGCGCCTTTCCCTGAGGAACCCCTTCCGCAATATCGAGGAGCACCACGTCGTAGAGATTCTTTTCGGCCAATCGTTGCGCCGTCGTCCCACCGACGTTGCCTGCCCCCACCACCGTAATTTTTGGTCGTGCCATGCTTCCTCCGAAAGTTCTAAAGTGCCGAGTGCTGAGGACTGAGAGATGTGTCGCTCTCAGAACCAAGCACGTTCAGCGCAGCACTTCTTATGCGTGTTCAGTCCAGCCTGCAACTTTGAAGTTGATCGTACAAACGAAATTCTCGTCGTCATAGAAATTGACCTTGATCTTCTTTTTCCCATAGGTGCTTGCCAGAAACTCCTCGGGATTGTCCACGAGGGCCTGAAAGCTGCCCGGGGGATACTCCCCGAGATCATGAAAGACCACGATCATGCCTTCTTTGACTTCTTGCAAGACTTTCACTCGACAACGCGGATACACCTCCCAGAATTTTGCCTCGATCATGTCCTTCGTCGGCTCAGGACGATCCTCCCCAGGCTTCACCACCTGCCCGAATTTGGCCAAACGACGGACATAGGGATACTGATGCCCCGTGAAGAGCTTATACAGCCAGGCAGGAACCGCTGGTTTTCCTGTTGAGTTGTTGGTCATGCTGTTGATGCGTCTAAGTCGTCAATTGTCTGTACATACGCGGCAACCTGGTCGGCAAAGCCTCGACTCTGTCGATGACGCAATACCGTGTCTCGGCATAGAGAGGGCGCAAGTAACTCTCCGCTTCCCGGTCGATCGTCACGCAAAAGGTCTCGATTCCTCGCTGCCTTGCTTCACGGAGTGCCGCTTTCGTGTCCTCTAACGAATAGTCGTCCCGATACTGATCATCCAACGGTCTTCCGTCACTCAATATCACCAGGAGGCGGTGTTTTGCATCACGAGCCAACAGCTTCGCGACGGCATGCCGAATGGCCGTGCCGTCGCGGTTCTGATGACGAGGAGACAGCCCTCCAAGCCGACGTGCCGTCGCCGCTCCCAATCGATCCTCAAAATCTTTAATCGTGAGAAACTCGACCCTCCCTCGCCCTTGGCCTGAGTACGCATAGAGTCCGTACTGATCGCCGACCGCGTCCAATGCTTCACAAAGCAGTACCAACGCTTCTTTCTCAACGTCGATGACCCGCCGACCGGATCCGACCTGTTGACCGGTCGATCCGCTGACATCAACCAGGAAGGCAACCGCCACATCCCGCTCTCGTTTATCGCGGCGGATATACAGTCGATCGTCACCTTCTATGCCGGCCCACCGGTCCGCTGTGCGTCGGACCACCGCATCGAGATCCACCTCTTCCCCATCTGGTTGCCCCGCAACCCGACGATAGGCCGGGGCACGTAATCCTTCAAAAAACCGGCGTAGCAGTTTCACCACACTTTGTCGGGCAGCCAATGTCTCCGTCACGAATTCGTCGGACCCGAGGTCTGCCGGTCGTTCCGCCACGCGACACCAATTCATCCGATAGTCCTCGATCCGATGGTCCCACTCCGGATAGAGGACGGTGCGCTCTTCATCGGTTGTGGTCTGCCTTGATTGCGGGTTGGGTTCAAGAGTGAGGCATTCCTCCACAATGGACGGCAAGGTGCGCCCCTCCTGCAATATTTCTCCGCTCTCGAAAAAAGACTCTGCGCTCCGACCTCCCTGCCCGACAGGACTATCCCCTTGTGCCGAAGACAGGTCCTGAGGCTTCTCCAATCGCTCCGGACTCCACACGACGAACTCCGGCTTCATCGAACCACGATAGGCCACATCCGTGACGGTACGGTATTGGTCCTCCGCTCGATACGGTTGCGCCTGTCCCGCCACAGCCTCCTCCGGCTGTTCACGTTTTTCTCCCTGGATCATCTCGCCGCGAGCCGCCAGCAGTTCTTCAAGCCGCACGTAGACAGCGTCGACCACACGGACGGTTTCCTCGGCTGTTGCCGTGATTGTGAGTGCCGGCTGACACAGATCCCACAGGACGGAGACCTCTCCCTTGATCGCTTGAGGCACAACAGAATCTGCCGCTTCACCCAGAGAGAGCCTGAGCAGGCAATCGACGACGAGTTCCTTCGGTGTCACCCCTTGCGCTGGATCACGCGGAGTGATGGATTCGCTCGCTACTCGTGCAAGGTCACACCGAAGCCCGGGATATTCCGCGCGCAGTAAGCATTCAACCCTTGCATCCTCCAGCACAACCCAGAGATCCCGTACCAGCGTGGGATTCGGATACAGCTGAAACAGAGCCGCCAACGTCTCTGGTCTGGCTTCATTGGATCGCCCATATCGCAGTCGCACTGTTTCGACCAAATCGGCTAACGATTCGAGCCTGAGTTGATACGTACCGAACTCTATATGGCCGGCTTCATGTGCGGCCATCACAAGATAGAGGCGTTCGTTCTCGGCGGCCGTGGGATATCGACGGAGCAGCGCCGGGAGTGCGATGCGGCATCCATCTTCGCTGACCGTTGCGCGAACTGGGGAAGCCACCGAATCCGGAAGCGCCTCCACAGCGATATCTGTTCCACACAGTCCCTGAACAAAAAGTTTCACCGTTCGAGCAACCTGACGAAACGGCACCCCGCTCAAGGCTTGTTCGACCGAAGCCAATGCTTTCCGCGACTCGACCGAAAAATAGGCTCGTGCCCCATCGAGGCTGTAGGCCGCAACTTCCATCCCGGTCTGAAACCATCGTTCAAATCGCGTGAGCGCATCCGGACCAGTTCCGATGAGCGCGACAAGTTCCGGAGCACGACGGAGATACTCGATTGTCACCTCTGCATACTGTTCGGCGAGCAAGGAGCCGTACTGCAAGAACCGGCTCCGCCATTCCGTTGACGGCAGGACTTCCAGAAGCTGTGGTGACTCCGTAAGCCACGTGATGCTCGACTCGGGGGACTGTTCAGCTAGGACAACACAGAGCGATACGACTTTCTCCCGAACGGGTGGCTCTGGGACCCTTTCGAGAATGGACGGGCTGGTCCTGAGGAACTCCATGGTCGCTACGTAGTCCGGCTTCCCAAGGCTATTCGGCACAATTAATTTCGTGCCCACCATGGCCCAACGACGAGCACTCTCTCGAGGCAGGATGGGGGCCAGCTTGGAGAGTTGTCGAATGAACTCCAGCCCGACCACCACATTGACCTTGGTCAGTTCAATGCCGATCTCGAGCCAGGATCGCACCTGAGTAACCGGGACATTCGACAGGATCTGTGGAGCTTGGCGCAGGTATTCGAGGGCGACATTCGCATCTTCCTCCGCCATGTCCAGGCCGATGGTCAAGACCTCGGTACGCACATCAACAGAATCAATCAGCCCAAGAACCAAGGGGCTTTCCTTGAAATATTTGAGTGCGGACGCGCCGGATGACTCGGTCAACGCAATGCCCAGGTCCAGCCACAGGACGACGTGCGAAAGCCCCCCCTTCCGATCCAGCTCCGGCAGCGCTGTCATGGCCGCACAGACGGCTTTTTCGGAGAGATCAGAGAGCTCGTCCAACAGAGTCAGGACCTGTGCGGATGCGTCTGCTTTGCCCGTCTCCTGGGCTAAGCGGGTCACAAGGGTCTCCGCGACCGCCGGTCTCAGCTCTGCTACCAGTCGGTCTCGCAAAATTTCTCGACTCGACATGTCCGTCATGATTGACTACCAGAATCAGCGTGAAGGGACGGATTGTAAAGGAGCGAATTATCCTTGTAAACTAGAGGCTCTGCCCATCGTGGCGCTGAGGAGGAGATCCATGGCTGAGCCGACAGAGGAAAGCCTCGAGAAAATCCGGAAGTTCATCAAGGGATTTGCCGAGAAAAGTGGAACCGTGATGCATCCGAATGCCGCGGTGACGGACGCGGTCGTCAAAGGGTTGGCGTCCCATATCGATGAACTCGGGAAGCCCCTCTGTCCCTGCAATTTCTACAAGGACAAAGAGGCAGAAGCCAAACTCCGACGCTGGATCTGTGCCTGCGACGAAATGCAGATCTACAAATACTGCCACTGCCTCCTCTTCGTGCGAGAAGATGGGATGCCGATCACGGAATATTTACCGGAGGGTCACGAGGGTCGCGAGGTATACGGGTTGATCACCGACCCGACGCCCGACAAAGGTCGCGCGCTCAAACACAAGGCTGGCCCAACTCCCACCATTCAGGACACGCCGTCCACAGCGGCGGCACCCTCGACATGATGGCGCGTCATCGCGACGGTCGATGCTGGGGTGCCGGTTTTTTGCTGATGAGTTGCGCTCTGGTGGTCTCCGCGCAAGCCGCGACGCCGCTCCCCCCGAGTCCATCGGCCTTCAATGAGAAAGAGCTGTTTGCCTACAAAGCCAAAGGACATGGGAGCGCGGCAGGGCAGGTGTTCTTGCGTGCTGTGTCAGGCAAAGCCGTCACGCAGGCTGGGGCATCAATCGTGTTGGTTCCCATTTCATCCTATACTCGCGCGTGGTTTGACAAGCAGGTGAGAGAGAGCACGTGCACATCAAAAGGGGGATCGTCGTCCTCTGAGGCCACTGCGACACAGACGCCAACCGTCGAGTGCCTGCGCGCGGGGATGGACCAACTCCTGGCCGAGAAACGCTTGCTTCCTTATCTGCGTGTGACGCGGGCCAACCCGACCGGGCATTTTTGGTTCACGAAAGTTCCTGCCGGCCGCTATTACGTCATCGGCCTGCTGGAAGGCAGTGGCGGAGCCCATCAAGATGAGCGGGCCGTGGGCATCGCCTGGCTGACCCTCGAGCTTGATGCCGATGAAAAGGCGACGAACCTTGTGGTCACCGATTGCAAAAGTAGTCTCTGCTGAACTACCGCCTCCGTCGCCGTCGGTCTGCTTGGTCCAGCCATGAGGTAGGCGATGAGAATTCTGCTGGTTGAAGATGATGCGGATCTGGCTCAGTTCATTCGAAAAGGAATGAAAGAAGAGCAGTACGCAATCGATGTAGCCAACGACGGCGAAGCGGGCTTGGCCCTGGCGCTGGACAACCCCTACGATCTGGTGATTCTCGACATCATGCTGCCCAAGTTGGACGGCCTGACAGTCTGCCGCCGTATCCGAGACAAGGGTATCTCCACCCCCGTGCTCCTGTTGACAGCACGGAACACCGTTGAAACCAAGGTTTCTGGCTATGATACGGGTGCAGATCAGTTTTTGGAGAAACCGTTCGCATTCGTGGAATTGCTCGCCAGGGTTCGAGCCCTCTTACGGCGAGGCAGCTCTCAGCAACTTGCCCAGCTTCAAGCAGCCGATCTTCGATTAGACCCAGCTTCTCACCGTGTCTGGCGCGCCGGTCAAGAAATCGCGCTCACTAATAAGGAGTACGCTCTCCTTGAGTTTCTGCTGCGGAACAAAAACCGCGTACTCACGCGTACGGCGATCATCGAGCATGTGTGGGATATCAGTTACGACCCGATGACGAATATCGTCGATGCTCATATCCGCGCCCTCCGTGCCAAGATTGATCGAGACTATTCCCCTCCCTTGATCGCTACGGTTCGCGGCGCGGGGTACATGCTTGAAGAGCCGGGCACCTCTACATGAAATCGTTGCGCAGTCTGATCAGTTGGTCCGCCTTCGTTTTGATGGCTGGGCTTCTCCTGTTTTCTGGGCTCGTGTATGCCGCCAGTGAAACCCTCTTGCAACGGTTCGTCGACGGGCGCCTGCTGGTGCTGGCAGAGACGCTGGCCGAGTTTGTGGAGCAGTATCCCGATATCCTTGAAAAGCATGACCGCACGATCACCCCCACGAATGAATTAACGCAAAGCCCGACAGAACAACGCGTGTTGCCTGATGTCACGCATGCCCTTCGCATCTTTTCGACAGACGGTCGACTCCTGTGGAGCAGCCCCCATGCCGCCCCACAAGACTCCCTGTCACCTCGCGTGCTTGAGCGAGTCCGAATCTCGACCCTCGTCTTCGACACACTGACCGCACCGGACGGCACACCTGCCCGACACCTCTTCCTGCCCCTCGTCGTAGGGGGTGGGCGTATCCGGTACGTCCTCCAGGCAGAAACCTCGTTGCTCCATCATCAGGAAACGCTCCATGGGCTCGTGTTTTTGCTCAGTCTTGGGTCCGGCGCCACGCTGTTTATGGCGTGGGTCGGAAGCCTCTGGCTGGCCAAGAAAGTCCTGGCTCCGATCGAGACTCTGTGCAAGGGAGCCGAGACTATGTCGGTAGCCGATCTCGGAAAACGTTTGGCACTCGATTCGCCCTATCGTGAATTTCGACGACTCACCCAGGCCGTCAATTCCGTATTGGATCAATTTCAGCGGGGAAGTGAAGTGCAGCGGAACTTTTGCGAGATCGCTGCTCACGAAATGAAAACGCCCCTGACCATTCTCCAGGGAAACCTGGAGGTGGCACTCATGAAAGCCCGCACATCCGAAGAGTATCAGGAGGTACTGCTCAACAACCTCCAACAAGTCGACCGGCTCATCGCCTTGACCCGTCCCTTGTTGACATTGGCGAAGTTCACCAGCAGCAAGCCGCCTGTCAACCTCGTCCCCCTCGCATTGGAACCGTTGATTCAAGAGCTCATGGATGAATTGATGCTCTTGGCGGATGATCGTCAGATTACCCTGACGTTTGAATCTCAGCCGGTGCCGTCTGTGCTCGGCGATGCGCAGTGGCTCAAACAGGCCCTGATCAACCTGCTCGACAACGCACTACGGTACACGCCATCCGGCGGAATCGTGACCGTCCGCTTGCAGACCGATAGTCGCGATGTCACCATCGCTGTCGAAGACACGGGCCATGGCATCGAGCCGGAAAATATTCCGCATCTCTTTGAGCGCTTCTATCGAACTGATTGGGCGCGGGCGAAAGATGCCGCCGGGACTGGTCTTGGGCTACCCATTGTGAAGGAGATCATGGAAACCCACGGCGGGAGCATTTCCGTCATCAGTGAGGTTAACAAGGGTTCCGTCTTTACCCTGCGGTTACCGGCGCTGGCACAGCTGACCCCTCCCGCCTAACAGGATGTTTGCGTTCTGCGTCCACCCTCGTGCTCTCTCCCCGCATCTCCTCTCCAAACCAGTCCTCAGAAAGCTTGGCCAGACCTTACTTTCCGGGTAAAGACCATTTTGGTTGTTTGGCCCAAGCGGCACAACCCTGGACACCTGACCAAGATTCCACAAGCTGGCTGCCACTGCTGCAGCGTGTGAGTGAACCAAACCTAGTCCCGTACCCTGCACAGCTGCGATGTGTAACTCAAGGGTAAAGACAGCGAGCATTATAGGCCTTCTATCAAGCTGTAGGGCTAACTCCTTAACAGCGAGGACAATCTCCAACACCCGCAATTCTTCGGCTTTCCAATGAGATCCAGGGCATGACCAGACCCTTCGTCCATGAAGAAGTCTTCATGATCGCCTCATGGTGGCTTCATCTTGAAGAGGTATACCTATAAAAAAGCGAAGGGGGGTGAAGAAATATCATGGTCTCCTTTATTGAAGTCTTCATTTTGGTCGGCATCTTCGGACTGTTGTATGCCATGTTGCAGCTCTCCCGAGGGTAACTGGAGCCGTCGAGCTGTTAGGGATCAACCAAACCCAGGTAACAGAGCGACAGTCTGAGCAAGGGAAGGTCTACTTCCTCAGGAAGTCCCAACCGAAACCAATCATGGTTTCATTCGGGGAATAGACGGGCTAGATTAGGAACCGGTTCCTTTCGGACCTTCCTGCAGTCTCGGATCGGGCAGGCACCAGTCAGAAATGATGATGGGAGCTATCGCCGGAGAGGGGATGCGATTCGATCGCCTCACTGGTCACTCTGCAGGACCAATCCGCTGCAATATGGGTCTTTGACTCACAGATGACGGCTAGGCTTTCTCCGCTCGAAGGAATGTTGGGCTAGCCGATTACTTTCTTTCTTTGATCGCCCGTTCAACTTCCCGTCCTGCTTCACGAGCTTTGATGGAGTCGCGGCGATCATGTTGCTTCTTCCCCTTCGCCAGTCCGAGTTCGACTTTCGCCTGGCCTCGTTCTGAGAAATAGATTCGAAGAGGAATCAGCGTAAGCCCTTTCTGTTGAGTCTTCCCAAGAAGCTTGTTGATCTCCTTCCGATGGAGAAGGAGCTTTCGAGTCCTCATCGGGTCGTGATTCATGATGTTGCCGTGACTATAGGGACTGATGTGGCAATGGTAGAGAAAGATCTCGCCGTCTTTGGCACCCGCATAACTGTCTTGCAAGTTCACTCGCCGGTCCCGAAGTGATTTCACCTCCGTGCCTTTGAGCACGATCCCGGCCTCGAATTTTTCTTCGATGAAGTAGTCGTGGTAGGCCTTCCGATTGGTGGCCACGACCTTTTGATGATCTTCCGTATCTTTCGCCATACCCCAACACCAGTCCCTTGATCTCGGTCTTCGCTACCGCCTATGATGCCGCATGGCTCGCCCAGGCACTCTTGATTCCTTCGGCACTATTTTGTCCGGGCTCTCCAAACGACTTGGCCTTGAATCGAGACTGGTGGAACTGCGCCTGCAACATCGGTGGCGTGAGATCGTTGGTGAGCCCATGGCGTCCCACACCTGGCCGTCCCAGATTCGCTTCAAAAAGCTCTATTTGATCGTCAGGAACTCCGTTTGGCTTCAACAATTGACCTTCCTCAAACCGGCTCTCGTGACAAAACTTCATGCGGAGGTAGGTCCTGAGCTCGTGACAGACATCGTCGGTCGCGTCGGAGAGCTTCCGGGTGATCTGGAGACACCTCCTGTTGATCTCAGTCCAGATATCCGATCGGTGCAGTCCGAGGGTTCATGGGCTGAGGTCGTCACACATACCACGACCATTCACGACCCCTCTCTTCGTGAACGATTTAGAGAGGTGATATCGCGATACCCGGTTCAGGCTCTGCCTCAACCGGCAAAGGGTCCGTCACGCGCCCCTTGAATAGGACTCGTGTCTCGGCGGAAAGAGGTCCGTCTTTGGGCATTGGGCCTAGACCACCGTCTTCTTCTTGATCCAGCAATCGATAATATCCGCGCATAGCCCGTTCATAGTCTTTCACAATGGCCCCATCTCCAGCCAGGTACTTAGCGAGGACATCCGGGTCGGTCCAACCATGGTCGTCAAATACGTAAATCATGATCTGCTTGTATGGCCCGCCAGGATCACCAGGGGTCGTGGGATAGATCTTCATCCGAGCGAAATCATGCGTGTGGTGACCCATCTTTCGAAAGCGTTTGACCAGCGACTCAACCTCTTCATCGGTGGTACCCCGAGGAACGTCCGTCACGACAAGACGTCCCGATTGGGCACCGACGGTATAGGGAGGAATCGATCGATCAGGACGGCTCAGATACATGCCTCCCCAGATTAAGGCAAACGACCCAACAAAGACGCTGAGTGCAAACTTGACGACGATGTCGAGGGGCTTCTTGGTCTTCGGGTCACTCGGAGGCATAGCAGAAAAGAGCGGTTTGGATTAAGGCATGAAATAATCGGCGGGCTTAATCCGATTAGCTCTCCGGGGCGTCCTCTGAGATGGCATCCTCCCGCTCAGCGGCCTCCGCCAATCTGGCCACTGCGACAACTCGGTCTCCCTCGCCATCGAGATCGAGAATCCGAACGCCCTGGGTATTCCGGCCGATTTCACGGATGTCGTCGACTTTGCAACGCAGCACTTTCCCCTGCGCAGCCATCAGCATGATCTGATCGTCGTCTCGTACTTGAAGGAATCCCACGGCCAACCCATTCCGCTCCGTCGTCTTGACACTGATAATGCCCTTTCCGCCACGACCTTGCACCCGATATTCGCCCACGGGTGTGCGCTTGCCGTAACCGCCTTCCGTCACGGTCAAGATCGAGGTGGTTGAGTCCGGCGTCATGGTTTCCATCCCGATGACTTCGTTGCCTTCCTCGAGCGTGATCCCCTTCACACCATGGGCCATCCGACCCATCGGCCTCACTTCTTCTTCCTTGAATCGAATCGTAATGCCTTGTCGTGTCCCAAGCAGGATCTCACGCTGTCCATCGGTCAGTTGGACCCCGATCAATTTATCCCCACCTTCGAGTCCCAACGCAATGATCCCGCCCTGCCTGGGGTTGCTGAACGCGGACAATTCCGTCTTTTTGATGATTCCTTTTTTCGTGGCCATCACGATATAGCGGTCACCACGAAACTCTTTGACCGGCAAGGTCGCGGTCACCTTTTCACTCCCGGCTAACGCAAGGAGATTGACGAGTGCCTTTCCTTTCGCCGACCGGCTGGCCTCGGGAATCTCATGGACCTTCAGCCAATAGACTTTCCCCGCGTCGGTAAAGAACAGCAACGAATCGTGGGTGGAGGCGGCAAAGAGCGTCTCGACGAAATCCTCGTCCTTGATGCCCATGCCGATCTTGCCCTTCCCACCACGTCGTTGAGCCCGGTAGAGAGACACGGCATTCCGCTTAATGTAGCCAGAATGAGAGATCGTCACGATCACTTCTTCCGCTGCAATCAGGTCTTCCAGGCTGATCTCGGCTTCTTCCTTGACGATCTGGGTCCGGCGGTCATCTTTGTACGTTTCACGGATCTCAGTCAGCTCATTCTTGATGATGGTGCGCACCAATGACTCGCTGGCCAGCACGGACTTCAGGTATTCAATCTGCTTGAGCACGTCCTGATATTCTTCGATGAGTTTGGTCCGCTCCAGCTGCGTCAAGCGCTGGAGCCTCATGTCGAGAATGGCATTGGCTTGGATCTCCGTCAGGCCAAATTCCCTCATTAACCCCGCCCTGGCTTCGTCAGGCGATTGCGACCGTCTGATGAGGGCGATGACGGCATCCAGGTGATCGAGTGCGATCTTGAGTCCTTCCAGAATATGCGCCCGCTCCTCTGCTTTTCTGAGTTCGAAAGCGGTTCGCCGTACCACGACTTCACGTCGATGCTCGAGGAAATGATGGAGGATCTGCTTGAGGTTGAGGATCTCGGGACGATTATTGACCAGCGCCAACATGATGACGCCGAAAGTGGTCTCAAGCTGGGTGTGCTTGTAGAGATTATTCAATACCACCAGGGGAATTTCGTTCCGTTTGAGCTCAATGACCACCCGCACGCCTTCTCGATCCGACGATTCGTCTCTCAGGTCTGAGATGCCCTTGATGCGATCATCTTGGATCAACTCCGCTATTTTTTCGATCAGTTTGGCCTTGTTAACCTGATAGGGAATCTCTGTGACGATGAGCCGTTCCCGCTCAGTGCGTTCATCGGTCTCGACCACGACTTTTGCTCGCAGTGTCAGGAGACCGCGTCCGGTCTCATAGGCTTCTTTAATCCCGCCCATGCCATAGATGAAGCCGGCCGTGGGAAAGTCTGGCCCAGGGATCTTCTGCATCAGCTGAGCGATCGTCACATCGGGATTCTCCAGCAAGAGGAGCAATCCATCGATGATTTCCCCGACATTGTGCGTGGGAATATTAGTTGCGTAGCCGACGGCAATGCCACCCGCTCCATTGACCAGGAGATTCGGCACTCTGGTCGGAAGCACCAGAGGTTCTTGTCGTGACTCGTCATAGTTAGGACCGAAATCAACGGTCTCCTTGTCGATATCGGCCAACATTTCCTCGGCTAGCTTCGTCATACGGGCTTCGGTGTACCGCATGGCCGCCGGTGAGTCCCCGTCCATCGACCCGTAGTTGCCCTGGCCGTCCACGAGGGGATACCGCATGTTGAAATCCTGCGCCATCCGTACGAGGGTGTCGTAGATCGCCGAATCGCCATGGGGATGATAGTTCCCCATGATTTCGCCGACGATCTTGGCGGATTTTCGGTAGGCTCGATTGGAGGCCAAGCCCATTTCGCTCATACCGAAGAGAATCCGGCGGTGGACTGGCTTCAACCCATCACGGACGTCCGGCAATGCTCGCCCCACGATCACGCTCATGGCATAATCAAGGTAGGACGACTTCATCTCGTCTTCGATCGCGATATGACCTAATCTCTCATCAGACGGCATGTCTTCTCCTCACTGCACACAGCCATCGGCTCCGGAACGCTGATCGCTGGAAACTGACAGCTGCTTCGCTACACGTCTAGATTGCGCACTTCGAGCGCGTGGGTCTGGATAAAATTCCGCCGTGGTTCGACTTCATCGCCCATCAAGATGGTAAAGATTTCATCCACACCAGTGAGATCTTCAAGAGTCACCCTCAGGAGCGTCCGTATCTCAGGATTCATAGTCGTTTCCCAGAGCTGCCCCGGGTTCATTTCGCCGAGGCCTTTGTAGCGCTGAATGCTGAGGCCTTGCTTTCCCATATCCAGAATGGCCTTGACCAACTCATCGGTGGATTGGTACGGCTTTTCCTGACCCTTGGCCTTCAGCTTGTACGGAGCTCGACCTAATCCGATCGCAGAGGGCGTCAGTTTCTGGAGTTCCCGGAAGTCGGCGGACCCAACCAAGTCATGTGTCACTTCCAGCTCATGCGTGACCCCACTCATGTGCAGCCGGCAGACGACCTTGTTGGACTGGTGCTCCTCGTCCACGAGGATATCAAACGTCGGGGTCATATTCGGGAACACCACAGCCAGCGATTGCGTAATGTTTTCGACTGATCGTTGAAGTGCCGCACGATCCTTGAGCCGCTCGCGGTCCAGCCCAGGTTCATCGACAAAGACGCGAAGTATTGCAGCCTCGTGTGATTTCTTATTCAGGCGACCAAGCAAGGTTTCGAAGGCAATCATTTTCTTCAAAATGGGCAAGAGTCGGCGCCCAGTCACGTAGGTCTGAGCTCCCTCCATATAGAGCTCAACATCCTCGACTGCCAAATCGGCGAGGTACTCGTTCAACAACCCTTCATCCTTGAGGTATCGCTCCGTCTTGCCTTTCTTGACTTTGAACAGCGGGGGTTGCGCGATATAGATATACCCTCGTTCGATGAGTTCGGGCATCTGCCGGAAGAAGAACGTCAACAGCAGCGTCCGGATATGACTGCCGTCCACATCAGCGTCGGTCATGAGAATGATCTTGTGATAGCGGGCCTTTGCGATATCGAAGGCATCCTTCTCCGACTTGTCCCCTTCTTCCCGTTTGCGACCGATCCCGGTGCCCAACGCCATGATGAGCGTTCTGATCTCATCGCTGGAAAGCATCTTGTCGAACCGTGCTTTCTCCACGTTCAAGATCTTGCCTTTGAGCGGCAAGATCGCCTGAAACTTGCGGTCTCGTCCCTGTTTCGCAGATCCACCTGCTGAATCTCCCTCCACAATGTAGAGTTCGCTCAACGCGGGATCTTTCTCAGAGCAATCCGCTAACTTTCCGGGCAACGAGCCGCCATCCAGGGCGCTCTTACGCCGGATCAGATCCTTGGCTTTCCGCGCCGCTTCGCGCGCGCGCGCTGCATCCACCGCTTTGCCAATGATCTTTCTGGCGACCGGGGGATTTTCCTCAAAATAATTGCCCAAGGCCTCATTGACCGCGGCCTCGACCACGCCCTTCACCTCGCTGTTTCCTAACTTGGCTTTCGTCTGCCCTTCAAACTGCGGATTGCGCACCTTGACACTGACGACCGAGGTCAGTCCCTCCCGTACATCGTCACCGGTCAGCGATTCAGTTTCTTTCTTCAGCAGGTCGTTGGCATTGGCGTAATTGTTGATCGTCCGAGTGAGAGCGGCTTTGAACCCGACTAAGTGCGTGCCACCTTCTTTGGTATTGATGTTGTTCGCGAAGGAAAAGAGGTTCTCCGCGTAGCTGTCGTTGTACTGGAGCGCTACCTCCAGGATCATTTCCGGCTTCTCGACTTTGACGTAGATCGGTTTGTGCAGCGGTGTTTTGGCTTCATTGAGATGTTCGACAAAGGACACGATGCCGCCCTTGTATAAGAACACCTGCTCTTTCGCCGGCTCTTTCCGCTCATCTCGAAGGGTAATGGCCAGGCCCTTGTTCAAAAAGGCCAGTTCCCGCAACCGTTGGGCTAATACGTCGAAGCTGAACTCCAGCGTTTCAAAGACTTGGCCATCCGGCTTAAACCGAACCTTGGTCCCTCGGCGTTTGGTCTTGCCTGTTGCATTGAGCGGTGCACTGGGTTTCCCTCGTTCATATCGCTGTTCGAACACTTGGGCGTCTTGCCAGATTTCCAGTTCCAGCCACTCTGACAAGGCATTGACCACGGAGATACCGACTCCGTGCAATCCGCCGGAGACGGTGTAGGCACCCTGTTCGAACTTGCCCCCCGCATGGAGCACGGTGAGCGCAACTTCTGCCGCAGACTTCTTTTGGGTCGGATGCATCCCTGTAGGAATGCCTCGCCCATTGTCGATGACCGTCACGCTTCCGTCGATATGGATCGTGACCTCGATGGCTTCACCGAAGCCCGCCATATGTTCGTCGACACTGTTGTCGACGACCTCATAGACGAGATGATGCAATCCGTCGACTCCGGTACTCCCAATGTACATTGCGGGTCGTTTCCGGACGGCATCAAGCCCTTCAAGGACTTTAATTTGATCGGCACTGTAACTATCAGACTTGGTCGGAGACTGTTCTTCTGTGGCCATCCGCTACCTATTCCAGCCTCGTGGTCAGAGGGCTTATTTCTGTTTGGGGCAAGGCGTTCGTCCATGAGGCAGTCCCTATTCGATAGGAAGAGCCACCGAGAAATGGATGAGCTATGCCCGTGACTGCGTGCCGCATCCTGCTAAATCTTCACCGGCATGACAACACACTTAAAACCAGGGCTCTCCGGCTCCTGGATCAGACATGGGCTCAGCGGGGTCTCCATCTGGAGAGCAATCGTTTCACCCTCCATCACACTGAAGACATCCAGAAGGTACCGGGCGTTGAAGCCGGTTGTCAGACTTTCTCCCTCGTAGCGAGCCGGCAATTCTTCTGTTGCTTCGCCGAAGTCCGGGCTGGCAGAAAATAGCGTCATCTTGCCGGGCCCAAAGGAAAGCTTGACTGCGCTGGCCTTGTCTTTCGACAGTACGGACACACGTCGCAGGGCACTTTCCAACTCCGTCCGATTGACACTGATGTTCTTGCCCCCGTCTTTTGGGATGACTTGTTGGTAGTTCGGATAGCTCCCCTCCATCAGCCTTGACGTCAGGAGGAGGCCGCTCTTCCGAAAGATCATGAGATTCTTCGAAAACCCGATGAGCGGTTCGCCATCTCCTCCTTCCTCTAAGAGGTACCGAATCTCGTGAGCGGCCTTTTTGGGAATGATCGCTTTCATTTCCTGAGGAATGCCCGTCGACTTGGCCCCAGCTTTGCCGACATCCTGTTCCGCAACCGCCAGACGGTGGCCGTCTGTGCCGACTAATCGGAGGGTCGTCTTCTTTTCCGTCACAATCAAGGTGACCAAGAGTCCATTCAGAATGTACCGAGCATCATTGTCTCCGGCGGCAAAGAGGGTCTTCCGAATCAATTCGAGAAGCCCGTCCCCAGCTAACGGCATGAGCCCCTCTCGTTCGATCGCGGGCAACGCCGGATAATCGGAACTGGGGAGGCCCACGACTTTAAATTGGCCCCTCCCGGCCTGAATCGTCGTCCAGTTATTGTCCGTCGCCGTCAACTCGATGTCACCGGCCGGCAACTCCTTCACAATTTCAAAGAGCTTTCTGGCGGAGATAGTGACCCCTCCTGTGGACAGGACCGTTGCCTTATACAAACCTCTCATCCCCAGCTCAAGGTCTGTCGCGACGATCTCGACTCCATCCTGCTTGGCTTCCAACAGGATATTCGACAGAATGGGCATGGTGTTGCGTTTTTCCACGACGCCTTGCACACGCTGAAGCCCCGTCAACAACTCGTCTCGTCCGATCCGTACTTTCATGGAATGCTCCCCCATCGACGTCGCTAACTGCGAAGAATCTGTTCCTTTAGTGATTCGATCGTCGTCTGCAATCCTGTATCGGCCTCCTTGGCTTTCGCCACTTGGCGGCACGCGTGAATGATGGTCGTATGGTCTTTCCCACCGAATTGGCGGCCAATCTCTGGATACGAGGCATCTGTCAGCTCTCGACAGAGATACATCGCAATCTGTCGAGGATGCACGAGAGTCTTGCTTCGGCGGCGGGACTTCAGTTCCGCGAGCTTGACATGAAATTGGGCACAGACGGCTTCCTGGATGTCGTCCATTGCGACAACCTTTTTCTTATCTCCGATGATATCCCTCAGGACATTTTTCGCAAGATCGAGGCTAATGACTTGCCCGGTGAGCGACGCATAGGCCCCCAGTCGAACGAGACTTCCCTCCAATTCTCGAATATTGCTCTTCATGGTGGTCGACAGAAACTGGATCACATCTTCCGGTAATTTGACTCCTTCATCCTCGGATTTTTTCCTCAGGATGGCGATCCGTGTCTCGACGTCCGGGGGTTGCAAGTCTGCAATCAGCCCCCACTCAAACCGAGACCGTAACCGTTCCTCGATATCAGGCATATCCTTCGGAAACCGATCGCTCGACAGAACAATCTGTTTATGACCCTCATAGAGAGCATTGAACGTATGAAAAAACTCTTCTTGCGTCCGTTCCTTCCCGACAAGAAATTGGATATCATCGATCATGAGCATGTCGATATGTCGGTAGCGCTTTCGGAGATCCATCATCTTGTCGTAGCGGATGGAGTTAATCACCTCGTTCGTGAATTGTTCGGTCGTCAGGTATGCAATTCGAAGATCCCTCTGTTCGGCGACATGATTCCCGATCGCGTTCAAGAGATGTGTCTTCCCGAGCCCAACCCCTCCGTAAATAAATAAGGGGTTGTAGGTTTGACCCGGCTGTTCTGCTACCGCCATGCAGGCCGCATGGGCAAACTGATTTCCAGCCCCAACAACAAAGTTTCGGAACGTATATTTCGGGTTGAGGAGAATCCCACGCCGTGGTTTTACTTGCGCTTGAACCCTTCCCCCTTGTGTCGCGAGCGGCAGCTCCTCCTGAGCCGGAGCCGTTTTCTCGCGTACGATAAATGCCACGGTCAGCGGTTCACCCGCACCAGCAGTCGCCACAGCTTCAGCCAGGAGGGCTCCATAGTGCGTATCTAACCACTCCCCAAAGAATTTATTGGGTACCCCAATGTACACAGTAGAATTTTCAACCCTATCGAATTGCACTGGTAGGAACCAGGTGTCAAAGACCTGTTTGGGTACTTTTTGTTGAATATATTCAAGCGCTTCATCCCACTCAATCTCTATACTCATAAGCCGCATTCACTCTCTATTCACAGGATTACTCACACTTGTGGATAACTACTATCTTTGCACGATTTCTAGTGTAAAACAGGCCCGCTCAATACCATGTCTCGCCGCAGTCTGTCGAGTTGATCTCCCATCTACATAATCTATCAACAAGCTACTCATCTATACTCACATCACTACACAGATGGTTTCCCCAAGGTTATCCCTATTAAAAATTATAAATCTACTCAATATTATCAAGTACCTACACGATATCCACTCTATACACTTCACTACTCCTAATCCGACGACGACGAATTTTCTTTATTACAAAATATCGGAGTTACAGAGTAATAACCCGCTGACTTCTTAGTAATAACTCAAGTAAGTCCCTATACGACAACCGTGTCCCTTTTCCCCAAGAACAACCAGCAACACTTTTTAATATCTTTCCTGCGGAGGAAGACTTTTCAAGAATAACAATAATTGCGTTCTCCGACTCTGAATACAGAAAGGGTGAGACCTCATCTACAGAGGAACGAACTAGATACACCGTTGCCCCCATCAGAAATTCCCCATTTAAAACACGAGTGTGCAGTCCATCGATTGAATCACAGCAGCAACCGCATCCTCCGATTCACACCGAACACAAAACTCACCACTCAATAATGAAAGATCAACTACTTTAGGGAGGATAAAAGGGACACCTAGTTGCTCAATAGAGGGTAGGTATTTCTCAAGAATATCGAGATCGATAATATCATCCGCATCATCCATCAGTAGGCGAACAGCTTCACCAATCAAAATAACCGTGGTGTTATGAGATCCGGCAACCAGTCCAAGGGCAATTCGTAACGCCTCAACCGGTCGATGTGTGCTTCGTGGATCTTCTTGAATAACAACGGCGATATTCTTTGACACGCGAGATTTATAATGCCTTATGTAAAAGAAATGAACGGCTTACAGGCATCAATCAGTCCAGATAGAACAACCAACCCACAAAGGGTAAATTCTTTCTCAACATCTGTAGTTGAAACATGATGCTGCTGACAGCCATACGCGCACACAAACATGCGAACCCCTCCACGGGCAAGATTGCGATATGACTGAGACGTCATATTTTTAACCCCCTCATCAATGAGGTAGAGATACACCTCATGATTGGCGTCTAGTGCTGCCTGAGCAAGCCCAATAACTACCGCAGAACTTGGATGTGCAGGGGGAAGGGCTAGAAGGAACCCAATTTTCTGTTTCACAGGTTAATTCACAGGAATTTATGTGAATATTCAGTAGATTCGATGAGTTACTCACCGATAGGAGACTAAGTGGTTTTGAGGGGAAAGTCAATGCCTAAAAGCAGTGGTCAAGAAGGCCTGAGAAGAGACTGTATCTGGCTGGGAAGAGATGACAATAGAATATCATGCTGACTCTTGGAGTCCATATTTCGGAGCAACGCCACTCCCTTTATGGCCTCATCGTCGCCGAGTAAAAGCGTAAATTGACAGCCAAGCCGATCGGCTTGGCGAAGGTGCGCTTTCAACGTTGTCGCCCGAAAATCAGAGACAGCAGGTATGCCAAAGGTGCGAAGTTCTTCAAGAGCGGTAAGTCCGGCCACCGAACCTTTATCTCCGAAACCGGCGACATAGACAGTCTTCTCTGCAGGAATGTGAGATTTCTGAGAGTCTGGTAACAACATGGCTATACGCTCCAGCCCAACAGCAAAACCGACGGCTGGAGTCGAGGCACCTCCAAGTGTTTCCACGAGCCCATCGTATCGCCCTCCCGCCCCAACCGCGTTCTGAGCTCCAAGGTTTGTCCCGGTCACTTCAAACGTTGTGAGATTGTAGTAATCGAGACCTCGGACAAGCCGGTGGTTTAAGGAGTAAGGTATGCGGATGAGATCAAGACCGGCTAACACTTGAGCAAAGTAGGAACGGGCGGTCTCCGACAGAGATTCGGAAAGACGAGGTGCCTGCTCCGTAATGATTCGGCACTCAGGAACCTTGCAATCCAGGACTCGAAGCGGGTTAGCGTCGATGCGGTGTTTGCAATTACCACACAACTTAGCGTCGTGTTGTGTGAGGTAGCTGACCAGTAAGGGGCGATAGGTCTCTCGATCGGCTGCCTGGCCGAGGTTATTGGTTTCGAGGGTGAGGCCAGGAAGGCCCAGCTCATGGAGCATATGCCATAAGAGGGCAATCACTTCGACGTCGGCGCGGGGATCCGCCATGCCGTACGATTCCACACCGAATTGATGAAACTGCCTCAGCCGGCCGGCCTGCGGACGCTCGTGACGAAACATCGGCCCAGTATAGAAATATTTTTGAGGTACCGGGATAGCGGCACGATTGTGCTCGAGATAGGCCCGGACGGTGCCGGCAGTCCCCTCTGGGCGGAGGGTCAATGAGGTGCCGTCCCGATCCGGGAACGTGTACATTTCTTTCTCGACGATATCTGTGGATGCCCCGATGCTCCGTGCAAATAAGGTAGTCACCTCAAAGATTGGAATACGAATTTCGTGAAATCCATATCGGGTAGCCCATCGTCTGGCGGATTCTTCGATGAATCGCCAGCGGGGGGTCTCTTCCGGCAACAGGTCCTTGACGCCTTTGATCCCTTTGATCACAGACACGGAATCATCTCCTATATGTACTTACCGGTCATACTGCAGAGTTCGCGCGGACTATAGCGGCGGCCTCTGCGGCAAGTCAACGGCGTGAAGCTTGCGCCGTCCTACATCGGGAGGTATAGTGCCCAGCTTATGGTCCTGTTTTGTTCCCTCAATCTCCTATGAACCAAGATCAATCAGGCCGTCGGGTTTTGGCCTTGGCCCCCATGCCCCCTGAAAAGTCCGCCTATGCGCTGGCACGGTACAGCCGATCTCCCGACTCCATCGAGCAGAGCATCCGATGGGTGCATGGGCACTCGTCGGAAAAATTCTGGGAGCAGTTTTATTTTGATTACGGACATGCGTCGATCGCCGACCTTGGGCATGTCATCATCTGCTTCGAAGAGATTTCGGAACTCGCCGCGATTCGTCTGGAAGATGAGCCGCTCTGGGATGGTCAAGCAAAATCGAGCCGCTATCAGAACTTTGCCTCCAACCGATGGTTTGTCCCTGGTCAGATTCGAGGGAGCGAAACAGAGGCTCTCTATGAAGGGATTCTCCGAAGCCTCGGTGACGTGTATCGACTCCTCCATGAGCCTCTGAAACAGTTCCTGGCTGGGCGCGAGCCACGGCCTGAGTCGATGAAGCAGGCCGATTATGATCGGACTATTGCGGCACGGGCCTTCGACATCACCCGATACTTGCTTCCCCTCGCAGCCAAGACCAATGTTGGGCAGGTCGTCAGTATCCGGACGTTGGAGAAGCAGATTACACGCCTTCTCTCATCTCAACTCTCGGAGTTGCGGGCGATCGGGGAAGATCTGAAGGACGCGTGTCAACGTCCCCCGGTGAACCTCTGGGGTGAACTCTGCGGCCAGACCGCTGGCTTGAGTGATCCGTTGGCTCCGACACTGGCGCGGCATGCGAAAGCAAACGCCTATCAGGAATCGGTGTACTCTGATTTAGCTCGCCATGCCAAAGAAGCCTTGCGTGGGACTGGCCTCGATCAACCTGGAAACTGGGGACCAGTTGAATCCGTCGAACTGATAGAGCCGCATCTTCCGCTGGACGAACTCGTGGCAACGCTGCTCTATCGCGTCTCACAGGCTCCCTATCGCAAGATCCTTGAGGTGGTGAGAGAGTGGTCAGAGAAGGAGAAACAGGCGACCATCGAAGTAGCCACGAGACAACGCGGACCGTATGATGAGCTCATCAAAGAGTTCCGCAGCGGCTATGCCTTCACCTTCGACATCCTGATGGATATCGGGGCTTGGAGAGACATGCACCGTCATCGACGATGCCAGCAGGTGCAACAGAACTTCACGACCGTCCATGGTTACGATGTGCCGCCTCCATTAATCGATGCAGGTTTGGATCAGGAGTACCGGCAGGCCATGGATGCCGTGCGCCAGGATATCGAATCGCTCAGGAAGAAAGACCAAGAAGCTTCACTCTACGCCATTCCGTTTGGCTTCAAAATCCGATGCTTGTTTAAGATGGACTACGCGGAAGCAGAGTATATCTGCAAGCTCCGGTCCGGTGTAAAAGGCCATTGGTCGTATAGAACGGTGGCTTGGCAGATGAAGCAACAGCTGGCCAAGAGATATCCCTTCCTAGGCGACAGCATTCAGGCGACACCGCCTGACGTCGAAGACGCACTGACACGATAAAATCGTCACATCGTACATGAATACCCATCAGCAACAATGCGAAGCCGCTCTCGTGGCCGGCGCATGGGATACCCTGTTCGCTGAATCGATGGCCTGGAGCCGAGATCCGGACGGGGCGAAGGACCCGCGCCCGCTCTTTGCACGAAATGTAGTGTATCTCGTCCAGGGTCGGTTTGCCGACGCCTGGAAAACGCATGCACTCTGCCTTGAGGCCCAGGAACACATCGCAGCTGTGGGGAGCTGGATGAATGACCTCCTCGAGCGGGAGAGGAGCAGTGGTTATGCCCATCTCGTCCAGGGCTTGTTTCTCGCCCAGTCTGGGCAATCCGAACAATCGATGGGGCCATATGCGGAATCTGCAAGACTGCTTCCACAATCGGCTTACCCGCACTACTTCTTGGCGCAGATTCACGAACGGGCCGGCCATGTTGAAAGAGCGATCAAGGAGTATCGTGAAGCTGTCCGACTGGCTCCCGACTACGCGCCGGCCCGGATGAATCTGGGCGTGGCCTATCAAGACCAGGGGCGGCTGGAGATGGCCATCAAGGAATACCGTGAAGTAATCAAGCTCACTCCGAGCGATTCAGCCGCGCATTCCAATCTCGCTTGTGCCCTGGCTGAACAGGGGAAGATGGAACCAGCGGTGCAATCCTACAAAACGGCATTGAAGCTGAACCCCCAGGACGCCGAAGTGCACTTTGCGTTGGGCGGCCTTTATGAAACGCGTGGCCGCCTGGACCTGGCACAAAAGAGCTATCACGATGCGCTCAGCGCCAACCCTGACTTTGGCGCGGCCCACTCAGCCCTCGGGTGGCTGGCATTAGGGAAGCATCGGCTTCAAGAAGCGGCGGACATCTTCAGCCGGGCGCTCAAGTGCAATGAAGAAGATGCGCGTGCGTATCACGGCATCGCTGAAATCTATGCGATCCGCGGTAAACGCCAAAGCGCAATGGAAAACTACAGCAAGGCGCTGAAGTACTATCGAGATCCAGAGAAGAGAAACCAGATCATGAATCAGCTGTTTCAAGAAGGACAGGTAGGAGATTAAGGGTCGAGCCCCCTCGATTAATCCCATACAAGGGATTGCTCAGAATGACGGATCTCTCAGCGAGAAGTTGAAGAGAATGACAAGAGCGGACATTCGGGAAAATTTAGGAGAGAAGCTCCTGGCCATTGGTGTTGGACGAGAGACACTTCACGAACGACGGGATACAAGTTCTAGAGCTCGCGAATCGCGCCTTGCAGAACGGTAATCTGTGTCGTGGGATCGCCCGTCGCTTGCAGTTCGTTGCGGATCTGATCCTTGAGGTAAGAGGAATAGCCGACACGGTCGATGAGGAAGTCGAGGAAGCGTTCTGTCGGCAAGAGGCTCTGCTCCTTGAGCTCGTCGATGGTCTCGTCACTCACGGGGACGTACGTGCTGCCGATATGGAAGACCACGTTGTAGTGGCGCCCTGTCGCAATCCGCTCAAATCTCAAGCCCTTCACAGGTTCCTCCTTGAAAGCCTCACAAAGGGTCTCATTCTAGACAAGGTCGAGTCGTGAAGACAAGAGTGGCCTCAGGGCTCGCTGAGTGGACAGTGATGACGGGGGGCATTTATCATGACATGCTTCTTGATTAGACTGACCGGTGAGATGAATTGTGATGACTGCGGCGGAGTTGATCGAGTCATGGATCGTTAACCTTGAAGCCGAGCAAGCGCGTCTGGTTGAAACGGGACAGGATGCTCCGGCCATGGCGTTACAGGGCCGACTCGTCAGGACGATCGGCGGGCTGCATCTGTACGAGTTTCTCGTACCCGGTGAGGTCAGGCTGTCTATGGACCTTCCGGTCTCCATCGTCCCTGCCGATGACACGGATACGACGGAGGGAATCGTACTGCGGCAAACGGGGCCATCGATTCTGGTTCAACTGGTCGATCACCTCGGAAGTGAAGTCCCTTCTGTCACTCTGGTTCCAGACAAAGCCGGGCTGGTTGGTACGGCAGCGGCCCGTTTAAAAGAGATTCTGGCGAAGCCCGACCTGTACCACCTCGGGCCAGCCGAGCGGTTGGCGGCGCTTCTCCAGACGCCGACTGCGGAAGTGGAAACGTTCTCCGCTAGTTCATCCGTCTTCACGACCCTGTGGTCCGATGACCGAGTGCTCCGTCGACAAAAGCTTGGGAGCCTGGCGATGGACTTGGTTCGCGCCAATAAGCGTATTCTGTTGCTCTGTCCCGATCATGAAGACAGTGATGAGCTTGTCGGGATGGTGGGGCGCATCATGAAGGCGGGCGGATTGAACCCCAGAACGTGGGTGACGCGATATGAGCTCCCGATGATACCGCAAGCCGCCGGCCTCGATCTTCAGGAGCTGGGGTTTGAAGCCCAGATGCATCAATTCTACGCCAAGTCACAGGGTGATAAGGCCTCGTTGAAGCAGAAGTACGACCGGTTTCGGGAGTTGGCCCCGTTTCTGTCTCAGAAGGACGCAAAACAAAGAGATTTGGACGAAGTCCGTCTTCTGGAATGGCGCTTGGTGACACAGTTCCGAGAACTTCAAGTCAAGCTGGCGGGAGTCGACACGACGCTCAAAGAATTTGAGACGCTCCCGTTGTTTCAACGTCTCGCGATGCAGACCGTTGGGAAAAATGTGGACTCGCTCAAGCAGTACCGTGTGTTATATCAGAGTCAGATGGATCGCCTGAACAGCGAGATCGATGTGGCCAAAGGAAGAATTCAGCAGCTTGTTCCGGAAGCGGCGGTGCCTCGAGGGCAGCGTGCGGAGTGTGAGGACCTCAAGGAACAGATTGCGAAGCTCGGTGGGGCCAAGAAAGTCCGAGAGCTTCTCGCGGCTGAGGAGAATCCGAATCGCCAAGCCTTCGTCCAGAATCGACGTCTGGTTGCCGCAACGCCCACGCGAGTCGCAACCGACCCGTTATTCAGCCGCGTGCGATTCGATGTACTCATGGTCGATGAAGCCCCGCAGATAGCCATACCATCACTGCTGGCTGCTGCCGGACTTGTCCATGAACGCATTATTCTGAGCGGCGATCCACGAGCCATTGCGACAACCGGGCAATGGGCGATGCCTCAGAAAGGCTCCCGGGCTGTTTCGGAGACCGCTCCCTTACCACTTGCTTGACGTGGGTGAGGAGAATTCAGGATAATCCCCCATCTCGCAGGTTATTCAGCAGCACGCTCAACGCGGTTTTCAACGAAGCCGCAGGTAGCTGGAAGAAGGACCAGGGTAGCTCATTGCATTCGGGGATGTTCAAAAAGGCGGGTCAGCGAGGCCGCAGTGAATGAAAGCTTGAGGCGTACTCTTTACCGGTGGGTTGAGACCTTGAGCGAAACGAAAACAAAGCTGGTGGTCTTTTTCAACATCCCTTAGAGCCGAAGTGGTGGAATGGCAGACACGCCAGCCTCAGGAGCTGGTGCTCGCAAGGGCGTCCGGGTTCAACTCCCGGCTTCGGCACCAACCCTACCGTTGAATGACATCCCTCAGCCTGCCCTCGCATCAGAGTGTTGGAGCCCTTCCTGGCTAGGGACCCAGGCGGATCCATCGACCTCCGATCACCACTTCTTAGGACCTTCCACGTATCATCCTCAAGCGCAGAAGTGGTATTTTGGTGACAGCTTCATCAGGTTCAACAACAATGAACGTAGTCACAATCGACTCCCGTGAGCAGAGTGTGAGTATTCAAGAAGCCGCCGGCATATTACCAAGAGTGAACCGGTCGGCTTCACGATAGATAATCAGGCTGAAAGGTAGGGACGCAATGAGACGACTTGTGCTCGCGGGAGTCTTGATTCTGAACAGTGCGGCGATCGCCGCGGCAGTGGAACCACCGCCCGGGGCTCCAAAGCCGGTGGTCCCCCCCAAATCAATCCCGCTGGCTGGGGAAGAGCCCTATGAAGCATTGAAGCAAGGCGACTACCGAGTCGCAGCGGTACTCTTCTCTCCGAGGGCGGAGAAGGGCGATGTGCGAGCGCAGTACAACCTCGGGCTCCTGTATGCCAGCGGGATGGGTGTGGTGCAGGACTACCAGGCCGCATTGAAATGGCATCGGCTGGCGGCGGGGCAAGGGCACGCTGGAGCGCAAAATGAACTCGCGCAGATGTATGCAAAGGGACAGGGCGTGCAGCCAGATTCAGTGCGAGCTTATGTGTGGTACAGCGTTGCGGGGGAATCGATGACAGGCGGGTCGAAAACGGAAATCATGAAGGACCGGGACCATATGGCTAAACGCATGACCCCAGAGCAGATTCAGAAAGCAGAGGGGCTGACGAAGCAGTGCCTAGAATCACAATTCAAGAAGTGTGGTGAGAAATAAAGGCGGTCGATATCATTATCCGAACACGATTCCTCCAAACTCAAAACCTTCCGTAGTTCGTTTCTCCATGTCTATCCAGCTGGTTGTCTGACCAACTCGAAATAGCTTCCAGCTAACGGAAAGCTCCGACCGATTCCAATCGTAAGCTTCCCACCTTGCGTTCATCGTGAAAATGCGTAGAATCTGGCGCGGAGGCAGAGCAATCCGTTCGCCCTGAACTCGTCGAAGGGCGTATGATCTCGTATCTAAGCCGTTCATGGTTCGACAAGCTCACCACGAACGTATTTTTAGGTACAACACGACCATGAGCAAGATCCTGATTTCGTATCGGCGTAAGGATAGCGCCGATGTCACTGGTCGGATCTATGACCGGCTGGTCCAGCAGTTTGGGAGAGAGTCGGTTTTTGTCGACGTGGATTCCATCCCCTTTGGCGTAGACTTTCGCAAGCATCTGGATGAGCAGGTGGCCAAATGAGTGACATCTTCATCAGTTATGCCAACGAGGATCTTCACCGGATCCAATCATTAGTGGAAGCACTTGAAGCCCAAGGCTGGTCAGTCTTTTGGGATCGCACGATCCCATCTGGCAAGACATGGCGAGAATTCATTGGGAAGGGACTGCGCGATGCACGATGTATCGTGGTGGCGTGGTCAAAGACTTCAATAGACTCGGTATGGGTGCAGGAGGAGGCGGATGAGGGACGCGAACGAGGCATTCTGCATCCAGTACTAATTGATGACGTAAAGCCACCACTAGGTTTCAGAGCCATTCAGGCTGCGAAGCTAGCTGGATGGAACTTCACGGACCCCTCGCCAGAATTCAAGCGATTCCTGAGGGATTTGGAAAACATAATCGGTCCACCTCGACCAGAGGAATCGTTATCGTCCTCGGCAGGCATGCAGCCCCAAGAACAGCGACTTTCTCAAATGAGACCGGCGCCCGGCATGATGAAAGTGCCGAAAGGACCATTCCTGTATGGTGACGATAACACTCTGACAGTGCTTCCGTATGACTATTGGATCGACAAGTACCCTGTGACCAACGAGAAGTATCGAGTGTTTGTTCAAGCGGTGGGTACGAAAATAAGCAGTACTGGCCAAATGGATTTAATCCCAAAGTCCCAGGATACTTTTGTGAATGGAACAAGACGGGTAAGGATGAACATCCCGTGGTCGGTGTCAGTTACTACGAGGCAGAGGCCTATGCGAAGTGGGTGGGGAAACGATTACCGACGGAGCAAGAGTGGGAAAAGGCGGCACGAGGGACAGATGGACGCAAGTACCCATGGGGCGAAGAGTTTGATGAAGGAAAATGTAACTATAAGTACCTGGGCATGTTTGGTATCCTATCTAGCATCATTCTTAGTGTGACCACGCCAGTCACGCAGTACCCCAACGGTGTCAGCCCCTATGGCTGCTATGACATGGTGGGAAATGCGTGCGAGTGGTGTTCAGGTCTGTATAGCAATATGCTCAAAGGAAAGGTAGTCCGTGGAGGGCCTACCGCTATGGGCATATATCGTATCAAGCAGACCAATCTGCGTGCTTCGAATCGGTATGGGGGCCAGGCCGACGATCAGAGCGGCTTCATTGGTTTTCGTCTCGTCCAGGACGTTCCCTAACTCTGTGCATCCTTATTATTCAGGCGAGCAACTGTTCACCCTTCGACAGGCTCAGGGCGAACGGGTATAAGTCTAAAAATACGTTATCTCCGCTCGTGCTGAGCGCGTCGAAGCACGGTCATGAGGGCTTGAGATAACTTCTAGGCCGCACGTAGCTTTCTGATCTCTTCCAGTGTGGTCTCGATGTCCTTCGGTGAGTTGAGAAGACTCGGTGCGAGCCGAGCATATTTTGTCGCGTAGGGTGTCACGCTTCCGACGATGCTGTGCTGACGGAGCTGGTCTACGACTTGACGAGGCGACAGCCCGGCCACTTCGAAACAGACGATTCCCGCCGACAGATCCTGCGACATTGGGGTGTGTAGCGTGACATGGGGCATGGCCGCCAAGCCCTGCTTCAGTTGTTGGTTCAATTCATAGACGCGCTGTGTCACTTTGGATTTCCCGATCGCCTGATGAAACAGGAAGGCTTCGTCCAGCGCCCAGCGATGTTCGAAGGAATGGAATCCGCCTGGGGTCATATGAATGGATGGCGGAAGATCCTTCGAGGATTTGTTTTCCATCCAGAGGTCGTAGGCCTGACCGCTAAAGGTCGGGATCGTTGCCCTGGCGATCGGCCATGCTCTTGGGTGGCCCCAAACCAAACCAGTCCCACGCGGGCCAAACATCCACTTGTGGGTCCCGGCGATCAAGAAGTCGCAGCCGAGTTCGCTCACGCGGAAATCTTCAACTCCCAAGGCATGCACCCCATCCACGCAGAAGATGATCCGGTCTCGCTCGTCTCTCGAGCGATTGATAGCTTGGATCGCCAGCGCCATCTCATGAATAGGCAGTTTAAGCCCTGTGCTGGAATGGACCCAGGTGACGGCCACAATGCGCGTCATCGGGGTGATGCTTTTTCGCAGCGATTCGACGATTTCATCGCGTGAAACGGTCTTGAGTGAACGATAGAGGTGAATCTGTCGTACCATGGCGCCTGTCCGTTCGGCGCGAAGACGCAGCGCAGTTTCCGTCGAATAGTGGTCATGGGTCGTTGTCAGAATTTCCTGCTCGTTACCAAGCTTGAGACCACCATAGAGTAGCCCCAGTCCCATTGTCGTGCTGTCGGTGAGGGCGATATCGGTGGGATAGCCTCCCAGATACTCGGCAGCCGCCTGGAGCACCTTCGCGTCCTGTTTCTCTTCATGTTCAACCCAATAGCCGATGGGATTGGCATCCAGTCCGGCTCGGTGTCGTTCGATGGCCTCACGCACCGGGGTGGGATGGGATGCAAGGAAGAACGCGGCTAAGTGGATAAGCTGTGGAGAGAGGGGAAACTGAGCGCGAACCTCATCCCAGTTATCAAGTTTTCTTTGTGGAGGTTCGGCATGGGTGTGACTGTGGGCACCAGCTAGTACCGCTGCACCTAAGGCTAAGCCTGTCCGGACCAGAAAGCCTCGACGTCCGATGTCGATCATAGAGTGCCCTCCTCATACATGAATCCTCCGTACTGTACTGCTTGTTTGGAAAATCAGGCAAGGAGAGACGCAAACGAAGCCCCTGACTGATGAACCAGCCAGGGGGCGGACCTGGTACAGGAGGTTCTGTTAGTTCTGATACGTCTCAATCGGCGGACAGCTGCAGACGAGATGGCGGTCGCCGTAGGCCTCATCGATTCGACTGACACTCGGCCAGAACTTGCTGTGTTTGACGCAGGAGGCGGGAAACGCCGCTTGTTCGCGGCTATAGGGTCGGTTCCATTCCGTGGCGGTCACGCTCGCGGCGGTATGAGGTGCGTTCTTGAGCACATTGTTGGTCCGTGGCTGGCGACCGTCGATGATCTCCTGAATCTCTGCGCGGATCAAGATGAGCGCTTCGCAGAGACGATCGAGTTCGTGCTTCGACTCGCTCTCCGTCGGTTCGATCATGAGTGTGCCGGCTACGGGGAACGACACGGTCGGCGCATGGAAGCCGTAGTCCATCAAGCGCTTGGCGACATCCATCGCCTCAACGCCGGCGCTTTCCTTGAATTCACGCAGGTCCACAATGAATTCATGCGCCACCAGTCCTGAATCTCCTCGGTACAGAATCGAGTAGTACTTCTCCAGACGCTTGGCCATGTAGTTGGCATTGAGGATAGCTACCTGTGTGGCCTTGGTCAGGCCCTCTCGTCCCATCATGGCGATATAGGTCCAGGAGATAGGAAGAATACCTGGGCTGCCGAACGGTGCTGCCGATACGGGGCCGATGGTCTGTGGGCCACCAAGCTTGACCACGGGGTGCCCTGGTAAAAACGGCACCAGATGCTGCGCGACGCCGATGGGTCCCACGCCCGGCCCGCCGCCGCCATGGGGAATACAAAACGTCTTATGGAGATTGAGGTGGCATACATCGGCTCCAATGTCGCCCAGACGGCAGAGGCCGACCATGGCATTCATATTGGCTCCGTCGATATACACCTGTCCCCCGTGGGTATGGACGATTTGGCAAATGCGCCGCACGCTGGCCTCAAACACTCCGTGGGTGGAGGGATAGGTCAGCATCAGTGCCGCCAATCGGTCTCGATATTGCGCCGCTTTGGTTTCCAGATCAGCGACATCCACATTTCCGTTCCGATCGCATGCGACGACCACCACCGTCATGCCGACCATCGCCGCGCTGGCGGGGTTCGTGCCGTGAGCAGAAACAGGAATCAAGCAGACATCTCGATGGGTCTCTCCCCTTGACCGATGGTACGCCCGAATCACCATCAAACCGGAATACTCGCCCTGAGATCCGGCGTTCGGTTGCAGCGAGAAAGCCGCGAATCCTGCAATCTCGGCCAACCAGCCTTCCAGTTGACGAAACAAGGTTTGATAGCCACGCGTTTGGTCAACTGGGGCAAATGGATGGAGACGGGCGAACTCCGGCCAGGTCACCGGCAGCATTTCTGATGTGGCATTGAGTTTCATCGTGCAGGAGCCCAGCGGGATCATCGAGTGCACCAGCGAGAGGTCTCGCGCTTGCAGTCGATAGAGATAGCGGAGCATTTCGTGTTCAGAGTTATAGCGGTGGAACACCTCATGCGTGAGATACGGACTGACCCTCATCAATGGAGTGGGGTATGTGAGATTAATGGAAGAGACAAGATCCGAAAGGCGGAACGGCAACTGGTCATGGCCAACGAAGATCTGCAGGAGGCGGAGGACTTCCTGCTCGGAGCTGACTTCGTCGAGCGACAGGCCGATGGAGCCGTCTTCGTACTGTCGGAAATTGATCCCTTGCGCCTCTGCCCTCGCGACGATCTGCTCGACTTGAGGCTTGGATATCGGTACTCGAATCGTATCGAAAAAGACCTTGGGCAACACCTCGAAGCCCAGGCGACGCAGGCCCTCCGCGAGCAAGAGCGTCAAGCCATGGACCCGTTCGGCGATGCGACGCAACCCTTCCGGCCCATGGTAGACCGCGAACATGGCGGCCATGACGGCCAGCAAGACCTGGGCGGTACAGATGTTACTCGTGGCTTTTTCTCGTCGGATGTGCTGCTCGCGTGTTTGAAGGGAGAGCCGAATGGCCGGCTTGCCGGTGACATCCTTGGAGACACCGACGAGTCGACCAGGTATCTGCCGTTTGAATTCTTCTTTAGTCGCCAGAAACGCGGCATGAGGTCCCCCGAAACCGATTGGGACGCCGAACCGTTGGGTCGAGCCAACGGCAATATCAGCGCCGAATTCTCCGGGTGAACGGAGGATCGTGAGTGCGAGGAGATCGGTGGCCACGACGACTAGAATCCCGGCTTCATGAGCCTGGGTCACCAACTGACTAAAATCACCTACATAACCGTCCGTGGCAGGGTACTGCAGGAGGATGCCGCACAGTTCCGGGCGCGTACAATCAGTGGTCGATGGGACTCCCGTTTTGAGAATAATGCCTAGGGGTTCAGCCCTTGTTTGCAGCACGGCGAGGGTTTGTGGATGGCAGTCTCGTGAGACGAAGAACTCATGGCGTTCCTGACCAGCATGGCGGGCGATCGCGTAGCACATCGCCATTGCCTCCGCGGCAGCCGTCGCTTCATCCAAGAGGGATGCATTGGCCAGCGGGAGCCCGGTCAAATCCCCGACCATGGTCTGAAACGTGACAAGAGCCTCCAAGCGGCCTTGTGAGATTTCGGCCTGATACGGAGTGTACTGCGTATACCAGGCTGGATTTTCAAGAATGTTCCGTTGAATGACCCCGGGCGTGACACAGTCGTAGTATCCCATGCCAATCAGCGACCGATACACCTTGTTCTGGGCCGCGATCCCCTGCAGTCGTGCGAGAACAGCTTGCTCGCCTTCGCCGTCGGGAAGGTCCAGAGTTTGTCGAAGACGGATATCAGGCGGAACCGTCGTGTCGACTAATGTCTCGAGCGACTGGTGGCCTAAAGTCGCCAGCATCTCTTGAAGATCTGCGTTTGTTGGCCCAAGGTGTCGATGCACAAAGTCGTCCGTCGGTTGAAGCCAGGTCGGAGTGTTCATGAAGTCGTCCATCCCATTTTGTGATTGTCCAGATTGCTGCCGCTCGTGCTAGGCCTATGGGTCATCGTGTTAACCGCGCAGCCTACCATGGGATCACTACATTTCCAAGCGACTGACCTGCTCCTTGTTCAGAAAGGTCATGGCGACGATGAAGAGCGCTGAATAATCAGGTGTGAGGTCCATCTTTACCCTCCGGAACTATTCGGCTCATTCTCCGAGCGTCACGAGCGTGCACAGCCTCGCTCTTTCGTTGCTTTTTGAAGAATTCACGTTATTGTGAAGTGATCAATCGAGTCCGGAGCGTTGACCATGCTCGCCACAAGTCGAAGCTCCAGTCAGAATTCTGAGAAGCCATCCACGGGGCGTTCCTTTAAAGGAACCGCCCTCGTCCTCACACTGGCCATCAGCCTCCTGGCCGGAGGTGGATACGTGCTCTTTAACGGCCAGGGGTTACCAACCACCTTTTTGGCACCTTCTCCTCAGCAAACCGCGTCCCTGACGGAGCGCCAATCGAATTCCGGGACGATGGACGTGCGCCTCACACGCGAAGGAATTGACCGGCTTCTCGCAACGCTCGACGACGCCGTTCGTCGAAAAGATGTCGATGGTGTCCTCCGTCACATTTCGCATGACGCGATGATCACCATCCATCTGAAGCAAGGCCCACAGCAGCAAACGGCTTTGTTGACACGGGATGACTATCGCAAGACATTGGCCATGGCATTCGCCTTCCCCAGCAACAATGATTTCACACGCACAAATACATCAGTCTCGTTGGCTGCGGATGAGCGAAGCGCCAAGGTATCCTTTAAGTCGACCGAAACCCTTCGACCAGCCAATCATGAATTCAAGGCAGAAGGCGAAGAAACCCTCCTCTTCACTATCCGCGATGGGAAACCGATGATCAGCTCTCTGGAACAGACCTTCCCCGGTGACTCCACCTAGTAGGGTGCGGTTGAAGTCGCTGTCCCTCTGATTCATCCTGGGCCTGTCGCCGCATGTGAGAGGGAATTCCCCCCAGCTTTCTTGGGTTCCGAGATTCATCGTGCGTCGTTTGGTATAATCACCCCCTGATCAATCTTTACGGGAGTGGGTATGCGGGTGCTTGTTCTCGAAGACGAAACCAAAGTCGGCTGCTTTATTAAGCGGGCATTGGAAGAAGAAAGCTATGCCGTCGATCTCTGCGAAGACGGGGCGAAGGGGTTAGAGATGGCATTGGCGACCAACTATGATCTCCTGGTGGTCGATGTCATGTTGCCGGGTATGTCGGGGTTGGATGTGCTCAAGAATCTTCGTCGTGAACGGATTCAAACGCCGGTGTTGATTCTGTCCGCTCAATCGCAGATCGATCAGCGAGTCAAAGGACTGGATGCTGGTGCCGACGACTATCTCACGAAACCATTTGCCATCGATGAGCTATTGGCGCGGGTTCGTGCCTTACTGCGCCGTGGTGCAACAGAAAGTCCGGGAGTGCTCCAAGTCGATGACTTGCTGCTCAACCCGGCGACGCGTGAGGTGACACGAGGAGGGCAACGCATCGAGCTGACTCTGAAAGAATATGCCTTGCTGGAATACTTGATGCGTCATACCGGTCGGGTACTCACCAGACCGATGATTTCTGAGCACGTATGGAATCAAGACTTCGACACCTTTACGAACGTCATCGATGTCTATGTGAACTATCTCCGGAACAAGATCGACCGAGGTCGGACGAAGAAATTGATCCATACGATCCGCGGAAGCGGATACATGCTCAAGGCCGACTAGCAAGATGCGGACACTGGTGTCCCCCACCTACGACGCTATTGCGGCAGTCCGGTACCGAGATAGCACCGCGATTCTTGTTCGCCTTCATCAGTCAGGAGGTCTCTGATGCCGCTACGTGTCCGGTTGACACTCTGGTATGGGACCGTGCTCGCGCTGGTCTTGATCGTGTTCTCCGTGGTTCTCTACGCCATTACGGCGCGAAATCTCCGCGACACCGTCGATGAGTCATTGGAAGATACGGCGACGACGGCCGTGCGCTTGCTCGAAACGCACGGATTTCTTCCTCTGATCGATGAAGAGGTACTCCTCTCTCAGTTTCCGGAGCTGACGCGAATCGATAAGTTCTTCCAGATCTTCAGTCCTTCCGGCACCATTACGATTCGCTCCCCGAACATCAAACAGCACGAGGTTCCACTGAGCCGGACGGCCCTCGACGCCGCGTTCGCCGGGGAGAGTATTTATGAGTCGGCCAAGTACCCGAAGGAGCCTCCCTTGCGGTTGATTTCTATGCCGATCATGTACCGAAGCAATCTGTTGTATATCGTGCAGGTTGGTACGTCGATGGAGTCAGTCGGAGAGACACTCCATCGATTCCTCGTCCTGGTTGTGGTGGCGATCCCGATTGCGCTGGCCGTGTCGCTTGCTGGAGGCTGGTTTCTGGCAGGGCGGGCGCTTCGCCCGGTCGATAGGATTACTCTGGCTGCGCAGCGGATTGCCGCGGGAGATCTCAGTCAGCGGCTCAGTATACCTGGGGCCCACGATGAAATCGGGCGTCTGGCGGCTACCTTCAACAACATGATCGGCCGATTGGATGCCTCGTTTCGCCAAATCCGCCAATTCACCAGCGATGCGTCGCATGAGTTGAGAACGCCGCTGACCGTGATGAAAGGCGAAACAGATCTGGTTTTGAGGAAGTCTCGTCCGCTTGAAGATTACAAGGCGGTGTTGGAGAGCAACCTCGAAGAGATTGATCGGATGACCCGCATCGTGGATGAACTGCTGTTTCTTTCGCGCGCCGATATGGGGGAGGTGAAGGTCGAGTCTATGCCGGTGGTCCTGCAGGCGCTGGTGGAAGACGTCCATCGCCAGGCGAAGTTGCTGGGACATGAACGACAGATCGAAGTGGTGCTGGGAACCGTCATGCCCGTCATTGTCCAAGGGGATGACCTGCGGCTTCGTGAGCTCCTGCTCAATCTCGTTGAAAATGCGATGAAGTATTCGAATCCTGGCGGCAAGGTCGAGATCTCGTTGTTGAAGAACGGACAGGAAGCCAGACTTTCCATCACCGACCATGGGATCGGCATTGCAGAGGCCGACCACAAGAAGATTTTCCAACGGTTCTACCGCACGGATGTGGCCCGTTCCCACACCAAGAAGGGAACAGGGCTCGGGCTTGCCATTTGCGCCTGGATTGCAGATCTCCATAAGGGGCGGGTCGAGGTCAAGAGTGAACTCGGCCAAGGATCGACCTTTACGGTCGTGCTGCCGCTCGTCACTCTTCCAGCTTAGCCACGTTTAATCCTCGATTAATCTTCCTCTCATCACCGATTGTTAGATCTGGTACTTGATACCGGACAACAGTCCGCGCAGTGATGAGTTCGAAGAATCTCGAGAGCATGATCTGCAGCATGATAAAGGAGGGAATCATGTCATCGCATCCCTATCGTACGATCGGTTCTATTGTTGGAATCGGACTGGTGAGCGGGGCCCTAATATGGGGTGGCCACTCACTCACCCTGTCCCATGCATCCAATGCCCCCTCACAGGGCGTCGTACCTGCCGCCACTGTTCAGCCAGCGCCAGGCTTTACAGACGTCGCCAAACGAGTCACTCCGGCGGTCGTGAACATTACGACGGTCATAACGGAGCATGTGACAGATGGCTCACCCGTTCCGGATGAGCTACGAGAACGAATGGAGGAATTCTTCGGGAAACCATTTGGACCTCGTGGGCGTCGACCAGAGGCCCCGTTTGACCATCGAACGCCTCGGAAAGGACAAGGATCCGGTGTGATCATTTCGTCGGATGGCTATATTGTGACGAATAATCATGTGATTGCCCAGGCCCGAGAGGTCAGCGTTACCCTTCCCGATAAACGGGAATTTAAGGGCAAGATTGTCGGAGTGGATCCGAAAAGTGACCTTGCCGTGATCAAGATCAATGCCGGCCATCTTCCGACCGTGACTTGGGGTGATGCGTCAAATCTTCAAGTCGGTGAGTATGTCTTAGCGGTCGGCAACCCCTTTGGGCTCAATTCCACCGTGACGCTTGGGATCGTGAGCGCGGTGGGTCGCGGCCAAATGGGGATCACTCAGTACGAGGATTTTATTCAGACGGACGCCGCCATTAACCCTGGCAACTCGGGCGGTGCGCTGGTGAATACCAAGGGGGAGCTGGTGGGCATCAACACGGCCATCTTTTCACAGACAGGAGGATATCAAGGCGTGGGGTTCGCTGTGTCGACCACGATGGTCAAGCCGATTTATGAGAGCCTGATCAAGTCTGGCAAGGTTGTCAGAGGATATCTGGGGATAGGGCTTCAGGGATTGAGCCAGGATCTGGCCGCGTCATTTGGCCTCAAGGATGCGAAAGGGGCATTGATCAGCGATGTGAAGGCAGGGAGTCCTGCGGATCAGGCCGGCCTCAAGCAGGGGGACGTGATCGTCAGCTATCAAGGGACTCCGGTGGAAGATGGGGTCGCCTTACAACGACTCGTCACCAGGACCACTGTTGGTGTCAAGGTGACACTCAACGTCATTCGTGATGGAAATGAACGTGAGTTGACCGTCAGGGTGGGTGAGCAGCCTGACGAATCTAAGGTCGCGAAGATGCAGTACGGAGGTTCCGACGATGCTCTGTCGGGTCTTGTGGTTGAGGAGTTGGATCAGGACCGGGCAAGACAGCTTGGATTTCATGGAGCGAGTGGCGTGGTGGTGACAAAGGTTGATCCAGACAGCGGCGCCGAGAGGGCCGGTCTTTCTGTGGGTGACGTGATCCAAGAAATGAATCGGCGACCGATCAAGTCAGTCAAAGATTTTGAAAAGGTGTCCGCAGATCTCAAGAAAGGATCCAACGTTCTGCTTCTGGTTACTCGGCAGGGGAGTTCCTTGTTCGTATCCGTCAAAGTGTAAGAACTGTACTCGTTCCAAGGTAGAGGGAGGAGGAGGCAACATCCTGCTCCCTCTTGCTGGGGCTTCAGGTCTTTTAGTCGAAGACGACGGTTTTTCTCCCGTACACTAAGACCCGGCGCTCAATGTGACGACGAACCGCTCTTGCCAGCACGACTTCCTCAAGATCTCGCCCTTTCCGAACGAGATCCTCCACCGTATCTCGGTGTCCCATACGAATCACATCTTGTTCGATGATAGGCCCTTCATCCAGGTCTTGGGTTGCGTAATGGGCAGTCGCTCCAATGATCTTCACGCCGCGGTCGTAGGCCTGTCGGTAGGGGTTGGCTCCGATAAAGGCCGGAAGAAAGGAATGGTGAATGTTGATGACGGGGCAGCCGACCTGTGCCAGAAAATCCGCGCTGAGAATCTGCATATAGCGCGCCATGACCACAAGCTCGATGCGATGTTCTTTCAGCAAGGCGACGACCTGTTGTTCCTGTCGGGGTTTGGTTTCCTTCGTGACGGGATAGACGGCATAGGGGATGTTAAAAAGCTCAGCCCAACTTGCACATGTGTCGTGGTTTGAAATGATGATGGGAATATCGATGTGCAGCTCGTCTCGACGGTGCCGTTGGAGAAGGTCGGCCAGACAATGATCCTGTTTCGAGACCAGAAGGGCGACACGAGGTCGTTGGCTGGACGGATACACCTCATAGTGCATTTCATAGACTTTCGCGATTGGATCAAAGGCGGCTGGAATATCGCTGGGGGGCATCTGAAGTCCATCCGTGGCAAATTCCATCCGCATGAGAAAATCGTTGGTATCCTCATCGGTGTGGTGATCGGAGTCGAGAATGTTGCCGCCGAAATCGTGAATGAATCCCGATACGCGTGCAACGATGCCCTTGCGATCTTTACAGCGGATCAGGAGCACGATCGAGTCCTTCTTCCGTGACGTCATGGGTGTGTACTCCTTCCGGAGTTGTTACGATCAGTGTATGAAGAGCGGCAAGATGCCGTTTTCAGTGGACAGGTGTCGTCACGATGCGTCCGACGAGATCGAATCCCGCGGCGTCGGTGATCTCGACTCTGCAGAAGTCACCAGGTGCCGGTTCCGAAGTCTTGCCGCCGGCATCGGCTGAGTCCTCGTCGACATAGACGACGCCGTCTATTTCAGGAGCAAGCCCTTCATGACGCCCTTCGAGAACGCCCTCTGTCTCTTCAGATCGCCCATCAATCAGCACATCGAGGATCGAGCCGATTCTAGCCCTCCCTTTTGAAGCGGCAATCGTTTCCTGGGCGGAGAGGATCATATTACGACGGTCTTCCATCACGTCCTGCTCGACTTTGTCATCTAACTCGGCTGCCGGGGTATCGTCCTCATCTGAATACACAAATACTGCGACTCGGTCGAACTCCGCCTGTTCCACATATGTGCGCAGCTCGGTGAACGCAGCCTCGGTTTCTCCAGGGAAGCCGACAATGAACGCCGTTCGGAAGGTGACTCCGGGGATACGGGTTCGGATACGATCGACGAGTGATTCGATGGTTGTGCGATTTCCTAGGCGATGCATCCGGGTAAGCATCCGATCATTAATGTGCTGGAGCGGCATATCAATGTACTTGGTAATCTTGTCTTCCTCGGCATAGAGGTCCAGCAACTCATCCGTGACTTGTTGGGGATACAGATAAAAAGGTCGGATCCATTGGAGGCCATCCACTTTGACCAATTCACGAAGGAGTGACACGAGGCCTTGGCGAAGACCGAGATCGACACCATAGTTCATGGTGTCTTGCGAGATGAGGTTGATCTCCTTGACTCCTTCGGCAGCAAGCCGGCGTGCTTCTGCCACGATAGATTCCACCGGTCGGCTGCGCTGTTTCCCACGCATCAACGGGATCGCGCAGAACGTACAGTTGCGATTGCAGCCTTCGGCGATTTTGACGTAGGCGCTGTGCTGTTTGCCGAGTCTGAGACGGGGAGCCAGTTCGTCATACAGATAGGGAGGTTGACTGATCCAGAGGCGCTTGTGTCGTTTTTTGGGGACCAATAGATCGCGGCAAATATCCGCGATCTTACCGAATTCACCGGTGCCGACGACCCCGTCCAACTCCGGCAACTCTTTCAACAAGTCTCCTTGATACCGTTGGGCTAGGCAGCCGGCAGCGATCAGCACGCGACAACGTCCGGTCTTCTTAAGGTGCCCATGTTCGAGAATCGTGTTGATCGATTCTTGTTTGGCCTCTTCGATGAAACCGCAGGTATTGACGATGACCACGTCGGCTTGTGTTGGATCGCCGGTCAGTTGAAACCCTTCCGTGACCAATGTCCCGAGCATAATTTCTGAGTCGACCTGATTCTTAGAGCAGCCGAGGTTGACGAAACCGATGGTTGTTGCAGATCGATTGACGCGGGCGGTCTTCGTGGAGCGCGCGCGTGTTGGAGTAATCAGAGGTTGTGACATGCCAGGCAGTCTACGGGAAGGTCAAAAAGGCTGTCAATGCGCCCCTTGCGGAAGCTCGAGCAATTCCCCTAGAGTGCCCCTCATGATTCGAACTTTTCAGGGCATCAAACCGACCATTCCCAAGTCATGCTTTATAGAAGAAACGGCTGTGGTGGTCGGCGATGTGGTGATGGGCGAGGACTGCAGCGTGTGGTTCAACGCCGTGATACGAGGCGATGTAAACTATATCAGGATCGGCAAACGGACAAATGTGCAAGACCTCTGCATGCTACATGTGACACATGATACACATCCCCTAATCATGGGCAGCGACGTCACGATCGGTCATAACGTCGTTCTACACGGCTGTACGATCCATGATCGCGTCCTGGTGGGGATGGGAGCCATCATCATGGATGGCGCTGTGATCGGCGAGGATTCGGTAGTGGGAGCCGGAGCCTTGGTTGTCGAAGGAACGATCGTGCCGCCGAAGAGTCTCATCCTCGGGTCACCTGCAAAGGTCAAGCGATCGGTCACCGAGAAGGAATTAGCCTGGATCAAGGAATCGGCGGGCAACTATGTGCGATATGCCAGGCAGTACATGGGCGATCCATCGAAGAAGACCGGTTTTGAACTCTGATAGATCACGATCGTCGACTTTCTTACTTCTCCCCTTTTACCTCTTCCCAACCTTGATAAAACAGATCGGATCGCCGACGAGTGCCGTGGGATATCGTCTTCGTTCCACACGATACGGAACGTGGTGCCGGTGGCACCAGTCTGCAATCCACACCGCTTCTTCCGTTGACGTTGTCACCAGACCGGGGATTGTCAATTTCGGCAGACATCGATTGACGATCGTCTGCACAATCCGCCGTTCCTTCTGAAACTCAATAGGATTGAATGTCACCGGATCTGCTTGGCCATAGGACAGGGGGGAGAGATGCGGAAATCGTTCGGGATCGTTGAGGACGCTGACCATCCAGAGATGGTCGAAACGCCCTTGTGCCGAGGAGGCATCGCGAGCAAGGAAGCGCACCGGCAGGTCGCGACAAGCGCGGTTGAGAATCGTGACCTCTGATCGTCTAAGGTTATAGGGTTCAACGTATCGTTCACGATCGATGGATTCTGCAATCAGCACCGGAAGTTCCGCCACGCCGGCTCCTATGTAGAGGCTTCGGCCGCCACGAGGTAACTTCTTGACGAGAGCTTCGGCTACCAGTGTCCCTAACTTTCGGCAGGGTTCCCGCTTGGCGCGCCAGAACTCATTGCCGCCTTCGTAGCAATAGACGGACTCCAGGCGCTTGTAATCGAGGTGGGTGAATACATCGGTGATTATACGTCGAGCTGAACCAGATACTGGTTTTTTCATAGATGTCTTGTCCCATGGCGGGTATCGAATAACCCTTCAACCACACAAGCAGCCGGCAGTCTATCGAAATCAAATGCTCCAAAGCTATGTAGATGGTCGACTAGCTAACTCAATGACGGTGGCCTTGAGGCCATTGGCGACGGCAGCAATGAAGTCGAGACTCAACGTGTCGAGCGTGTCGGTCGAACGATGGTAATGGGGGTTTCGGAAGTTGGCAGTATCAGTCAGCATGACAGCGGGGAATCCCTGCTCCCAGAACGAGGTGTGGTCGCTCCGTCTCGTGTCTGGGAGCTTTTCTCCGTTGCCCGGCACGATCAGCGGAACAATTGGAAGGTGCGGCTTCATGGCCTGGACAACAGAGCCGGTCAGATGGTGTGAGCGTTCGTTACCGATGACAGCCAGAAAATTGCCCGTTGTGGGTACCGCGATTGGGATACCAGGAGGGATTTTCTGTGAATTGGGTTGATGGCTTGCATAGCCGACACATTCCAATACGATCGCTCCATGGATGGATTCACCATTGTTCCGTAAGAGAGACGTGTAGGCCTGGCTACCGAGCAGGTTCTCTTCCTCTAAGTTAAACGCGATGAAACGGATCGGTCTGGCCAACGTCATGGCTCTTACCTGACGTGCCACCTGAAGCATCACGACGAGTGCACTGGCATTATCGTCAGCGCCTGGAGATCCTTCAACAGTATCGAAATGTGCAGCAAGGATCAGCGGTGGTACAGATTGTGATAGGCCTCTCTCCGGAAGCACCGTTCCGATCACATTGTGGGAGGTGCCGCCCAAGGCAGGGAAGGGTTGCGTGGTCACGGTTAGCCCTGCTTCCGAGAAGCGACGGTGTAGGTAGGCCTCCGTCTGTCGTAAGCGGTTCGGTGAGGTGATGGGATGGCGTTCCCCCACCAGGGCCTGAAGATCTTCTCTGAGTTGATTCCGATCGATAGGCACAGAACTGGTTTCCAGCTGCAGGAGGGTTAGGTCACGATTTCGGTGCCGATACCCTTCCGCGTGAAGATTTCAAGCAGAATGGCGTGCGGAATACGCCCATCAATAATGTGGGCTTTCCCAACCCCGTCACCCAAGGCATCCAAGCAGGCGTGTACCTTTGGGATCATCCCTTCCGTGATGGTCCCTTTCTTCATCATGCGCTGCACATCTTTACGGGATACGGTGGAGAGGTGGCGCCCGTTGGCGTCGCGAATGCCTTTGATATCGGTCATCATCAGCAGTTTTTCCGCCCGCAAGGCTCCGGCGACCGCTCCGGCCACGAGATCGGCGTTGATGTTGTAGGTATTGCCCTCACGATCCGTGCCGATGGGCGCGATGATCGGGATGTAGTGGTCTTCCTGGAGATTGCGTAACAATCCCGGATCCACCTTTTCGATGTCACCGACCAAGCCGAAATCACCTTCGCTGTCTTCTCCATGGACATCGCGATTGAGGCTTTCCGCCCAGGCCTTCGCCGTCAAGGGCTTGCTGAGGATCAAGCCGCCGTCCTTCCCGCTCAACCCAACCGCGCTGCCGCCATGCCGGGTGATCAGGTCGGTCAGCTCCATGTTGATTTTCCCGGCCAGGACCATCTCCACGATTTCCATCGTGGCTGCGTCGGTGATCCGGACACCATGGCGGAACTTCGCTTGAATGCCGAGTCGATCGAGCATCTTGTCGATTTGTGGCCCGCCGCCATGAATGATGACTGGGTTGATACCGACATATTTCAGGAGGACGACATCTTGCGCAAACCGCTCTTTGAGTGATGCGTCTGTCATTGCGTGGCCGCCGTACTTCACAACAACGGTTTTTCCACGAAACGTCCGGATGTACGGAAGAGCTTCGATCAGGACGTCGGCTTTTTTGATGAGTTTGTTCATGCCCCTCTCCCGTCGATCAGAACGGTCTCCTACAAGATATACCGGCTCAGATCTTGGTCTTTGACGATATCCTTCAATCGATCCCGGACGTAGGTGGCGGTGATGTTGATCCGCTTGTCCGGCCAGCCTGGTCCCTCGAAAGAAATTTCTTCCAACAACCGTTCCATGATGGTGAAGAGGCGACGGGCACCGATGTTCTCGGTTCGTTCATTCACTTGGACAGCGATCTCTGCAATTTCCTCCAAGCCGTCCGTGGCGAACTCGATGGCCAGTCCTTCCGTGGCCATCAAAGCCTGATATTGCCGGACCAACGCTCCCTTTGGTTCCGTGAGAATGCGGACGAAGTCGTCTTTGGATAGGGGGCTCAGTTCAACGCGGATTGGGAAGCGCCCTTGGAGCTCTGGAATGAGATCGGACGGTTTGGCCACATGGAAGGCCCCGGCTGCGATGAAGAGAATGTGGTCCGTCACGACCGGGCCATATTTCGTGTTGACGGTGCAGCCTTCTACGATGGGCAGCAAATCTCGTTGCACACCTTCTCGGGACACATCGGGTCCTGCTGTGCGCTCGCGACCGGCGATCTTGTCGATCTCGTCCAGAAAGACGATTCCGGTCTGTTCTACCTTGTTGATCGCTTCACGCGTGGTGTCGTCCATATCGATCAACTTCTGGGCTTCCTCCTGCGTCAGATGTTTCAGCGCTTCGGGCACCTTCATAAGTCGCTTCTTCTTTTTACCTTGGAACATGCCACCCAGCATGTCACGAAGATTGTTCTCGATGTCATCCAGCCCACCCACATTGGAGATGACGCCGACCGGAACTCCCCGCTCTTTGACTTCCATTTCAACGGTTCGTTCATCCATCTTGCCTTCGCGCAACTGGAGACGGAGTTTCGACCGTGTCGTTTCATGAGAGTCCGGATGAGGTTGTGTGACCGTCTCGGTTGTGCTGTCCACAAATCCGGGCCGAGGTGGGGGCGGAGGCAAGAGGAGGTCGAGCAGGCGCTCCTCAGCCTGTTGTTCGGCCTTGTGTTGGACGAACGCCAGGCGTTGGGTCTTGACCATGTTAATAGCAAGCTCGGTGAGGTCGCGAATGATCGATTCCACATCGCGCCCGACATAGCCCACTTCGGTGAACTTCGACGCTTCGACCTTGATGAACGGCGCTTCGGCCAGCTTGGCCAGCCGTCGGGCAATCTCCGTTTTGCCTACGCCGGTCGGCCCGATCATGATGATGTTCTTCGGCATGACCTCATCGCGAAGGTCGGGCGACAGTTGTTGGCGTCGCCAGCGGTTGCGAAGGGCGATGGCGACCATGCGCTTCGCATCCTTTTGTCCGATGACATAGCGGTTCAGTTCGTCGACAATCTGACGGGGAGTGAGATTGTTGAGATTCAACGCGACAGGCTCCGTCGTGAGCGGCTTCATCATTGTGGATTATCCTCGAAGTTCTTCAACAAGAATCTGTTGGTTTGTATAGATATCAATGGATCCCGCGATAGTCAGGGATTCAGTCACGATCACCGGGGCTTCCAATTGTGAATGGCGGAGCAATCCTCTGGCCGCTGCCAGAGCATAGGGGCCACCCGAGCCAATCGCCAGAATCCCGTCTTCCGGCTCGACGACGTCACCGGTCCCGGTAATGATAAACGACTGCTCACGCCCGGCAACGGCCAGGAGGGCTTCCAAGCGGCGAAGCACGCGATCCGTCCGCCAATCCTTCGCGAGTTCAACGGCTGCCCTCGTGAGATTCCCACGATATTCTTCCAATTTGCTCTCGAATTTTTCGAACAGTGTGAACGCGTCCGCCGTGGCACCGGCAAATCCTGCCAGGACCTGATCATGGTGCAAGCGCCGAATCTTCTTCGCGTTGTGTTTCATGACCGTGGTGCCGACGGTGACTTGGCCGTCACAGCCCATGGCGACTCGTCCGTCACGACGGACACAAAGCACGGTCGTCGACCGGATTTTCATGATGACTTGTGGTCCTTTCCATGTGGGGGGCGTGCCGTGTGTGCTCGGGGATGGGCACGGTCGTAGACCGCGAGCAATTGGTCTATTGCCACATGTGTGTATTTTTGTGTGGTGCTCAGCGAAGCATGACCGAGTAGTTCCTGGATCGATCGGAGGTCGGCTCCTTCGTCGAGAAGGTGTGTCGCGTACGAATGTCGGAGGGCATGGGGACTGACCGCGCCACCGACGAGACGACCGGAGTACCGGGCGACCATGTAAGCGACGCTTCTGGTGGTCAGCCGTCCACCACGATGATTCAAGAACATCGGGGACGACGGATGACGGTTGCGAGGAGTCGGCTTCAAGGACGTGCGATACTCGCGGATGGCCTGCAGCGCCACATCGCCGATCGGAACCAAGCGTTCCTTGCGGCCCTTCCCCTTCAAGCTGACGAGGCCGTCCGCTTCGTCGAGGTCATTGAGATTAATCCCCACGACCTCGCTCACTCGCGCGCCGGTCGAATACATCGTTTCCAGTAGGGCACGGTCACGGAGGGAGAGGGGCGATGGCTCCGAGGGGAACGTCATGAGAGCCGCCGCGTCATCCTTGGTGAGTACTCGAGGGAGGTGTTTGGGCAATCTCGGGCTCCTCAGCGTCTCAGTCGGATCTGTTTTCACGAGTGCTTCACGAAGGAGGAAGCGGAAGAAACTGCGCAAGCTTGCCAGCTTTCTCGCCAGGGACGCCGCTTTCTTGCCTTGTCGGTCCAACGAGTGGAGATGGGCACGGATCTCGTCGCTGGAGATCGAGTCAACGCGGATGGACGAGGCGCCCTTCTTGGTGCTTCTGAGGAAGCCAGTCAGCTGCTGAAGGTCTGAGCGATAGTTGCGGATCGTCTCAGGGGACGCATTGCGTTCGACCTGGAGGTACATTACGAAAGCCTTGATTGCGTCTTCCATGCGTCAAAATCCTCAAGGGCCCGCTGGCTCAGCGCACGGCGCTTCTTCTCCTTGTCCCTTGGCGTATTGGACAGGGGTGGGAACAGACCGAAATTGGTGTTCATCGGTTGAAAGTGACGAGGATCCGATGAGGCGACATGGGACACGAGGCAGCCATGTGCGGTCGTGGGAGGTGGTGTAATCAAGGGCTGTCCGGTGAGGGCCCGCGCGGCGTTGATACCAGCGAAGCCCCCCATGGCCGCTGATTCCGTATAGCCTTCCACCCCGACGAGCTGCCCGGCAAAGAAGAGGGAAGCGCGGGCTTTGAATTGCAAGGTGTTCATCAGCAACTGAGGCGAATTGATAAACGTGTTGCGATGCAAACTGCCATACCGGAGAAATTCTGCCTGTTCGAGACCGGGAATCATACGGAAGACACGTTTTTGTTCCGGATACGTCAGTTTGGTTTGAAACCCTACCAGGTTGTAACAGGTGCGATGGATATTCTCAGTCCGCAATTGCACGACCGCAGCTGGTTCCACCCCAGTGCGGGGATCTTTGAGGCCGACTGGTTTCATAGGACCGAACTGCATCGTCTGTCGACCACGCTCGGCCAACACTTCAATCGGCACACAGGCCTCAAAATAGGGTGTCTTCTCAAATTCTTTTGGCTGGATCTTCTCAGCCGCCATCAAGGCATCGTAGAACGCATTGTACTGCTCTGCCGTCATGGGGCAATTTAAATAATCATCCCCGCCCTTGTCGTAGCGAGAGGCCAGAAAGACGATCTCCATGTTGATGGAATCGGCATCGACGATCGGCGAGATGGCGTCATAAAAATAGAGATGCTGGGACTTGGTGGCCGCGCGGATGGCTTGAGAGAGTTTGTCCGAGGTTAACGGACCTGTCGCGACAATGCAGAAGCAGTCTGTTGGGATCTCCTCAATTTCCTCGTGGAGAATGCGGATGTTCGGATGACCTTCCAAGGCTCGAGTGATGTGTTGAGAGAACTGGTCGCGATCAACAGCCAGCGCCGATCCAGCCGGCACTTTGGCTTGCTCAGCGGCGGAGATAATCAGCGAATTCAGCCGCCGCATCTCTTCTTTCAGGATGCCCGGTGCGTTTAGCGGATCGGAAGAGCCGAGCGAGTTCGAGCAGACGAGTTCGGCCAAGCCACCCGTCTTGTGCGCCTTCGTCATCTCCTTCGGGCGCATCTCGTAGAGCGTCACCTTGGCGCCGCGATTCGCCGCCTGCCATGCCGCTTCTGATCCAGCCAGACCCCCACCTACGATGACGACATCATCTCTCATGATCAGCATTCCTTGCAGTGAATGGCGGTTATTCTAGGAATCGTGTTTGAGTGAAGTCAAGGCAAACGACTGTGAATATGTGTTGTGTTCCAGAGGGCCGTTCGTGGTGAGCCTGTCGAACCATGAACGGAATCTGGGGATCCGCTAGGCTTCTTGCCTTTGTCAGACGACCGGGTAGAATGCGCCGGTGAAGTGGACCGGTGCCTCAAGGAGCCTGTTGTCAGTACGAGTGACTCGACCATGAGTAAGATCCTGATCTCCTATCGCCGAGAGGACAGTGCAGACGCCACCGGGCGCATCTATGATCGGCTGGTCCAGCAGTTTGGGCGAACCGCTGTGTTCAAGGATGTGGATTCCATTCCCTTGGGCATCAACTTTTGGAAGCATTTGGATGAACAGGTGGCCAAGTGTGATGTGTTTCTGGCGATCATCGGCCCAGACTGGATGGGAATCAAAGCCGGTGAGGGAAAATCTAGATTGGATGACCCACGCGATCTCGTGCGGATTGAAGTCGAGTCCGCATTGAAGCGGCAAATCCCTTTGATTCCAGTGCTGGTTCGAGGGGCCACGATCCCTGATCCAGAACGGATGCCAAGAAGCCTGCAAGAACTGTTGGACAGAAATGGCATTGCCGTTCGCTCTGACCCCGACTTTCATCGCGATATGGATCGGTTAATTGAGCATCTGAAGGGAGTGATTCAGGGTCAGCAAAAGACTCAGAAGATTCGAAACAAGGTAGTGCTGGTGGTTGGTGAGGAAGCAGAAAATGGTCCATCGGTCCTGATAGGAAAAAAGATCTCACGCCGGTTGGAACAGCCCAAAGAACTAACCCCTATATCACAACGGAATCGTATTCAAAGAAGCATTGTGGCGCCTGAGCAACCGTCATGCAACGCTCCAGTGGATATGGTGAAAGTCCCCAAAGGGCTATTTTTGTATGGTGATGAGAGAACTCGTAAGGTGATGATTGACTATGACTATTGGATCGACAAGTATCCGGTAACGAATGAGAAGTACAAAGCATTCATCTCGGCGGGAGGTTACAAAAATCGGAAGTACTGGTCAAAAGAAGGGTGGAAGTGGAAGGCCAAGGACAAAATCACTGCCCCAGAGAATTGGGATTGGAAGGCCATCGAATCGTCGAGGAAACAGCATCATCCTGTCGTTCTTGTCAGCTATTACGAAGCCGAGGCCTATGCTACATGGGTTGGCAAGCGCCTTCCAACCGAGCGGGAGTGGGAGAAAGCGGCGCGAGGTGAGGATGGGCGTAACTATCCTTGGGGCAAGGAGTTCGACAGACATAAATGTAACTGTGTCCGTGGATTCTTTTCTTCAGTCACAGCCTCATTTGGTGGTGGGTCTACGACACCGGTCAACAATTACCCCAGTGGGGTCAGTCCTTATGGCTGTTACGACATGGCGGGAAATGTGGAGGAGTGGTGTGAGAGTTGGTATGACAAAAGCAAGAGCGAGCGCGTGGCTCGTGGCGGTTCCTGGAGCGACTCACCGAAGTTAGTCCGTGCGCCATACCGGTACGGGTACTCGACCGTCGACCGGAGCGACAACCTTGGCTTCCGTCTTGCCCAGGACATTCCCTAACCCTTTATCTTTTGACCCTTTGCTTCTTCACATGTCTTCAGCGTTATTCTCTCGGTCACATTGCGTCAGTCCTTGTATGCCCAGGCTGCTTGCGACTGGTTTCCGCCTTCCTCTTGGCCGAATGTGCCTGCACATAGGATCGCAGCACGGCGTTGATCTTGGTTTGATACCCGGCTCCTAGCCCGCATTATTCATGAACGCTTCTGCTGCAATTGCCGATCCGCTGTTCCGACGAACCTGCGGCCAGCGGGCTCGCCCCTCGAATCCTCGATGTACTGCACGAGTACGCCTCAGATCCTCCTGACTCCGCGCGCCGGTCTCACGACGCGGCTAAGCAATTTCGCAACGAACTGTCTGAATAATGTGGGCTTACCGCTTAACCCAACCCACGACATCTTCGTCCAACCGGAGGGACAAAAGGGTTTTGACGGGTGGAAGCATGACTTGCGCCTTTTCTCAAAACTTGGCGTCCGTCGGCAGGATGTCTGAGTAATCAACCGCGTGGTCCGTGTGATTGGATCTTCTATCGTGCATTGTGGCCGATCGCGATTTTCGATGTGCCTCTTTCAATAGCGGGCCAGCTAATTGGTCTGTGGCATAGAGCGGCTGACGTATTTGTGAAAGAACTAGCGATCAGGCGTTTCAGGTTCTGAGAAAATATTTCGATGGCCTAAGGCTGTAAGGCGAGCGTGATACGGATCGCCTCGTCGACCGCCATCAACTCGTCGTGGCTCAACCTGTCGATTCTTGATCGTAATCGTGATTTGTCCAATGATCGGATTTGGTCACCCAAGACCCGAGCTGGCTTGCCGTTGACGACGACCTCGGCTTCTCCTGGATACAACGACTCGACGTTGCTGGTGAGCGGCAGCACCACTACGCGAGAGCCGAAGGTATTACACGAGTTGTTTGACACGATCACGGCAGGTCTGGTCTTCTTGATTTCGGATCCGGTCGCGGGATCTAATGCCACCCAATAGACGTCCCCTCGACGGGGTAGCTTTTTCACTTAGGCCACCCTTCACCCTCTGTGGTCTCCCAGTCATTCTCTAGTTCCCTCCGCCAACGTTCCTTTCGGGCGGCCCGATAGGCTTCATCAAGGGATTTCCTGTCTGGATGAAGTTTCGCTCGCACTGCGGAGGAAATGAATGCGCTGATCTTCTTCGGCGGCACTTCCTGCTTCAGTCTCGCGTAAATGTCTTCCTCCATCGTGATATTTAATCTTACTGCCATTGGCTCCTCCATGAAAATGCGAATGCTGTATTGTATACAGCATTGATTGTTCTGGCAAGGTGGCGACCTTCCGTTACCCTTCAACGAGCCTGCCCTGAGTTTATCGAGAGGCTCAGGGCGAACAGATGAACTCTTGCGGAATGAGAAATTCAATGAGTTGGTTGATCACTCAAAAGGGAGTCCCCCCGCGTTGACTGCTCCCAAGGCACAGTGCTAGAGTTTCCCCTCTTTTCGGCTCGTTTGTCAGGTTGGGCGATTAGCTCAGTGGTAGAGCGCTTCCTTCACACGGAAGAGGCCACAGGTTCGATACCTGTATCGCCCACCATGCTCCTTCCAATCCATCCTTACTCCCCTAACGGGCTTCTGCTTGGCAAACCCCTCGATTCCTGGACAGAAACGGGGTTGTCGGCTAGACTTCAGTTTGTCTTTTGTGGCGTGTCTGATTCGAGATTCCAGTACTAGACGTCGAAACAAGCGAGGTTATGCTATGAGAGGAACTGTGATGGGTATCGGAGTCCTAACGCTGCTGTTGATGGCAACCGGTTGCAGCACGACACACCAACAGAGTGCCGGGATGAATGATCGGGAATATACGCCCCCGACGAGTATTTATAACATCTTGGACAGCACCGCCTTAGTCTACTCCTCCCCTGCTGCGGGATCGGCCGTCAATGACCATCCGCTTCGGTGGTTGGGCTTCATTGCGCATCCGATTGGGCATGCCTTTGATTACGCGGTCAATCGTCCGATCTATCGGGTTGGTGCTAGCTCTCCCTATCTCCACGGGTATACGGCTGAAGATAGTATGCTGGATGCTCAACGCCAGTAGGTAGATCGAGTCATCTGATCGCGTACGGCTGAAGCCCGCTCTTCATTTGAAGAGCGGGCTTTTTGTTTCCGCCTCGTCCGAATCCGCCCCAATCGTGGTATGGTTCCGCTCAATGCGTCCCTTCATGAGTGCGATCCGATACTGGTTCTTGGTTGGCCTGCTTGTGCCAGTGGGGTTCACCCTGGGATGCGGAGGATCAGATGCGCCTGTGCGGCCTCCGCTCCCTCCTTCCAAGAGCGATCTTGTACTCTTGGCCTCGACGGCCCTCTGTGAGCGAAAGGCCGACTTCTTGAACAAGCATCCCTCCGCGACGCAGCCACCGCAAACCTGGGGGAGTGGTCAGGAACTCACCATTGCTGGGGAACGCAGTGCCTCGCACGGCGATGAGTCCTATTTTTTCGATGAGGATGGTGTGTTGGTTGGGGCGCTCTTTACGTTTCCTAGAGGGCTTGACTTGGGCCCCTATCCTATCCTGCGTGATACGCTGTCACGACTGAAGCCCTCCCTTGAATTCTATTTGAATGTGGCTCAGTTGGAAATGAAAACGAACATGGAGAGCAGCTCGCTTCTGGAAACCGGCGATGAGAAAAGCACCACGCAATATCTCGTGACCGGGTTACGCGACCATACGATTCTGCTCCAGGCCTCCTTCACCATCGACCCCTATGTTCGACTCTTTTCTCCCTATCGACGCGAATTTCTTGATCGACTTCGTCATCCGACTGGGGGTACGGGAGGCCAGACTATGGAAAGCCAGGGAACCGAGGATAAGGAACCGTTCCCCTCGTTACAGCAATTCGCCCGTGGCCAGACGGCACAGCTAGCCTATTGCGGTGAGAAAAATTATGACATTGCCGTGGATGCCTACCAGCGAGCCATTGGGAGTGGGTTCACGAACAAGGTATGGCTGGCCGAAGCACGGCATAAACTCGGCGTGGCCTTGTTGGTCAAGGGCCATGTGGAACAGGCGAAATCCGAGTTGCTCCAGTCACTCGCGCTCAGGCCGAATGTTCCGGAGGTGCTGAATAACCTGGGCACGGCTCAGATCAAACTTGGCGACAAGGTTGCCGGTTTGAGTTCGTTCGAGCGAGCGATCGTTCTGCGCCCCAATTATGCACTGGCCCGCTACAACTTGGCAGAGGCTTCTGAGGCGACAAATCCCAAACGTGCGCTTTCGGAATATGAAACCTATGTCGCGATTGTCGAAGGCATTCCGGAGGAAGCCGACCGGATCGTGCATGCGAAAGAACGGATCAAGGTTTTGAAGCGTTAGGGTTGCTTCCGCTGGAAAGCGGTTTGATAAGTCGGAGGGCTTGGTCGTTTGCTCCGAGGAGTGCGAATACACCGAGCTCAGCTTCGAGCTTGCTCTTCCTGTTCCTGAAGAGTCTTGCACTCAATGCAAAAGGTAGTGACCGGGCGGGCTTTGAGCCGCTTGTACGGAATCTCTCCACCGCACCCTTCGCAAATCCCATAGGTCTCGGTCGTCATCCGCTCGAGCGCCTCGTCGATCTTCTTCAAGAGCTTCCGTTCCCGGTCGAGAATGCGCATGGAGAAACCCTGATCGACCTCGGCAGAGGCTTGATCGCTGACATCAGGAAATGCTTCAGGGTTCTCGCGGTGTGTCAGCACCTCACCCGTCTCACTGAGGATCGCGGCTCGTTGGCGCTCAAGGTCCTGACGGATGTCGGAGTACTTTGGGCTTGCGGATGCAGTCTCTCGATTCGCGGCCGAAGCAGGCTGTTTCTTGGAAGGAGGTGTTTTCATGACAAGGACTCGCTGTGGGATGATTGATGAATGCAGAAACTATAGCAACCTCGATGAGAAGGGGTCAACGCGCGTTGGTTAGGTATCCAATGGCTATAAGTCTCGGCGCCCTTCGATTGATTTCAGCAAGGTTACTTCGTCTGCGTACTCAATATCCATGCCCACCGGAATGCCATAGGCGATACGGGATACGCGGACGCCGAACGGCTTGAGCATTCGGGTGAGATAAATCGCTGTGGCCTCTCCTTCAATGGTAGGGTTCGTTGCCAGGATGACCTCTTCGATCCCACCAAGCTTGACCCGATCGATGAGTTCTTCGGCTCTGATGTCTCCGGGGCCAACACCATCCAGCGGAGAGAGCGCACCTAATAAGACATGATAGAGTCCACGATAGGCCCCTGCCCGTTCCACGGCATAGAGGGTACTGGGTTCCTCCACCACGAAAATCTTGCTGCGATCGCGTTTCGGGTCACGGCAAAACTCGCACAACTCCCCCTCCGCGATATTTCGGCATTGGCTACAAAACGCCAACCCATCTTTGACCGCTCGGATGGCATCGGCGAGTCGTAAGGCATCCTCCCGCTCCATCTTCATGAGATGAAAGGCCAGTCGTTGCGCGCTCTTGTGCCCGATCCCTGGGAGGCGAACCAGTTCTTTGATGAGTCGTGCTAAGAGGCCCTGCTGATCGACGGCCATCGCTAGAACAGACCTGGGATCTTCATCCCACCCGTCAATGCTTTCATCTCGCCTTCCATCAATTCTTTGGCTTTGCGCAGGGCCTCGTTCGTGGCGGCCACGACCAGATCCTGGAGCATGTCGACATCGCCGCTCTTGACGACCTCCGGGTCGATTGCCACGCTGACAACCTGCATGGCCCCATTTGCTGTGACGGTGACGATCCCACCACCGGCGGTTCCACTGGTGGTTTTGGACGCCGCCTGCTCTTGGATTTTGGCCATCTGCTCTTGCATGGCTTGAGCTTGTTTGAGGATGTTGTTCATATTGCCGAAGGGATTCTTCATTCGCTTGCCTCCTGTTGGGCGATGGTACGGACCTCTGCTAACTCTACGCCGAATATCTCGAGCGCTTGCTTCACGGTCGGATTCGTTTTTGCCTGTTCAAACAATGCCGCTCGATGTTCTTGTTCCTTGGCTGCCCGTGCTTGGGCCATCGTCGGCCCTTGGGGGTGCGTCTCCGTCAACTCGATGATGCGGACACGGATGGGTTGTCCCAGTTGCCGCTCACATAACTGTGAGATCACCCTGGTATTCTCTTCTTTTTCAAGGCGAGCCCTGGCCACTGTAGCCTGCTTGGCAAAACCGATTGTGACAACGTCGCCTTCTAATCCAACTAACCGACCGGCCTCGAGGAACGGGGCAATGTTTGGAAACGATGCAGCAATCTCTTCTTGGACTAATTCCCATTGCAAGGTTGGTAGTTGAGAAGAAACCGGAGCGGACACGGTGGCTCGGGTGGCAGCTGCTGAATCGATGATCGGTTTCGGGGAAGGATCAGGGGAGGGGCCCGGTTGCTCAATCTTTCCTTCCTTAAACACAGGAGGAGGCTGGCTGGTCGGCTTCCGGGTCGGTGAAGTGGCCAGTGTGCTTTTGGGTCTTTCTGATTCACTCAACGGTTTAGGACTCAATGACGGGGAGGTCTGTTGTGGAGCAAGCGAATCAGTCGGGCGCGTGCGCAGCAGTCGGGTAGCTCGCACTGCAGCTGTCTCCATCACAAAGCGGGGGTGAGTGCTAAGTCTTAATGAATCCTCTGCCTGAATGAAGATGGCCAGTAGTTCCTGGAGTTGTTCCGGCGTCACCGTCTTGGCATCCGACGAAAGCTGAGTGAGATCTTCTTCCGAAGTTTCGATCAAACTCCTGAGTTCGGTCGTGGTGGGAACGACTGCTGCCACGAGCAGGTTGCGAATGTGTTCCACGACGTCTGCACAGAAGGCCCGCAAGTCATGTCCTCTATCGAGCAGGCTGGCCAAGCTGGCAAGAGCTGCAGGGCTGTCTTGAGTCAGAATGGCTCTCATGAGGCTCTGTACCAGCTCTTGCGGGACGGCTCCCAATAGCAGTTCGAGATCCACGTGACTGATGGCCTTTCCGCTGTATGCAATTGCTTGATCGAGCAAGCTCAGGGCATCGCGCATACTCCCTTCGCTGGCTCTGGCCAGGGCCATGAAGCTTCGTTCTTCCAGTGTCAACTGGTCTTGGGCTGCGACGTGTCGAAGTCGTTGAACGATTTCGGATCTGGCAATGCGGCGGAAGTTGTAGTGTTGGCATCGGGAGAGAATGGTCACGGGAATTTTGTGGATCTCTGTTGTTGCAAAAATGAACACCGCGTGAGCCGGGGGCTCTTCGAGTGTCTTCAACAGGGCATTGAAGGCGGAATTGGAGAGCATATGAACTTCATCGATAATATAGACCCGAAACTGGCCACGAAACGGGGCGAACTTCACGTTCTCGCGGATCTCTCGCACATCGTCCACGCTGGTGTTGGACGCGCCGTCGATCTCGATGACATCCACCGAACTTCCTAACGCGATTTCACGGCAGTTATCACAGATGTCGCAGGGGTGACTGGTGGGCCCTTGCCCACAATTAAGGGCTTTCGCAAAGATTCGGGCCACAGTCGTTTTCCCGACGCCTCGTGTACCGGAAAATAGGTAGGCATGCGCCACCCGCTTGGTGGAGACCGCGTTCATGAGCGTCTGAACAACATGCGGCTGTCCGATCACATCGTCAAATGTGCCGGGTCTATATTTTCGCGCGGAGACCTGGTAATCCACCTGATACTTATGCTCCTACTACAAGTGATCTGACTATACTGTAAGCACTGTGAATCCCAAGAAACCTAGAGGACTTGCTCTGACACATACAGAAGAAGTGGGGCCAGGTGATCCTGCGGCACACAGAACTGACTGCTTACCGTTGCTTCCTTCCGGACCTAGCGGGGTTCACAGGGTTCTATTGCACAGGGCCCAGCCCCTGTTTCTCAAATCTGAATCCACTAAAACATCCCACGCTCGAGGTGTGCCCGGTCGCTCACTGATGGCCTAACACGGTAAGGAGCGGTCAGTACACACGAGGTGTTGTATGGCGGAGAGGGTGGGATTCGAACCCACGGTCCCGTTGCCGAGACGCATGCTTTCCAAGCATGTCGATTCGTCCACTCTCGCACCTCTCCGCATCGAGAAGTGCAAAGGGGAGCATCTTAGCATGCGTATCCAGCAGCAGCAAGGCAAACGAAGGTGCCGTTAGGCAACGACCTTCTTAGTCGGAGGGTCATTCGGTGGGGACGCGCCATTAGTATAGATGAATATGCAACGCGCGATTGAGTGCACCCTAGATAAGGGGAAGATAATTGATAGGGTATCATAATTACCGAATCGGGCCATTCATACTAGGTATGGAATACCCTCGGTCGTATGGGTTGACACTTGCATGGGTCCGACGGTACAACGCTATACAACATCGCGTGTTTAGGCTGTCTTGGTTACTAAACAGAAACAGCTCCGCGGCGTCCTCCACTGGGCGAGAGTGGCGGAACTGGCAGACGCGCGAGACTTAGGATCTCGTGGGTAACCGTGGGGGTTCAAGTCCCCCCTCTCGCACCACTCATTCCGAATCTCCTTCTTGGATTGGAGCCAGATTTTGACGATGAAGATGGAAGTCACTGAGTTAGGGCCGATGAAACGTGCTTTGAAAATAGAGGTGCCAGCTGCAGAGGTCACTCAGCAATTTTCGCGAGCATATGTGGAACTGAACCGTCAGGTACATGTGCCCGGGTTTCGGCCGGGGAAAGCTCCATTGGCAATCTTAGAAAAGCGGTATGCCAAGACGGTTGAAGAAGATGTCATTCGAAAACTGGTTCCAGACTTTTATGATCGGGCGATCAAAGAAGCTGGGATCCATCCGGTTGTGGTAGAGATACCTTCCCTAGATCGCGTCAAGATCAGAAAAGATTCCCCGTTTACGTTTACGGCGACGGTCGAAATCAAACCCACTATCGAGCTTCGTGACTATAAGGCCCCGAGTCCTATGTCTCTGCAAGCCGATAAGCGTACAGTTGCCGAAGAACAAGTGGACCGCGCGCTCGAGGTATTCAGAGAACAACAGGCCCGCTTGGATGCCGCCCCAACTGGTACAGCTTTGGCCGATGGAGATTATGCCATCGTTGATCTGGAAGGATTCCTGGACGGTGTGGCTCTTGAAGGGACGAAGAAAGAAGGCCAACTGCATCGTGTGGGCTCGAAGGCCGCCTTGCTGGGGATTGAAATAGATGCTCACCTTGTTGGGAGACAAGAAGGGGATGTAGTGGACATCCCTCAAACCTACCCTGTAAGCCATCCGGATCACCGAGTCGCGGGAAAGGTGGTTCAATTTCGCTTAGCCATCAAAGGAGTCAAACGTAAGACGCTTCCAGCCCTTGATGATGAGTTCGCGAAAGATTGTGGACCATATGCTTCGCTCCATGACTTACGAGAAAAGTTACGTGGTGAAATGGAAAAGGCGCTCAAGAAAGATATCGAGGAATCCTACAAGGACACTCTTCTCAAACGCCTCATTGAGACCCATCATTTTGATCTCCCCGACACACTCGTTGAACGAGAGTTAACCACGATCGTACGGCAGCAACTACAAACACAACAGCGTGGTAAAGTCACTGACGCCCTTCCCACACCGCATGCGGAGGAAGTGAAGACGATCCGCGAAACACACCGTGAAGAAGCACATCGCCGTGTCAAAGCGGGACTGATCCTCGAAGCCATCGCTGAGAAGGAGAGCTTGTCCGTGAGTCAGGAGGATCTAAACAACGAGGTCGCTCGATTGGCCAAGGAACTTCGTGTGCCGCTGGCCGATCTTGTGAAAATGATCCAGGCAGGCGGTCAAGATTCCATTGAGGAATTGCGTGCGAGGATCTTGGCCGACAAAGCGCTGGATCTTGTCTATCGTCAAGCAGTCATTCAGGGATAGATCGGCGTTCGATCATGCCGTGTGTTTCGCGCCGAAACTCTTTGAGGAAAGGAAGCGAACGACATGTTGGTTCCGATCGTAGTCGAGCAAACTAATCGAGGCGAACGCGCTTATGACATCTACTCTCGTCTCCTCAAGGACCGTATCATTTTCCTCGGAGCCCCTATTGATGATGTGTTTGCCAATCTGGTCATCGCACAACTATTGTTTCTTGAGGCAGAGGATCCTGAGAAGGACATCAACCTCTATGTAAATTCACCGGGTGGAAGCGTAACTGCTGGCCTAGGCATTTACGATACTATGCAATACGTGAAGCCTCCGATTAACACCATATGCCTCGGTCAAGCCGCTAGTATGGGAGCGTTGTTATTGACCGCCGGAACAAAAGGGAAGCGGTTTGCGTTACCCAATGCTCGGGTGATGATCCATCAACCACTTGGTGGCTTCCAAGGGCAAGCGACAGAGATCGATATTCACGCTCGAGAAATCTTGAAGATTCGTGAACGGCTGAACGAGATTATGGCGAAACATACGGGACAACCGATCGAGAAGATCGCTCATGACACCGAGCGCGATTATTTCATGTCAGGTGAAGAAGCAAAACGATATGGCCTCATTGATGAGGTCATTACGCGACCACCCAAGTTTCTGAAGGTGGGTGAGTCTGGGGACGGGGCAAAAGGCAAGTAATACAGGAGGGCACATGGCCAAGCAGGAAAAGATGGACCGACACTTGCGGTGTTCGTTTTGTGGCAAGAGCCGTGATGAGGTCCGGAAGCTGATTGCCGGGCCGACGGTCTATATCTGTGATGAATGTGTCAACCTCTGCAATGACATTATTGCCGAGGATTGGGAAGAGGCGAAGGAAGAAATTTCGTCGAAACTGAAAAAGCCCGCTGAAATCAAACATCATCTGGATCAGTATGTCATTGGGCAAGAGCGGGCTAAGCGCATTCTGTCAGTGGCTGTGCACAACCATTACAAGCGCATCTCTTCAAAGGAAAAAGGGGTAGATGACATTGAACTTCAGAAAGGCAACATTCTCATGGTGGGTCCAACCGGAACGGGGAAAACCCTGTTGGCCCAGACCTTGGCCAAGTATCTCGATGTCCCATTTACACTTGCGGATGCCACGACCCTCACTGAGGCTGGCTATGTAGGGGAAGACGTCGAGAACATCATTCTGAAACTTTTACAGGCCGCTGATTATGACGTGGAGCGGGCCGAACGTGGAATTGTGTACATTGATGAGATCGATAAGATTAGTCGAAAAAGTGACAGCCCTTCGATCACTCGCGACGTCTCCGGTGAAGGTGTGCAGCAGGCGTTGCTGAAGCTGATCGAGGGCACGATTGCGAATGTTCCGCCACAAGGCGGGAGAAAACACCCGCATCAGGAGTTTATCCAAGTAAACACGAGCAATATCTTGTTCATCTGCGGTGGAGCGTTTGTTGGTTTAGAGCAGATCATCGAGCAGCGCCTGAATCGAAAGTCCATGGGTTTCGGCGCTGAAATCCGTGGGAAGTGTGACGTGCGATTGGGTGACCTGCTGGCCAAAGTCCAACCTGAGGACTTCCTGAAGTACGGCCTGATTCCAGAATTTGTTGGCCGGCTTCCCGTCGTGGCTACCTTGGAGGAGTTGGATGAGCGTGCTCTCATTCGTATTCTGACCGAGCCGCGCAATGCCCTCACGAAGCAATATGAGAAGTTGCTGTCGTTCGAGAAGGTCAAGCTCCGATTTACTGAAGGGGCCTTGGGGGCTGCTGCACGAAAAGCCTATGCTCAACGGACTGGGGCCCGAGGTCTCCGGGCAATTCTGGAGGAGGTGATGTTGGACGTGATGTATGATGCCCCCTCTCAGAAAGACATCATGGAAGTGGTAATTACCGAAGATGCTATCGTGGGTAAGAACCCGCCGATGCGTATCTTTGAGCAGGAACAAGACGCAAAGACCGCGTAGGGCATTGATAAATTTGCATATTTATATAGCCGGAAAAGACTGGTCGTATACTTAGGGCTCAATGAGGTCTTTTCCGGCTGACTCGTGCGATCCCGGTTTCTATCCCAAGCCCCTCTCCTTCCTCGACAAGTAAAAACACCGCGCTATACTTACCACGTGTGATCCAGTGAAGGGAGAACATGTGAAGTATTCTATCCTGTCAAGCCTTCGTCATAAAGGCAAAGTGCTTCAAATGGATGTGGAACGGGAAATGGTGACATTGTGGGGAGGAAACGGGGATGTCATTGGGAGCTTGTCATGGGACGTTGTGGTCGATCAAGTTCTAGCGTATCGCAAGGGCGCAGTTCAGAAAGAAGTTCGGGTAGAACCTAGGATTTCCCTTACATTTCTAGTACGTTACAACACACCAGAAGGTCAGCAATTCGAGAGTCGCGCCGGTGGCATCGGCGGCGGTGGGCTATTTATTGAGAGCCACAGCCCTCTCCCCGTTGGAACTAAATTGGCACTGGAATTCTCACTTCCTCAAAAGCCCGACCAATGGCTTCCGGCCAAAGGGACCGTGGCGTGGGTATGCCCGAAAGCTGATCAATATACCTTCAGTCCAGGAATGGGGGTGCGATTTACAGAAGTAGATGCGGGCGTACGTGATCGAATTCATGAGGTTGTGAAAGTAACCCAGGTGACAAGCCAGGCTGCCTAAAGCCCTGTACAAGCAGAGCCAGAAGGGCAACATCGTCTCTATATGAAGTTTGCCGTTGTTTCTACTCCAGGTCATCGTGGTAAGTCGTTACTCGTTGATGCTCAACAAGAAACAATACACGTGTATGACACATCAGGTCAGTTGCTTGGCAATGTGTCGTGGGGCTCGCTTATCGAACGAGTATTGGCTAGTAGTGAGGATGCGCGGTTTGCCCATTGCCGCGCACAACCACGAGCCCCGCTCGCGTTGAAGGTACGTTACACTACTCCACAAGGAAAGCAATTCGATAGCCTGACGGGAGGAATCGGTGGGGGCGGGCTCTTTATTGAGAGTGGTGCCCCTCTAAGCCCTGGTACCGAGCTTACGGTTGAGTTTGCACTTCCAGATCGACCAACGGAGAAAATTAGAGCTAAGGCAAAAGTTGCCTGGGCTCGCCACAAGCCGGAACGATACCTTCTCTTTCCCGGCATGGGCATTCAGTTCATGGATTTAGAGGAGAAGATACAGGAAGATCTGGTTAGTCTTGTCGAAGCATTAAATCGAAGTCGATCCCCTTCCTGAAATCGTGTGGTGATATGTACCGGACAGTCAGATCTTGACTGCTTCCGGACGGCTGTATCCTTCCTACAGAATTTTCCAGGTTCAAGAAATCAAATGGAGAAGCCAGTGTCGGCTTCAAGCTGATTGGTCTGGCATTCAATTGCTTTACCCAAAAGCAGAGTTTCAAAACAGGCGAGTAGTACGTGTTAGATTCAGCTCGGTTTCGGGGACCCGTCTTCCCCTGGCGGAAGCTCTTTTGCTGCTTCGATGGACTGCTGAATTTCTTTTTGGGCGGCATCTACCTCAGCTTGGATGGTCCGCAGCTGGGGGTCGACATTGCTTCGGATATCGGTCACGGTCTGCCTGAATGTTCGTACAACCTCTCCCAGACCCTCCCCAAAACTCTGTAGATCATTTGGCGATACTCCCACGGTTGAGGGTGAAGCCTTCGTCTTGAGCGCGGCTTGTTGTGCCTGCACCCGGGCAACTGCCTCCTGATTGACGATAGCGGAAGGACGTTTGGTCGCAGGTTTCGTCTGAGCTCCTGTTGGCAGAGGTGGGTACGACGCTCGAGACATTGGAGCTGGATTCGCTGCCCGCTCTTCCATAGAAATGACCTGACTGGTCTGTGACGACCCGGCTGGCTGAGAAGGAGCGATCGAGGTGGGAGAGGCTTGAGTATTTGCACTGTAAAGAAACGAGGCTGTGGTTCCAGGGGTCAACTCTGGTCCAGGGGCATAGGGGGCATTCACTTTGGTTGGTGTCGGCGAAGTTGCCGTGGGCGTAACGACTGGATTTGTGGGGGCAATCTGAGCTGGTTGTTGGAGGGAGGTTTCCTGAGGAGGCTGATCAGCACCGGGTTGGGGAACATCGTTCACTTCCTTCTTGAACCCTCTTAACGCTTTGCCGACCCCCTCGCCAATTTGCGGTAAGCGTCCGGCTCCAAATATGATGAACACGATCACAAGAATGATGATGAGCTCAGAAAACCCCATGGTACCAAACACAGATGACCTCGCGTTGAGCGTAGAACGAAACGTTACCGAAAGACTCTAGCTGCCTCTTTGATGGGCTGTCAAGAAAAGGCCAAGCCACGAACGGCCTCCTTATATTAGAGAAGGGGAACAACTTCGGTTTGAAGGGGCAGGCCATGCACGATGGCTTCTTGGTCAGTTACATACACATCGAGCTCGCTCCGAATGCCGAACTCGCCAGGGAGATAGATTCCCGGCTCTATTGAAAAGCAGGTGTGGGGAAGGATCCGACGTCCATCATGCGTTTCAAGGTTGTCAATGTTGGCTCCGTTGCCATGAACCTCCTCGCCGATCGAATGGCCTGTACGATGAATGAAGAAGTCGCCATATCCTGCTTCATGGATTTTGTTCCGGCAGACATCGTCGACTTCCCACCCACAGGGAAATCGTCCTGTAGCTAGCTGAGTCTGGACAAACGACACGGCCGCATCGCGTCCTGCTCGGACATGCTCAAAAATCAGGCGATGCTTTGACGGCACCTGTTTTTCTGTATATCCAGTCCAGGTGATGTCGCCATAGACGGAGCCAGGTGCTATTTGTTTCGCCCAAAGATCGATCAAGACGAGACTGTCCCGTGTAATCGGAGATGAGGCAGAGTCACTTGGTGAGTAGTGGGGATCTGAACTATGGGCATTGACGGCCGCGATTGGCGCACTGGAGGTTGTCATGCCGGTATCGTGAATACGGGCGAGGATGAATTGTTGCAGAGCATACTCAGTTAAAGGACGTTGATGTGTGAGGCATGAGGCTATATGGGTGAAGGCCTCATCGACAATGCGTCTGAGGGTAGTGACGGCATACCGATGCGATTCCAGCTGTTCCTCCGTCCAGACAGCCTCAAATTGTTGGACAAGATCGGCGGAGGTCACAACATCCACTCCAAAGCTTCGAATGAGCTCAATCGTGCCGGCATCAACTCTGGAAAGATAGGGAACAGCATTGAGGGACGAGTACTGCATGGCAATGCATCGTCGATCTCGTAAGAGGGAGTCCAAGGCGGTCCGTTGCTGTTCCCACGAGACATAGAGATGGGAGTAGCCAGGCAAGTCATCCAGTACATGCGGCTCGATCCGATGAAGGAGTTTCACCGGGTCGCCGGTCCTGGGGATCCAGTAGTACCAACGGCGAGTGACATGGTGGGAGGAATCAAGGAGCAGCACCCGATAGGCCAAGGGGTCTGAACCACGAAAATCATAGAACAGCCATCCCTCAACGGTCTCCTGATCAAGAAGCGCATCTTGAATCGCACGGATTCGTGTGTGATGGGCAGTTTGGCTCATAACAGTTGCATCATATCGTCGGGGTGGAAGGGCGTCAATCAGACCGTTCCTCCATGCATCATGGTACAATGGCGATCGATGATGACCGCACCTGCCCACGATATCGCCGTCTATCGAGTGAGCTTCTTCTTTGGCCCGGAGCCGGTTGAAGGAAAACCGGATGTGCTGGCCTGTCTGTTTAATGTGAAGAAGCGGAGTTGGAAGGCCGGTATTCAGGTTGCCGTGGAGGTCAGCAGTAGTCACCTCTCAGCTATCGAGCGAAGGATTCAGTTGACTGATCGACTCGCGAAGATTTTCGCGACTATGGAGCCTCAAGAACGGGCCGACTATCAAGAACGCAGCGGTGAGATCTTTGTCCAAGCCGTGTGTCGGAAGAAATTGGATCTCCAGCTGTTGTCTGGACTGGCCCAGAATAATCAGAGGATTCCCGCTGAGGGATTGATGGTCGAATTGGATCAAGCGATCAGTGAGCACCCTGAGCATCTTATCTTCTACATCTTGGATGAACTGGGCCTCACTCCCTGACTATGCGTTCTTCCTTTGTTGTATCTCTGATGTGACTCCACACAGGGGGTTGCATTCAGCATCGAATTTGTTATAACGCATGACAGTATTCGTGTATGATTGGACTGATTGTAGGGCGTCCGTTTGAGCTGTTGAAGAGAAAGGAGGGGTCACACGTGAGACTTCCGATGGTGATTGTGTTGGTTGTCGTTACATACGGGGCAATGCTTGTGGCACCGGCTTGGAGCCAATCTACATCAACTGATTCTCTGCAGGGGACGGCCTCGGGAGCCGGTATGGGTGCTGCTTCCGCCGCCGCCACTATCTTGTATTTCCCGTTCAAAGCGGCCTTTGCCATCGGTGGAGGAATTGTCGGTGGCTTGGCCTATGTCTTTTCAGGATTTAGTGAGTCAACGGCGAAGAACATTTGGGTGCCCAGTGTGTATGGAACCTATGTCATTACTCCCGAGCATCTCAGCGGCGATCGCCCAGTTCGTTTCCTAGGCGTGGCAGCTGAAAACGAGGGGCTCTCTCCCGCCCCTGCCCCAATACCAGAACCTGTGCAGTAATGAGGAAGCCTGTCATCGGCGTGACCCCTGACTTCAATGCCGGTGACAGGAAAGATATGGGGGGAGCTGAGCCCACCTATTTCCTGAGAGCTCGGTACATTCGGGCCATCGAAGAGCTCGGTGGCGTTCCTTTAATCCTACCCTTAGTGGCTGCAGCAGCTGATCGACGGCGACTTCTTGACGGCATTGATGGACTTCTCCTTACCGGCAGCGGCCCTGATCTTCCGCCGCGTCTGTACGGAGAAAAGCAGCGCTACAAATTTCCATTGGTCAGTGAGAGGCGTGCGGGCTTCGAGTTGGAAATGGTGCGGCAGGCTAGGCGACGGGACCTTCCGCTTTTGGGGATTTGCGGAGGGATGCAGGCTGTGAACGTGGCATGCGGAGGCAGTCTCTTTCAGGATATCCCTGCCCAGGTTCCAGAGGCGATGGATCATCGGCAAAAGACGAAAGCGGTCTCTGTCTCACATGCGGTGACCGTGTTACCGAAGAGCCTCCTGAAGCAGATTGTTGGAAAAGAAACCCTGATGGTGAACAGTTCCCATCATCAGTCCGTGAAAGCCGTTGCTCCATCACTCATAGCCAGTGCGGTGGCTCCCGATGGCATTGTTGAGGCCATTGAGTCCCCTAGCCATCGATTTCTACTTGCCATTCAATGGCATCCTGAGTTTCTATTCGACCGACACATGGCTCACCGTCGGCTCTTTGAGGCTCTGTTACGTGCCGCGCGGCGGACCCGGGCATGAGCTTTCGGGACGGTTCAGAAAGGCCGAACCATTCTTGGTCGGTAGTCCTCCGGTATGCTCTTGCGGTTCAAACGGGCGTTTTGCCGGTGATCTCTTCGTGCCAAAGCTTCGCGTCTGAGGCCGGAGACTCGCTGTGAGCAATCCCTTCTTTCGGACGAAACCCATTGATCAAATTCTGTCCGATGCCGAGCAGCCGGAGCATCGCCTCAAGAAAACACTGACAGCGTGGGACCTGACGGCGCTGGGAATTGGCGCGATTATAGGAACCGGGATCTTTGTCTTGGTCGGGACTGCCATTGTGGGTGATGCTCATCGACCGGGGGCGGGGCCTGGGATTGTTCTTTCCTTCGTCCTTTCCGGTGTCACCTGTGCGCTGGCAGCCCTCTGTTATGCCGAGTTCTCGGCCATGATTCCGGTGGCAGGGTCTGCCTATACCTTTTCCTACGCCACGTTGGGAGAGTTTCTCGCCTGGCTCACCGGCTGGAACCTGATCCTCGAGTATGGCGTCGCCTGCGTTGCCGTCGCGATCGGGTGGTCGGGGTACTTCAATAAATTACTCAAGCTTGCAGGTCTTGAACTGCCCTACTGGGCCACCAGTCCCCCGCAGTGGGCTGGTGGACCCGAAGGGAGCATTGCGAATTTCCCCGCCGCCATCATCGTCTTGCTCGTCACCACGATCCTCGTAATTGGGATTAAGGAAAGTGCAAGAGCTGCCGGTATGATTGTGCTCCTGAAACTAGTAGTGATTCTCTTCTTTATCGCTGTTGGGGCCCCCGCTGTGAACAGCGACAATTGGACACCGTTCATGCCAAACGGGTTCGAGGGAGTCCGAGCCGCTGCGGCCATCATCTTCTTTGCCTATATTGGGTTTGATGCTGTCTCTACGGCTGCAGAGGAGGCGAAAAATCCTCAGCGAGATGTTCCGTTCGGGATCCTCGGATCGTTGAGTGTATGTACGGTTCTGTATATTTCCGTCGCGACCGTACTGACGGGGCTGGTCCCGGTAGGCCAAATCGACATTCATGCACCAGTCGCTGAAGCGCTCACGCTGGTCGGGTTCAAGTGGGGTGCCGCGATCGTCGCAATTGGAGCTGTTGCTGGAATCACCAGCGTACTGGTGGTTATGATGCTAGGGCAAATCCGAGTCTTCTTTGCCATGTCACGGGATCAACTACTGAGTCCACGCCTATCCACGGTTCATGGACGATTTGGGACGCCGCATCGTGCGACCATTCTCACTGGTGTCGCCGTGGCAATTCTTTCGGCGTTCTTCCAGATCGGGGATGCGGCCGATATGACCAACATCGGAACATTTTTTGCGTTCGTCTTGGTCAGTTTCGGGGTCATGCTGTTGCGATACACAAAGCCCTATCAACCTCGCCCATTTCGTCTTCCGTTCATGCCCCTTGTGCCGCTCCTCAGCATTGTAGCCTGTCTCTACCTCATGGCCGGGCTGCCGTGGGCCACGTGGATCCGCTTTATAGTGTGGACTGCTGTGGGCATTGTCGTCTACGTCGGCTATGGCATGAAGCATAGCAAGCTCTCCAGGGGAGATACCCAGAATTGTTGAGGGTCCCGACGAGACGGGCGGTAAATCCTGACCTGAGCTATGTGGAGGGCGATGTCGTCGATGCAGGAACTGCGGCAGGAGAGGCCTCAGTCTGGGTTGAAGCTGCTCCAGGCGTAGCCTGGTTCGTAACAACTGGCGTAGGTGGAGTGGAAGCGGTTCCTGCTTGAGTAGCAGGGGGTGGAGGAGTCGCGGCTCTTGGAGGTGCAGCAGGTTTTGGTGGGGCCGGTTTTTCCGGCTTAATTCCTCCTTCCCAGGAGGGACCGGAATACATATCTGCCGTTAAGCCCTTGGTTTTCCATTTTTCTTCGAAATCAGCTGCGGCTTTGTTCGGTGTTTCGCCAACACCTGTTACATCATTCCAGGGGTACACTTTGGGTCCGATCTGGCATCCAGATTCTGTTCGTCGCAAATACAAGGCGATTGGATTGCCGCGGTAGGGCCCAAGAAAAATATGAACCGATCCGACGTACTCGAGCAATGAGGCCATAAGGCCCTCCCAGAAATGCTCATGATGCCACAAGACGTGAGAACGGAGCAAGACTACCTTTCAGTGGCACCTTCGGAGCCAGAGACCGCCCACTTGAAGGGGCAATCCATAGGTCGTCTTACAAAGAGAACAAATCGTCAAAAAGTCTCATGCCTCAGTTTTCATGGCCCGTTCTCGAGTGTGATGAATGGAGCGCAAGAGCGCTCGATGGCTCCGGCAGCCGACCGCCAATCTCGCGTCAGAGATTGTGACGGGTCGATAGGGAAGGAGGTACCGGTCCTTTAGACGGCGGATGCGGGCAAGAGACTGAGCCAACCGTTGGGAAGAGATATCCGTGTTGGCGACAGCCTTACTGACGGCGTGCATGGCGGTGACCACTCGATTCCGATCCCTGCAGATCAGCGGCATGTCGCAACCTGCCTGGATGGCCAGAACAGCCGCGTCTCCTATACCATAGTGATCGATGATCGCATGCATTTCGAGGTCATCGGTCAGCACGACTCCGTCGTAGTACAACTCTTGGCGAAGCAATTTTGAGATGATGGCCGGGGACAAGGTCGCTGGCCGTTGCTCATCCAACGCCTGATACTGAACATGGGCTGTCATCATCGTCGAGACGCCGCCGGCAATCGCTCGACGGAACGGGGGAAACTCAATGCGCTCGAGACGATCGCGAGAGGCGGTCACGACGGGTAATTCTTTATGTGAGTCCGACGTGGTATCGCCATGTCCTGGAAAGTGTTTCCCACAGGCGACCACGCGATTGTCTTGGAGGCCACCCACCGTGGCGACTCCCAATTCAGACACCAGAGTGGGAGTTGTACCGAACGCTCGGTCGCCGATGACCGGGTTTGAAGGATTACTATTGACATCCAACACCGGGGACATATTCATGTTGATCCCGACGGCCGCCAATTCTTTTGCGGTCGTTGCAGCAGCGGCATAGGCCAGTTCTGAGGAGTGGCACTGTCCCAGGACATCACATGGTGGAAAAATCGTAAATTCTTTCGGCAACCGTGAGACACGTCCGCCTTCTTGATCAATGGAAATCAGGAGAGGCGAATGCGGACTGCAGCGTTGAAGTGCATTCGTCAAGTCGACGATTTGCTCGGCCGATTCCAGGTTTCTTGCAAATAGGATGACACCACCGGGCTGATATTCTTTGATGAACGACGCAAGATCAGCCGATACAGTCGTACCGTCGAACCCTATCATAAAAAGTTGCCCGACCTGGCCATGAGTCATTGTCATGCTTGCGTGCTCTCTTGCTTCAGCGAACGAGTGATCAGGAACTGAATCAACAGCCTTGTCCCGATACCAGTTGGGCCTTTAGGAATATACGCGCGTTCCCGCTCGCTCCAATCGGTACTGGCAATATCGAGGTGCACCCAAGGATAGTCGCCCACGAACTTGCTCAGAAACAGGGCGGCGGTGATCATGCCGCCTCCACGCCCACCGATATTTCGCATATCGGCCACATCACTTCGTAGTTGCTCGAAATATTCCTCCCACAAGGGCATTTCCCATACCCGCTCCCCGGCTCGGAGACCGGCGCTTGTGATCGCCTCCTTCAACTTCGTATCGGTGCCAAACATGCCGATTGCGAATTGTCCTAGGGCGACAACGCAAGCTCCTGTCAGTGTGGCGATGTCGATGAGCGCGGCTGGTTTAAAACGGGTGGCATAGGCCAGACCGTCCGACAGAATCAACCGCCCCTCGGCATCGGTGTTTTGGACTTCCACAGTTCTTCCTGAGAGTGTGGTGACCACGTCACCGGGACGCATGGCACGACCACCGGGCATATTTTCTGCCACCGGAAGGATGCCGACGAGGTTGAGGGGTAATTTTAGTCTGGCCGCAGCTCGTACGGTGGCTAAGACCTCTGCCCCTCCGGTCATATCGGCTTTCATTTGCTCCATGTTTTCCGCTGGTTTGAGGGAGATCCCTCCGGTATCGAAGGTGATGGTTTTCCCGACGAGGACGACCGGGGGATCGGCTTTCTTCTTGGCTCCGTGGTACTGGAGAATAATGAACTTGGGTGGTTCATAGCTGCCTTTCGCAACGCCAAGCAACGCACCCATCCCAAGCCGTTCCATCTCCTTCTGTTCCAGGATTTTGAGGCTGATCCCGGTGTCCTTCGCCACGGCCTTTGCCTCGCTAGCAATCTTCGTCGGGGTCATCACATTGGAAGGATGGTTACAGAGATCACGAACGAAGACAGTGGCTTCGGCCGTTGCGATACCACGGCGAATGCCCTCAGAACTGGAGCTCACCAGGTTTTTCTGCGAGACCAGAATGGTCATGGCAGTCACGCCCTTGCCTGCGGGAGCCTCACTGCGATAGGCCGTGAACTGATAGCTTCCTAAGATGGCTCCTTCGGTGAGGGTCTGTGACAGGTCGCACATGGAAGCCCCGCGTGGTGTAACGCTCGGCAGCGCGACCGTGAAGGAGCCTGCCTTTGCCTGGCGAACCCGTTTGACGGCATACCCCATGGCTTGGCGAATCTGATCCAAGCCGAGCTGATGGTGTTTCCCAAGACCGGCTAAAATCAGACGCTTTGCAGGAAGCTTTCCATGGGTGTGAAGCAGCATGACCTCATGAGCCTTCCCTTCGAATTCACGCGATCGCCGAAGCTCTCGAAGTGCTCCACCAAGGGCTCGATCCAACAAAGTTTCGTCGGGTGTCGAAAGAGTTTCGTCTTCACACAGCAGGATGACGAGCGCTTCTGTACGGTCGGTGTCGACGCGTCCTTGTTTGGCGTGAATCCGCATGATGTCCATTGGATACTCCTTGTGTGAATATGAACGATGAGCCACTGGCAATCCGTGTGCCTTGATAGTCGCACCACGTCTGATGGTCCGATGGTCAACGGGATTTCTCACACGCCTCGCGCATCGGGTGCCCAAATATGTTTATGCAGTTGGAGTTGAAGACGAGCGACGAGGCGGTCTTCCAGCAGCCATTCAGCCAACTGGCGAGGATCAAGTGTCCCGAACACCGGACTAAAGAGGACTGGACAGCGATCGCTCAAATGGAATTGCTGGAGAACGTCCTTTGCCCATTCATAGTCGACGCGATTTTTGATGACGAACTTTGCTTCATCTCGCGGTCTGAGCCGTTCCACATTGGGCCAGTGCATACGGTCGGTCATCCCGCTTCCAGGGCATTTCACATCCAGAATGATGTGAACAGCTGGATCGATGGAACTGGTATCAATCGCGCCACTCGTTTCAAGGAGGACCGTGAAGCCGTCTTGACACAAGTGATGCAATAGAGTGGGCGTCTCCGCTTGTGCCAGGGGTTCGCCTCCCGTCACCTCGACCAACGAACACCCATACGACCGGACCCTCTCGAGAATGTCCTCAACGGATTGTTCTGTTCCTCCAAAGAAAGCATACTCTGTATCGCACCAACTGCAGCGAAGAGGACAGCCGGTGAGTCGAACAAACACGCAGGGTAATCCAGCAAAAGTGGATTCCCCTTGAACGCTATGGAAGATCTCGGTGATGCGCATGAACGACGTGTGGGCTAACTCATGATGGGACGTGGTGATTTGCCGAAGAAGGGGCTCCTCTGGTCATCGGCATAGACTCATGGCCACTTGACAACGGGCCAGTTATGACGACGGGCAATCGCATCCATTCCCCGAATCGGATTGACCACTGTTGGGTGTCCTACAGCACGGAGGAGGTCAACATCTCCCGGACTATCTCCATACGCATAGCATTGAGATAGATCCAATGTGAATTCGTGGGTCAGCCGATCGATCAGTTGACGCTTTCCCACTCCGTACGGGAGTGGAGGCACAAGCAAACCGGTATACAGACCCTGCTGTTGCTCCAACTGACTGGCAAAACACCGATCTGCTCGAAGTGCGTCGGCAACGGGAGCGATCAGAAAGTCGAGCGACCCCGTCACGAAAATGATGGCATGACCTGCGCGGCGGTGCTCATCGAGCTTGCGCATGGCGACGGCCGAAACGCGAGGGCAGAGTTCTTCCCGACAAAATTCTTCACCTAACGGTTCAATCACTTGTGAAGGCTTCCCCGCCAAGTACAGCTTCCGCTGGCGGAGGGGATGGAACGACACAGGAGGAACATGCCGCAAGAGCCATGCAATGCTGTCTCGAGCTTCTGGCCAGCCGACGATCCCGCGACGCCACAGCCAGCGGAAAAATCGCAATTCACTTGCTTCGCCGGGCAAGATCGTATTATCGACATCGAAAAATGCGGCAACGGTAGAGGCAAGGCCTCGTTGTTCAGTCTGTATCATGCAAGCGCAGCGCGGATGTGAATGGTCGGGCAATTTTACCGGACGATTCGTTCATTGACAAGAATTTTGGGCTACTTCTATAATGCACACTCTTTTCCCCTCATATGCTGACTTGAGGGTTTCAACGCAGAGTTTGTGATACGGACGCTGCGAGCGGGCCAGGGTGAGCGAAAACCTATGACGGATGTTGTCGTCGTGGTGTCGAGCAACTCAAGAACATGATGGCAGGCTTCGTTGTAATATCCTGCTGAGTGCCGAAGTGGTGGAATGGCAGACACGCACGTTTGAGGGGCGTGTGGCGCAAGCCGTGCGGGTTCAAGTCCCGCCTTCGGCACCATACAGGGTTCATCACCGCGTCCATTTGGGTCTCGGTGTCTCCCGCAAATCCGGGGGTGACTCCCCTTGGTCTTACACCTCCTGGTCTGGTTGTGCCCTATCGACGTGTGCATACCGCCTTCATAGGCTGTTTCATCATCAAGCCTCCCCATTAAGGTGAGTTTCGTCTTGATCGTCTGAGACAGCCGAATCTTTCCGCCAATGGCAACCCACCGCGTCGAAGCGATGGTTCCTTCTCCACGGAGTGACGGTCGTCCTCAATGTACACAGGTGTAGCGCGGATAAGCTGATCTGACCCTGCTCTGGGTAATCGTGGTATTTGAGGTCGTGCCATCACAGGGACAATTCTGACGACATTGGACCATTCAGGCCTAGACTTTCATCTCCCGATCGTAGGACACTACGGGCCATTTGGATCTGGCCGCAACGTGAGTGCGCGATATGCCATGAGGGTGTGCTGTTCGCCTCCCCTCCTACGCCACCTCAGGGTGGATTGGTTGCTCCCATTCGTTAGGACATAGAGTTTCACATGAACACGACCGGTTCTCTTGTCGATGTCTTGCGTACGCAAGTGGCTCATCTCGTACATGAATTGGCTGAGCGAGACAGTGTGTTGCATGAACGCACTCGTCACCTCCGTGTGGCTCAGGCATTGGCTCATCTAGGTAGCTGGGAGTGGGAAATCGAGGGTGGAGCCGTTCGGTGTTCGTCTGAATTATACCGGATATTCGGTCGCGAGCCTGGGGTGGACCTTCTAACATTTGATGGGCTTATGACGGCGGTTTTCCAGGAAGATCGAGATCGGATCATTGATTCTATCAATCATGCTTTGAGTGGACGAGTGTCATACGATGTCGAGTATCGGATCGTTCGTCCGAACGGCGAAGTACGGACCATTCATTCCTGCGCTGAGGTTTTGCGTGATGACGGGGGTAAGCCCTGTCGTATGTCTGGGTCTGTTCAGGACATCACCGAGCGGGCCCGTTCAGAGGCGATGTTACGTTCCTCACAGGAAAAACTCCGGCAAGCACTTCAAGCATCGGGTATTGGACTGTGGGACTGGAACACCCATACCAGCGAAATCGTGCTGTCGGAGGAATGGAAGCGTCAGCTCGGGTACGAGAAGACGGAGCTTACGGACTCATTTGAGACATGGGAAGGTCTGTTGCACCCGGAGGATCGTGCTCGCGTCATAGGCTACTTACGGGACTCGGTGCGCGAACATCATGAAGAGTATCGGCAGGAATATCGGTTGAGGCACAAAGATGGAACCTATCGATGGATTGAGTCTCGAGCCGCGTTGGTGACGGAAGCTGACGGTCGCCGGATCCGTTTCCTTGGTTCGCATATGGACATCACGGATCGTAAACGCATGGAGCAAGCCGTACGAGAAAGTGAAGACCGGTACCGAACGTTGGTCGACCTATCGCCTTCCGGAGTCTTTGTGTTCCGTGAAGAGCAGACCGCGTATGTCAACCACAGAGGTGCCCTTCTTCTGGGGGCGCCGGATCCTTCAGCACTGCTCGGTCGAACGATGTTCGATTTTCTCCACCCAGACTATCACCGTGACGTCCGTGACAATGCCCACCAAGTGCTCGCTGGAAGCGTGTCAGTTCATAGTGCAGAACGAATCTTTCTGAAAACGGATGGAACTCCGATTCCTGTTCAAATGGAGGCTGCCAGGATCGTATGGGACGGCACCCCCGCCATGATCGTACTCATCTCCGATGTCACGGAGCGTAAGAAGGCGGAAGAAGCCTTGCGAGTGAGTGAAGAGCGATTTGCCAAGGCGTTCGAAGCCAGCCCCCATCTCATTCTCATCAGTGAGCTCGAAACCGGTCAGCTGGTGGAGGTGAATGATGCGGCCTGTCAGCTATTGGGCTATCGCAAGGAAGAAATCCAAGGCCAGCTCATCTGGGACATCGAGGTCTGGGGGGTGGCGGAGGCACAAATCCGTTTTCGCGATCGATTGAAACGAGCTGGCTCGGTTCGTAACTTGGAAGTGAGTCTCTGTGCCAGAAACGGTGATGTGCGCCGTTTCCTTTTGTCGTCGGAGGTCATCGAGTTAAAGGGGAGACCTTGCAGGGTAACGGTTGCGGATGATGTCACAGATCGGATGCGGGCAGAGGATGAGTTGCGTCGATCCCATGCCTTGTTGCGACAGGTTATCGACGGCTCGCCGAATTTTATCTTCGCCAAGGATCGTGAAGGGCGTTTTACGATGGCCAACAAAGCGGTTGCCGAGTGTTACGGCACAACGGTGGACGATCTGATTGGGCAGACAGACGCCGATTTTAATCCCCACTGGGATGAAGTGGAGTTTTCTCGCGAGAAGGATCTCCAAGTGATGGCATCCCTGCAGGAATGCTTTATTCCTGAGGAAAAGTTCACGGACTGGTCTGGAAAGACACGCTGGTTGCAGACCATCAAGCGTCCGATTGTTGATGACCACGGGCGGTTCCGCATGGTGCTTGGCTCGTCGACGGACATCACGGAGCGGAAACGGATGGAGGAAATGTTGCTTCAACAGGAGCAAGATCTGAATGCCGCACTACAGGACCGGGAGCGGATCAGTCAGGATCTCCACGATGATGTGCTTCAATCGGTCTATGCGGCTGGGCTTGGGTTGGAGGCGTGTAGGTCGATGGTGAATCGGCAGCCTGCGTTGGCTGCTGATTGCCTGATGGGAACATTGGAGCAAGCCATTGGGCAACTCAATCACGTCATAGAAAATATCCGCAATTTCATTTCTGGCCTGAAGCCTCGCGTTGTGCGGGGTGGTGATTTTGTCGCGGATTTGCGAACTCTGGTCCAGACGATGTGTGACGCGTCGTCGATTCGATGCCGAGTGCGGATTGATAACGCGGTTGGCCCGCATCTCTCAACCGAATCAGCATTCCATCTCATCAATGTCGTGCGGGAAGCGTTGAGTAACGCGCTCCGCCATAGCCATGCCACGCGCATTACCGTGTCATTGCGTCAGCTCCTCGGATCAGTTCGTATGACGGTGGTGGATAATGGTATCGGATTCAACCCCAAGTCGGTTCAGGGCATCGGCCATGGTTTGGAAAATATGGCGGCACGAGCTCACAAAGCCGGCGGGGTATTTGCCGTACGGTCTGAGCCTCACCGCGGGACTAGAATTCTCCTTGATCTGCCAAAAGAACCATCTGCTTATTTCAATTAATCCGAGGTGTTATATGGTCACACTCCAGAGGTTGTACGGATTCATATTCTGCCTCCGGCTCCACTGATCTGTGCGGTTCTTACCTAGTCGTTCCCTCAAAACGTAGGCCATTTGGATCTAGACTTTCACCAATTGTCGTAGGACACTAGCATCCGCTTGGTGTGTTTATTAGGAACCAATAGCCTTGGTGGAAGGTAGATCGCTTCTCAAGCGGATATGGCGCGATCACCTAGGGTGTCATAACGTGGTCAGCCACGTGGACCGAACTGGCCCTTAGGGGACTATCAATGTCACCTGGCATGGAGCCTCACCATGAGTCCTACCAGTCACCTTCGCGAACTGGATTTGTTGAGAAAGCAGGTTGCGGACCTCACACGTGAGCTGACGGATCGCGATCAGACCTTCCGTGACCATAAGCGAGAGCTCGACGATGAGTTGCAAGACTTGCGTGAGCGGTCCGACATGCTTCGTGTCATTGTCACCGGTACCGCAACGGAGACCGGCGAGGATTTCTTCCCAACCTTAGTGCGCCATTTGAGCTCCGTGTTGGGAGTGCAGTACGCGGTTGTCGGGGAGGTCCAACACTGTCCCGTTAGGAAAATACGTACGATTGCTGTCTCTGCCGGTGGCAGCCTCGTCGACAACTTCGAATATCCCTTGATGAATACCCCATGTGAGACAACACTTAGCCAACCCTTCTCTTGTTTTGAGCGGGATGTTCGAACCGTGTTCCCACTGTTTGAGCGGTTGGGTCAGCTAGGCGTCGAAGGGTATTGCGGTGTACCGCTCAAGCAGAAGGGTGGGACAGTCATTGGGCTTCTCGTCCTCATGGATACCAAACCATTGCGTAATACGGATCGACTGCGATCGCTCATGGCTGTGTTCGCTTCGCGGGCAGGCGCCGAGCTCCAGCGACGGCATTCTGAACTACAACTCCAACAACAGCAGCGCCAGCTCATGGAAGCCCAAGCGCATGCCCACCTGGGTAGCTGGGACTGGGATCTCGACAGCGGAACGGTGCACTGGTCAGAGGAGCAATTCCGGATCTTCGGCTACGAGCCAGGGCAGATGGCCGTTAGCTATGACACATTTGTCACCTCACTGCACCCACTGGATCGTGCGTGTGTGCAGAGTGCGATCGAGACTGCACTGAAGGGCGGCACAACCTACGACGTGGAATGTCGCATCATCCGTCCTGATCGGACAATTCGGGCGGTCCACTGCCGTGGAACAGTCTCTCGAAGTGTCGACGATCGTCCCGTTTCATTGTCGAGCAGTGTGCTTGATATCACGGACCGTCAGCGAGTTGAGGAGGAGCTCAAACTTTCTCGGAAGCGACTCACACAAGCGCTTCGGGCATCAGGTACGGGGTTGTGGAGCTGGAACACTGAAACGGACCAAGTAGTTCTTTCTGAGGAGTGGAAACGACAGTTGGGCTATGGCGGGACAGAGCTTCCGGATGCATTTGAGACGTGGACGACCCTTCTGCATCCAGAGGATCGCGAAGGTGCCATCGCCTATGCCCGACAGTATCAAACCTCGCCCGATGGGGACTATCGACAGGAGTTTCGCCTTCGGCACAAGGATGGCACGTATCGCTGGATCGAGGCACGTGCTTCCTTTGCAACAGAAGCCGATGGCCGGAGGATGCACCTCCTTGGATCCCATAGCGACGTGACCGATCGCAAACGAATGGAGGAGACGATACGAGAGAGTGAGGAACGATACCGAGCGTTAGTCGAGCTTTCTCCATCGGGTGTCTTTGTGTTCTGTGAAGGGCGAACAGTCTACGTGAATCGAACCGGTGCTCTTCTGATGGGAGCACAGGGCCCGCAAGAGATTCTCGACCGACCGACGTTTGAATTCATCCACCCTGACTATCATCACGAGGTTCGTGAAAGTGTCAAACGATTACTCGGGGGCGGTGTATCTGTCCATAGCGCAGAACGGGTGTACGTGCGGATGGATGGGACGACGATTCCGGTTCAAGTCGAGACCGGACGGATCATGTGGGACGGTAAGCCGGCGATCCTTGTGGTGTTTTCTGATATCACTGAGCGGAAACAGGCTGAACAGGCATTGCGAGAAAGCGAGGAACGATTCGCCATCGCCTTCCGAGCGAGCCCGCATCCGATCGGCATCACGGAAGCGACAACGGGTCGTTGCATCGAGGTCAACGATGCGTGTTTGCAGCTGTTCGGGTTCTCGCGCAAGGACGTGATCGGAAGTACCACCTTGATGCTGGGTATCTGGCCGAGCGAAGAAGATCGGGCACAGTTCATCAAGCGGTTGAAGACTCACAGGCCGGTTCGCAATGTCGAAATGAACTTCAAGACAAAAACTGGGGATGTGCGCCATATCCTGGTGTCTTCAGACCTGGCTGAGCTTAACGGAACGCTGTGCCTCGTCACGGTCGGGAACGACATCACCGACCGCAAGCGAGCCGAAGAAGCTCTGGCCGATCTGAATGCGACGTTAGAGCGGCAGGTAGACGAGCGAACCGAGGCGTTGCGTCGAAGTGAAGCGCGGTTTCGTCAGTTCTTCGACAATGCTCCGAATGTGACATGTTTGAAGGATCATGACGGTCGCTATCTGTATACCAACCGACGATTCGAGGAAGTCTTCCACCTGGCTCCTGGTATGGCCTTAGGCAAGACGGATCGCGAACTGTTTCCACCTGCGCAGGCCGATCAGTTGGAATTGCATGATCGACAGGTATTCGGCGAGGGACGAGGACAGGAGTTTGAGGAGGTCATGCAACAGAAGGACGGATCTCATACCAGCATTGTCGTGAAATTCCCCGTGACTGATACGTCCGGTCGTCTCTCTGCCCTTGGCGTCATTGCCACTGATGTCACTGAGCGTAATCGTGTCCAAGACGCCTTAAGGGAGAGTCAGGCCCGATGGGGACAGTTTGCCGAATCAGTCAGTTCAGCATTCTGGATCGCGGATGTGACACCGGACGAACGGAAGGTGCTCTATGTCAACTCGGCGTTTACCTTTATTTGGGGTATTGAGCGAGAAGAAATCTATCAAGATTGGTTCCTTTGGCTCGCCTCAATCCATCCGGATGACCGCCTGCGGGTGGCGGCAAGCCATGATCGGTTTGTCGGCGGAGGGATGAATGCATTGTTCCATTGTGAGTACCGGATCGTGGGGCGGGACGGCCATATTCGGTGGATTTCCGATCGTCGAGTCCGGATGACCGGATGGGAACATCGCATTGCGGGTATTGCGGAGGATATTACGCACCACAAGCAGCAGGTAGCGCTGCTGTCCCAAACAGAGGCGATCGGGAAAATCGGAGGATGGGAGGTTGATTTCCTGACGAACCGTCTTTCGTGGAGCGACGAAACATTTCGGCTGCATGAGACCACCCCGGAGTTGTACAGCCCGACTGTGGAAACGGCATTGGGGTTCTACACCCCCGAAAGTCGCCCCAGGATGGAGGAAGCATGGGGGAAGGGGGTGACACTGGGGCAGTCTTGGGACCTCGAGTTGGATCTTATCTCGGCAAAGGGACGCCGGATTGCAGTGCGAGCAGCCGGTAAGGTCGATGTTCTGGAAGGGCGGGCCGTTCGGGCATATGGAACGTTGCAAGACATCACCGAGCGCAAACGTGCGGAAGAAGCGCTCTGGCAGGCGCACGATGAGTTGGAGCGCAAAGTTATCGAACGCACCGCAGAATTGCAGGCTAGTGAAGAGCGATACCGGAGTCTCTATGACGAAACTCCATCTATGTATTTCACCGTGGATAGAATGGGAATTATCAGGTCAGTCAATCAGTACGGGGCGCGGTACTTAGGCTATCGCGTCGAGGATCTTGTCGGAAAGTCGGTGGAGACGATCATCTTCGAAGCAGATCGAGCGCGTATCCGTGCTGAGCTGGAAGCGTTCTTCCATCATCCTGAAGGAGTCGCCCAATGGGAATTCCGCAAGGTACGAGGCGATGGCACAGTGCTGTGGGTACGTGAGTTTGCGCGTGTATTGCAATGCCAGGTTGGAGAGTCATTGGCACTGATCGTGTGCGATGACATCACGGAAAACAAGCGGGCGGCGGAGGCGCTGCGAGCCAGCGAAGAACGTTATGCGCGTGCCACAGCCATCGGCAAGGTTGGGGTCTGGGAATTGGATGTCCTCAAGGGGCACTACTATGGCGATACCAATCTCAAGATGTTGTTCGGCTATGGGTCGGAAGAACTCTCGACCGATCCCTTTACCTGGCTGAGGCTTGTTCATCCGGACGATCAGTCAATTGCGATGAAGAACTGGGAGCAGATGCAATGCGGTCCAACCGACCAGTGCCACTACGAGCTTCGCATGGTCAGAAAGGACGGTTCTGTTATCTGGACTGATGTGCGTGGTCACGGCGTTCGCGATTCTCAGGGACGATTGACGCACATGATCGGAGCCACGGTCGATATCACGGAACGCAAACAGGCGGAACTAGCCCTGCGTGAAAGTGAGGAGCGATTCTCCAAAGCCTTCCGCACGAGCCCGCATCCAATAGGAATTACGGAGGCCGTCACGGGTCGTTGCGTCGAGGTCAACGATGCTTGTCTGGAAGCGTTCGGTTTTCGTCGAGAGGAAGTGATCGGAAACACCACATTTCTTCTCGGTATTTGGCCGAGTCTCGAGGATAGAGCGCGGGTCATCGAGCGATTGAAAACTGGGCAACCGATGCGCAACATGGAGTTTGCGTTAAAGACCAAATCGGGTGCGTTGCGCTATTTTCTGGCCTCCGCGGATCTCGCCGAGCTCAACGGAGTACTCTGTGTGGTGACAGTTGCGAACGACATCACGGACCGCAAGCACGCCGAAGAAGCGCTGCGCATGAGCGAAGAGCGTTTTGCGAAGGCGTTCCAAGTCAGCCCCCATCCGGTGGTGATCAGCGAGCTGGATTCTGGTCTGATCGTGGATGCCAATGAAGCGGCATGGCAGCCCTTCGGATATCGGAAAGACGAAGTTGTGGGACACACGACGTTGCAGATCGGGCTCTGGCCTTCCGCCGAGGAACGGGCTCATTATCTCGAGTTGTTGAAGCGCCAGGGATCCATCCGAAATATGGAAGTGCTACTCCGGAGCAAGAGCGGCGATATCCGTCAATGCCTCTTGTCGTCGGAACTGATCGAGTTGAATGGCAAGCAATGTAGTGTGACGGTTGGTAATGATATTACAGAGAGTCGGCGCTTGGAAGAGGCGTTGCGGTTGACCCAGTTCTCTGTGGATCAGGCCGTTGAGGCGATCATGTGGCTGGACCCGAACGCACGGGTGTTCAATGTGAATGATACGGCATGCCGAATGCTGGAGTACTCGCGAGAGGAACTGCTGGGTATGACGGTTCATGACATTGACCCCAATTTCCCTGTGGAACGGTGGATGGACCATTGGAACTACTTGAAGGAACAGGGGTCGTTGACGTTCGAAGCAAAGTTTTGGTCACGAACCGGAGCCGTCTTGGAGACGGACGTGAGCGTCAATTATTTGCTGCATGAAGGGAAGGAGTGCGCCTGTATGATCTTGCGGGATATTGGGGACCGCAAGCGGGCGGAGGCTGAACTTCGCCGATCCCATAAGTTCTTACGTCAGGTGATCGACACGGCCCCGAATCTCATCTTTGCCAAGGATCAAGCTGGACGATTCGCTATGGCGAATAAAGCTGTAGCTGATTGCTATGGGACCACTGTGGAAGACCTCATTGGAAAATCTGAGGTGGATTTCAATCGGAATGGGGAAGAAGTCAACTTCTTCCGTCAGCTCGATCGTGAAGTCATCCAATGCGCAGAGGATCGATTCATCCCGGAAGAAAGAGTCACTGATGCGGAAGGTAAAACCCGTTGGCTACAAACGGTCAAACGACCGATCTTCGATGATGAAGGAAATGTGCGCATGGTACTTGGAGCGGCGACCGATATCACGGAGCGTAAGCGTATGGAAGAGATGCTGCTCCAACGCGAACGAGATCTGAACACGGCGCTTCAAGAACGAGAACGAATCAGCCAAGATCTCCACGACGGGATTCTCCAATCACTGTATGCCGTCGGGCTTGGCTTAGAGGCGTGTAAGCCAATGCTCAAGCAACAGCCCGGGCAGGTTTCGGTCAAGTTCCTGGCGATACTCGATCAGACGATTGGCCAGCTCAACCAGGTGATGACAGAAGTGAGGAACTTTATCGCAGGTCTCGAATCTCATCCGATAATAGAAGGTGGTGATTTTCCGACCGTTCTTCGGGACATGGTGAGAGCCATGTCCCGTTCGTCTGCAGCAAAATGCACCGTCAGAATCGATAAGGCGGCAGTGCATCAACTCTCAACGGAACAGGCCCTGCATATTATTAATATCGTTCGTGAAGGACTGAGTAATGCCCTGCGCCACAGTGAAGCCGAGCGAATCATGGTGTCGCTTCGATTGCTCCGGCATTCAGTTCGACTGGCCATTACGGATGACGGCATCGGTTTCAATACCAGCTCGACTCAGGGTGTTGGTCATGGATTGAGCAATATGGCTGCACGAGCTCAGAAGGTCCGCGGAGTGTTCTTTCTTCAATCGACACCTCGCAATGGGACGAAGATCTCCCTCGATTTGCCAAAGGAGACGACCTATGCTCACAACTAAAACTTCACCCCAACCCATTCGTGTGTTGCTCGTCGACGATCATGAAGTGATTCGTGTGGGACTCCGGACAGTGCTGGGCCAGAACCAAGGCGTTAGCATTATCGGGGAAGCTGGCACCATGGGAGATGCGATTCTGCAGTCCCAAAAGTTGAAACCCGACATCATTTTGATGGATGTCCGACTTCCCGATGGATCCGGTGTCGATGCCTGTCGAGAGATTCTTGGAATGCTTCCGAGCACCCGAGTGATTTTCCTGACCTCCTACGCCGACGATGATTCCGTGCTGGCAGCCGTTCTGGCCGGTGCGCAGGGCTATGTGCTCAAAGAAATCGATTCAGGCGCCTTGCTAGAGGCCATCCGCTCAGTTGCCAGAGGGCAATCGATTTTAGACTCGACAGTCACCGAGCGGGCGTTGCGATGGCTGAGAGGATTGCACGATTTACCGGCGACGCCGGGTACGGATCAACTGTCATCCCAAGAGGAACGAGTGGTGGCGTTGGTTGCTGAAGGCAAGACCAACAAGGAAATCGCCGTTGCCCTCGGGCTCAGTGACAAAACGGTCAAGAACTACTTAGCGAATGTTTTTCAGAAACTTCGCATCACGCGGCGCGCCCAGGCCGCGGCTTTTTTTGTGAAACGGCAAGGATAGGCTCATCACATTTGGCTCTAGCCAGGTAGAGACAAAATTTGTCTCCAGCAACCCCATCGTCCTGTGGTGTTCCACCGTCGATTCCTGTAAGTTTGCTTTGATCTATTCGTGTTCATAACTAAAAGTTAGCGACGAGGCTCCAATCCATCTTTGGGGGGAGTCTCAGCACCGTTGCTCCTTGTGGCCATCCGGTCGTTCGGAATCGGTGGATGATGAGAGCGGGGCACTCGACGTCGTTGTGTGTCGTTCGAGCATACCGGGAGGTTGTCCCTCATGGCAGCCGGTCTTTTCCTAGGAATGCTGGTTCTCCTGAGCCTCTCTCTTTGGCGTGTTCTTCGACTTCAGCGTGAGAACCGCCTAAAGACCAAGGTTATTGAGGCGACCAAGTGTGGTGTGCTTGTGACCGATGCCACTCTCCCGCACCACCCTATCTGCCAAGTGAATGGAGCCTTCCTTGCATTGACCGGCTATGCAGAGCATGAAATCCTTGGTCAAACCAGCATGATTCTGAGTGGCCCTGAGACTGATCGTGCGTCGATGGAAACGCTCGGACTGGCTCTTCAAGATGGATGGAGCTGTCGGGTCTGTCTTCGCCATTATCGACGGGATGGCACATTGTTTTGGAATGAGGTGATGCTCTCGCCAGTCAAGGACAGGGCTGGGCGACTGACCGAAGTCATTTGGATCATGCGCGATGTCTCGCAGATTCGAGAGTTGGAGGCTGATCGGCGGGGGAGCCCGTCGCCCACCCTGTTGTGTGAGTCTGTCTCAGAAGGCATGTTGGTGATGACGGATGGGGACGTGGTGTATGTGAACATGGCCGGATTGAGGATCCTCGGAGCAAGTTCCGAAGCTCAGGTCGTCGGTCAAGCGTTCTTGGGCTTGATTCATCGGGATTTTCGGGAGAGTGCTCGAGAGCAATTCGTCCGAACATCGTCACCTGATTCAGAGCGTCAATGGGAAACCAGAATGCTGCGTATCGATGGCGATGTGATCGCGGTTGAGGTGTCGATCACGCCTATCGTGTGGGAGGGACGGGAATCGGTTCTTGTCTGTTTTTTAGATCGATTGTCCGCGAATCAAACAGGAACTGATGCCTCTTCGGGGCTCCCCTATCTTCGCCGCTTGGAGTCCATGACGGAGATGAATGGTTGGGCATGGGACGAGGCTCAGGGTACAGAACTATGGTCGGCCGAACAGTACCGGATCCTTGGATATGGACCTGGGTCAGTGCCGCCGACGTATGATACCTTTAAAAAGGCCCTTCATCCAGGGGATCGTGATCGTGTCCTCGCATTGTTTGAGGAGACGTTCACCTCCGACCGCCCGTACGATATTGACTGCCGAATCATTCAACCATCCGGTGTCGTGCGGTTTGTCCGGTGCCGGGGTGTTCTCATGCATGGACTGTCGGGTCAGCCGATCCGGATGTCTGGAACCATTGAAGACATTACTGACTACAAACTTATGGCGACGCTGGCGGAGGAACGAGTACTTCAACTCAAGGTCGTGTTGGAGGCGTCTTCCAGTGGGATGGCCCTGGTAAGCCGAGAAGGAACGATCTCTCTTGCGAACCGGAAAATTGAACAGATGTTTGGGTATGCGTATGGAGAACTGGTCGGTCGTCCCGTCGACTCTCTGTTCCAGAGCCTTGATCGTGCTCGGTATGCTCGTGACTCTCGCGAGGTGTTGTCGGCTTCGGGCGATGGTCTTTCAATAACTGGTGTGGAATTATACTGCGTGCGGAAAGATGGTTCGGGATTCCCTGCCGAGATCGACCTATACCAGATTGCTCTGTCTTCGGGACCGTCACTCCTGGTGAGCATCGTGGACATCACGGATCGCCGTCAAGCCGAACGAACACTTCGTGATGATCGCATGCGCTTGGATCTCGCCGTGCAAGTCGGGCAGGTCGGGATTGTGGAATATGATCACAGCACGGATACGGTCTGGTGGTCTCCAGTCCTACGGACTATCCATGGCATCGGGATGGAGGAGCCGGCTTCACTGGAGCGGTATCTGCAGCTGGTCCATCCCTCGGATCGAGATAGGATGGGTGTGATGGCTCGACCCGTCACCCCTTCCGATGAGGATCGAACCGTTGAGGTGACGTACCGTATTGTTCGGCCTGATGGAGCTGTTCGCCTGATCAATCTCTATTATACGACCTGGTCTGATCGAGGAGATCCGTCACCGCGGCCTTGCCGGACCGTAGGGATGCTTGTCGATATTACGGATCGGAAGTCCCTTACGACGGTTATGCCACCTCTCTCCACGATGAAGTCACCTCAGGCCATCCCTCGCAGTGTTTTCCATGAGTTCAACAACAGTTTGACAGCGGTCCTTGGGTTCAGCGAGTTGGCCTTTTCGCTGATTCCCGTCGACAACAAAGCCCATTGCCATATTCAGCGAGTGATTGCAGCCGGTAGAAACGTTCGTGAGCTAGCCCAAACCATTCGACGTGCGGCGGATACCGTCGCCGCCTATCCGGAATCCATCTCACGACCCGGATCGGATCCAACGCCATCACAGCCTGGGGTGCCAGATGTTGTCGGTCCTTATCGTTGACGATCAAGCCGAAATCCGTCAGCTGATCCGGGACGCCTTGGAGGGAGCTGGCTATCATGTCGAAGAGGCTTGCAATGGGAAAGAGGGCCTTGAGCGCTATCGCGCGAAATCCGCTGACCTCGTTCTCATGGATATCGTGATGCCGGATCAGGACGGATTGGAGGCCATTATGGCACTGCGGCGTGAATTTCCAGAATCTCGCATCATTGCAATGACGGGAGCAAGCGATACGATCGGCATTCTCAATTTCTTAGATGTGGCAAAGATGTTTGGAGCCAAACGGACACTTCAAAAGCCATTTGAACTTCAGGTTCTCCTTGATGCTGTCGCGGCTGAAGCGACGACCTAGCCAACCCTTCTGTGCGCCTGTTCCTCCCGCGATTGACAACGCCGTGCAATCCCGTCAGACTCCGCCCCTTTCAGGCATACGTGGACCATCTCGATGCAACTGTTGAATTGCCTTCTAGGGATCCTTGTCACGGTCGTCGGATTCTGGCTGATCTGGGGAACTATTGCTCCAGTCGTTGTACTGGGATGGGGGCTTGTCGTAGGGGCCTTTCTCTGGCTGAAGGCGAAGTCGATTACAGAGATCTGGGCGTGGGCGACTCTGTTGCTCGGATTGGAAAGTTTTGCGTGGCCGGTGGTATTGATGATTCAACTCAAGGGGCCGTCAGAGTCGCTCCCTGAAGCTGAGATGGGAACTATCCTCTCAGCGGTCGTGCTGGGTCTGTTCTCTTCCGTATTTTGGATTTCCTTTTCCTATGGTCTATTCAAACGAGCATGGCGAACAGATCAGCCAGTATGCGAGGAAGAGCCTACCGGGACGTCGCTCTCGCGCTCTAGGAAAAAGAAAGCCGTGTGATGTTATCCGCTCTCTACCGGATCCATATCGACGACGAATTTGATCTGGCTCTGTCGGTATTGTCCCTCCATCCTCTCGACTGACTCTCGGAGCCGGCGTGCTAGCATACCAGGATCGGTCCCCTTCACGAGGAGCCGACGGTGATGTTGTCCTCGAGATCGTCTTCCTAGCGTCGGTACCGGTCCTAGCACAACAATATGCTCCTCCACAGCGGTCTGTTCTTGAAGGGCAGCGCCCCAACGGGTGGCGGCCTCTTCGACGAGGGTGGTGTTGTGTCCAGTGACCGTGAGATCGGCTATGTGGCACAGTGGTGGATAATTGAGAAGCCGACGGGCGGCGAATTCCTCGTCATAGAACTGACGGGGGTTTCGAGATAAGAGAGCCTGTACGGCGTGGTGGGAAGAGAGACGGGTCTGCAAGATGACTCGCCCTCCGTCGGATGCCGGGTATGCCAAGCTTGCCGCATCGACCAGGTGGTGGTATGTCCGCTCCGCAGCTCGGAAATCTGAGATGTGCAATTCAGAATCCGCCTGAAGGATCCCGACCACGTGGTGTTGTGGGAGTGGCTCCCGAGTGAAGAGTGCTTGCGTCCCTATCAAAATATCGCAGGATCCCGATTGGGCACGTTCCCACAGTACGCGAGCAGTAGCTGGACGACGGAGCGTATCACTGTCGAGGCGTACAATCGAGGCATGGGGAAACAAACGATGCGTCTCAGCCTCGACTTGTTCGGTCCCTTCTCCAAGGGGACTCATTGCGGGTGCGTGACAGAGAGAACAGACATCAGGCACCTTTTCCGCGACTCCGCAGTACCGGCAGGTAAGGCCGTCGGCTTTTCGATAGTAGGGGAGTGCGACTGCACAGGAAGGGCAGCGAGGTACCCAGCCACAGTCTCGACAGATCAGTGTTCTGGCATATCCTCTCCGATTGAGGAACAGCAGGATCCTTTTTTTGCATGCGAGTGCTTCGCGCATCGTGGAACGGAGGGCCTGGCTCAGGAGGGTTCCTCCCGATTCCTTCGTGAGATCAACCAGCTCAATCTTGGGCTGGAGGGTCACGTCCTGCTCAACGTGATGCACTTCAGCTTCGGTATCAAAATGCGATTCCAGAGAGGGGTGTGCCGATGCAAGGATCACCACTGCGCAATCCTCCTTCGCCCGTAGGCAAGCCACGTCTCTCGCATGATATCGAGGCTCTTGGGGTTCTTTGAGGGCTGAGTCCTCTTCTCCTTCAACCCAGATGAGTCCGACTGCATCAAGCTGAGCAAAGACAGCCGAACGGGTTCCTACGAGAACAGACGGAGTCAGCCTTTGATGATGATCCTGTCGTTGAGGCGAGCTGGATGATTGGGCAAAGACAATCTGAAGTCCGGTGAGTGGTGCGAGTACGTGTGTCAACCATCGCGCTCTTGCTATTTCTCCGCATACCACGATCGTCGATCTGTTGTGTGAATGCACCTGACGAATGGCGTCAACAAGGCAAGCGATGCGGTGTTGCCATGGGGCGTGGAGAACGATTTTCTTCGTAAGGTGAGCCTGAAAATTCTGATGGAGACGAGTGCACCAGCTAGGGTCTACTTCGGAGAGTTGAGCGGTGTCGATTACTGCATGAGGCAGTGTTTGTTGTCCCTCTGGCTCAGTCAGGGGGTGAGGGTGTCGCGCGCGAGCCTGACTACGCTCTGTGTTCGGTGGTGCAAGCTTGACCCACGAACGTTCGATCAGCGGGTCGATCGCTCGCACGGCATGACCACGTAGGGTTGGCTGAAGCGTGGATGACAAGATCCCAGAAGCGCGGTGGGCAATTCGTTGTAGTGTCGGTCGCAGGGAATCGGGGCAGGTACCGGTTGCCAGCGCCGTGCGGCCTAGTTCCGTGGCTAGATAGCGTATGGGGCGGACGGGTGTTGGTGGACAGAGTAATCGAAGACATTGGCCCCAGGGGGCCACATAATATTGTGCAATCTTGCGAGATAGTTCAAGCCGGGCGGGAGAGATCTTCGAATTGTGCTGATGTTCGACCAGAGAAAAAATTAGTTTGAGGGATGCTGGCGGTACCTCGGGTGCGAGATTGGAGCTGATGGAAATCACAACTCCCTCTAGGACGGATCGACCAAATGGTACCTTGACGAGGCTGCCGATCTGAATACGGTCTGTGATAGATGAGGGAATGAGATAGGTGAATGTTTTTGCAATGTGACGCGGAACGAGTACATCCGCAAACAGTGTCTCTGTTTGCGGCCGCGAGGCCGAAGCATCTTGGAGAGCCATGCTGCATTCTAACAGTATGGAATTATGAAGGACACCGGGTGTCTTGCCAGGTCAGAGCAGGACGGTGTAATCGCTCGCCAGCGTGATCCATCCTTGTTCCTTACTACCCCTTCGAGAAGATTCTATTCCGTCGATGTTCCTCCTCCTGGCTGGTACTGAGACATATCCGGTTTATTCGACTCCATTGGAGTGGAAGAACTGCTGGCATCGGGAGTACTGGTATGGCTGGCAGATCTAGTCTGGGAAGTCTGTGCGGAGTCGTCTACAGGCAACGTTCCGGGGGTGACAGGGTTTCCGGCATCCAAAGCAGGTGATGGGGTGCTTGGTTGATCGTTATTTCCGCGCGCGTTTAAATTGGGAGAATTAGTGCTCAGCGTGTGCACCGGAGGCGGCTCTTCAGAGGCATCGGCTTCGGTGGTGTACAGAACGATCTCCACACGGCGATTTTTCTTGCGACCATCTTCCATCTCATTCGACGCAGTTGGTTTGCTGTCCCCAAGGGGTAACGCAGTGATTCTGACTGAGTCGACTCCGCCTTTTTCGACAAGATAGCGGAGAACACCGTTTGCGCGGACCTTGGACAATTCCCAATTGCTCGGATAACGGGCCTTGAGCGAAGGGCCGATTTCGACATTATCTGTATGGCCTTCAATGCGAATCAGTCGGGTGTCGCCACTGGTACGCAGATAGTCAATGAACTGATCAAGCACGGCATAATTCTCGGGCTTGATGGCAGCATCCCCAGATTCATACCGCAAGAAATTAGCCAGCTCGCCAAGATTGAGGCGACTTTGTCCGGAGGCATCGTGTGCTTTTAGCTTGCTGCTGACCAGATCCGAAGCGGGTGTAGTAGGGGCTGGACTGGTCGGTTCCGCAGATCCCTGCGCAAGTGCTACGACAGGGTGAGTAGAGAGCTCAGGACCTCCGACGAACTTGAACCGATCTCCCTTCATAACACGGGTATTTGCTTTCAGGACTTTGGCAACGGCTGTGTGGGGTTCCGTAGATAGGACTTTGAGTTGCCCGATCTTACGGGGCGGCAACCCTGCGCTATGCCGCTGAATATCAAGGAGATCTCCTGTTTTCAGCCCATCCTCTCTCCCCCGATCGATGTACACAACATTGGATTGTGAAACCAACGTCATTGCACGGTCGGCCTGAAGCTCAATAATCATACCTTCAAGGTCGGAAACGTTCATCGGAGAGCTGGTCGTGGCATCCGGGGTTGGCTCATTAAATCGCGCGACAGGGTCTCCGGGGGCAACTGGTCCATAATTCACCATGATTTCCGCCGTTGTGAGGGCGTGATCAGCAGATATCACTCTCACGACTGCTGAGCGATTAATCACAAACCCAAGGTATTCTCGAGTGACGGGATGGAAGACCTTTCGTACCCGTCGATACACAGTAAAGAGATCTCCTATTGCCACATCAGCAGGGTTGTCCAGTTTGAGATATAATGAGTCTCCTTTTCCTAAGAGCATTCGATTCCCTGATGATTGATTGTCACCGGTGATCAAGTTCACGGTTCCATCGATTGGAGACGTTTTTTCGATCATCCCACTGGCGAAGGTAAGTCCTCTGTCCAGTATTCGAACGGAGTCGAGATTCGAGACTTGGGCGAGTGCTTGATGAAGGGAGAGACCCATTCCCGAACACAGCACCAAGAGGAGGAAGATCGTGATTTTCATAGACGGCGTCCTTAATTAGAGCGAAGGCTGCTTGAAAAACCATAGCAAACGACGCCGTCTTGTCAAGAATTTGAGCTGAATGTGCGAAGGGTTTGACCGCTATTTCTTTCAGATGGTAATGTGCTCGAAATACTGGTTCCGCGTGATTTCTCAAGGCACGTACTGAGAGGCGGTATGGATGCTGAGAAGCTGGCCGACGGACATCTCCCCGTTCTTGCGGAATTTCCTAGAAAGGCCCGCATCGAAACGCAGATTCATCGGCGACGCGGGGTCAAGGCGTTTTCTCCTATGATGTTAGAGTGGGAGCAGGCGAAGCCTGCTTCACCTGGCCAGTGTGCCGACCAGGAATAGCTGTGCATGACCAACTTTCTCCCATACTTGTGGCTCACGTAAGTCTCTAACCTCGCAACAGTCAAGCAAGTTCCTGTCATTCCTCTCCTAGCTAAGAGATGTAGGGCTTTCGGGTGAGTGAGACTTAGGTCCTTTGTTCTCTTGCTATCCAAAAGGACAGCACACTAAGATTTCACCCCTTGAGCCTGGAATAGTCTTTCAGGTCAATGCTTTGTAAGAGAAAATCACATGAGTGGAGCAGAGGTTCTTCTTGAATATCTGACGAAGTATTTCCCAATTTTTCTCTTTATCTTCGTAGGGTTAATTTTGGGAATGCTGACCTTGCTGGTCAGCTACTTTGTGCAGCCAAGGTACCCAGAGCCTGAAAAGTTATCCACCTATGAATGTGGATCTGAACCATTTTCTGACGCGCGAATGCCGTTCCCTGTCCGGTATTACATTTTCGCGATGTTGTTCGTCATCTTCGACATCGAGGTCATTTTTCTCTATCCCTGGGCAGTTGTGTTCACCAAAATAGGGATAGTCGGATTGGTCGAGATGTTGATCTTTATTGGGTTGTTTGTCGTGGCCTATGTGTATGCCTGGCGCAAGGGCGCTCTGGAGTGGGATTGAGGGCTGTATGGGACTGATCCAGTTGGGACGTCACGAGAAGGATGGGGTTCCGGATGTCATTACGGGATCGCTTGAAAAGGCCGTCAACTGGGCCAGAAAGGGTTCTCTTTGGCCAATGACCTTCGGGCTCGCCTGTTGTGCCATAGAAATGATGGCTGCTGTCTCGTCACGATATGATATGGATCGTTTTGGGGCGGGTGTGTTCCGTGGGTCGCCACGGCAATCTGATTTGATGATCGTGGCAGGCACTGTCTGTCGTCGGATGGCGCCGGTCATCCGAAAAATCTATGATCAGATGCCAGAGCCGAAGTACGTGATTGCGATGGGTTCCTGTGCCACGTCTGGGAATATTTACGATAGTTATCCTGTCGTACAGGGCGTCGACCGCTTTATTCCGGTTGATATTTATGTGCCCGGTTGTCCCCCAACCCCAGAGGCTCTCTTGGACGGTATCCTCAAGCTGCAAGAGCGTATCATGCAAAAGCGCGTGTTTGTGGCTCAGCCTGATCAGGTGAAGGCGAATTTGAAGGTCTAACGCACGGTCATGCATCCTCTCTTACTTCGGGTTCAGCACACGTTCTCGGTCGGCGTGGTCAGCGTCAGCGAATGGCGTGGTGATGTGGCTGTGACGGTTACTCGTGACAAGCTTCACGAGGTTGCCCAATTCCTACGCGATGATCCAGGGATGGATTTTGACTATATCGTTCATGTGAGCTCTGTGGATTGGCCGGATGATGAAGAGCGATTTGAGGTGGTTTGGGAGTTCTATTCGATTCGAAAACGCCAGCGGATCCGACTTAAAGTTCGGGTGCCCGAGTCAGATTGTGTGGTGGATTCTTTGACGGATCTCTGGAAGGGGGCGGACTTCATGGAGCGTGAAGTCTATGACATGATGGGGATCCGATTCCGGAACCATCCGGATCTTCGTCGCATTCTGATGCCGGATGACTATACTGAGGGGTATCCCTTGCGAAAAGACTTTCCGTTGCGTGGTAAAGGATGGCGAGACACGTTTGAATTTTTGGATGAAGTGCAGCGCTAGGGTTGAAGAGTCGCATGGCCTTTGAAGATCAAAGAACCACCGTCTACAAGGTGGATCCCGAACATCCGGAAAGCGAAACGCTTCCCACGCTGCGCACGGAGGAGCTCCTGCTTAACATGGGGCCCCAACACCCGAGCACGCATGGTGTGCTCAAGGTGATCTTAGAGTTGGAGGGGGAGCGGCTGGTGAAATCGACTCCGGTCATGGGTTATCTCCATCGCGGGGTTGAAAAGCTCGCAGAAGATGGGACCTACCACCAGTTCATTCCCCACACCGACCGACTGGACTATGTCTGCGCGATGTACAACAACTTTGCCTATTGTCGCGCCGTTGAAAAACTCCTGAATCTACAAGTGCCGGAGCGGGCAGAGTACTTGCGGACGATCGTCGCGGAAGTTCAGCGCATCATCGGGCACCAATTTTGGCTAAGTGCTCAGGCGCTCGACATTGGTGCCATGACCGTCTTTTTCTACTGCTTTCGAGATCGTGAAATCTTGCTGGACTGGTTTGACGAACTGTGCGGAGCCCGTCTCACGACTAGCTGGTATCGAATCGGTGGAGTTGAGCGCGACTTGACCCCGTCGTTGATCGATAAGCTGAAACAGTTTCTCGACTATTTCCCACCGAAGATCGATGAATACCAGGTATTTCTTGAAAAAAATCGCATTTGGCTGGGACGTACTAAGGGGGTCGCCGTTATTTCTGCGGAAGATGCCGTTAATTTTGGGCTGAGCGGGCCTGTTCTGCGTGGGTCCGGCGTGGACTATGATCTGCGCAAGTATGAACCCTATAGTGCGTATCCGAAGTGTGAGTTCAGTGTGCCGGTGGGGAAAAATGGCGATACCTATGATCGGTACTGGATTCGGATCATGGAATTGTACGAGAGTGTCAAGATCATCCGACAATGTCTGGAGCAGATGCAGGAGGGGCCCATCATGGCTGATGCTCCGAGCGTGACGTTGCCTCCGAAGGAACGGGTGTTCACGAACCTGGAAGCGATGATCCAGCAATTCAAGCTGTTCTCGCAGGGGTTTGATGCTCCGCCGGGAGAAATCTACTGCGGCACAGAAGCCCACAAAGGAGAACTGGGTTTTCATATCGTCAGTACGGGTGGGGGTAAACCGTATCGATTGAAGATTCGTGCCCCATCCTTCATCCATATGGGTGCGTTCGATCATATGGCCAGAGGCTACATGATCTCTGATGCCTGCACGATTTTCGGGACCTACGACATTGTGATGGGCGAGTGCGACCGGTGAGTGTGAAGCGTGAGATGTGAAAAGTGAAAGGTAAAATCAGGATTTCATTTTACGGTTCACGTTTTCCCTTTCACGGAGACGAACAATGGGACTGAAGCCAGCGACGAATCCCGACGTTGAAGCCACAAGCATTGAGCTGAGCATTGACGGAAAAACCGTCACGGCGAAAGATGGTGTGTCGCTCTACGATGTCATCTCCATGACGGGGAAAGTCATCCCGGCGATGTGTTACCACTACACATTCGATCCATTCGGTTCTTGTGGGATGTGCCTGGTGATGCAAGAAGGGAAAAAGGCTCCTGTTCGATCTTGTACCGCGAAGGCGGCGGCGGGGATGGTGATTCGTACCGAAGGAGAAGATCTCTTTCTCGCCCGTAAGAAAGCCGTTGAGAAACATTTGTCCGTGCATCCTCTTGATTGTCCGGTGTGCGACGCAGACGGGCATTGTGAACTTCAAGATATGGCCTTTCAGCACGGCGTGACCAATCTTGCCAATGCCAAACAAAAGTTCATTCCTGAAGATACGCGGAGCCCGGTTCTTGACTTCAATATGAACCGGTGCATTGCGTGTGCCGAGTGCATCAATGTCTGCAAGGATGTTTTGATGATTGATGCCTTGCAGTTCATGAAGAAGGGGGGATTCAACCAGGTCGTCCCCAAAGGGGATCTTCCCCTCAATTGCGAATTCTGTGGCGATTGTTTGGCGATCTGTCCTGTCGGTGCGATCACCAACAAATTCTCCAAGTATTTGTATAAACCCTGGCAGATGAAAAAGACGACCACTACCTGCAATTATTGCGGTGATGGTTGCCAGATGTATTTGGAAACAAAAGACGAAGAAGTCATCCGTGTCACATCACCATTATCCTGGAAGAATAAGTGGGGTGATCGATCTGACACGGCTAAAGGGCACGGTGGGCTGTGTGTGCGGGGACGCTTTGGGTTTGAATCGTTGGACAGCCAAAGTCGGCTTGTACAACCGTTGGTTCGTGAAAGCGGGCGCTTGGTTGAAAAGCCATGGTTGGAGGCCATGCACACGCTCGTAGATCGATTCGTCGAAATCAAAGGGAAGTACGGTTCCGACTCCATTGCCGGCCTCGTGACAGCCCGGTGCACCAATGAAGAGTTGTATTTGTTCCAAAAACTCATGCGTACGGCGTTTGGAACCAACCAGCTTGATAGTAGCGCACGCTACGGCCATATGAATTTTGTGATGGCATCCAAACATGCCATCGGCCTGGGGAGGACCTCTGTTGATTGGGAGGATCTCACAAAGGCGAAGGCGATTATTGTGATCGGTTCCAACATTACTGAGACGAACCCGCTCACAGCTGTGCGCATTAAGGAAGCGGTGCGAGTGTACAGAGCCCAGGTGGTGACGTTCGACAGCGCCATTACGAATATGAGTAAGCTCGCCTCACATCCATTCTTGATCAAGCCAGGGACGGAAGGAGCGGTGATCGACGGTCTGGTGAAAGCGGCAATTGATCTGGATCTGGTAGATGAAGCGGTCGTGGGGAAACACCCCCAGGCGTTTGCGTCGCTGAAGAAGGCAGTGGCAAATCTGTCGATGGACCAATTGACGGCTCAGACTGGATTGGCCAGCGACGTTTTTGGAGAAATCGCCAGAATATTTGCTGAATCGCCACGCTCAATCATTCTGTGCGCGGAAGGAATTGTTCGACGGGCGAACGGCTATCAGAACGTGCTCAAGCTGATGGATCTCGCCTGGATTACCGGAAAGCTCGGACAGCCCGGGTGCGGTGTGAGTACGGTGACGGAAGAGCCTAATGAGCAAGGGGCTGTCGATATGGGTACGGCTTCTGAGTTCCTCCCAGGACAGGGTCGGTATGATGATCCAGAGGTGCGAGATCGTTTCGCCAAGGCCTGGGACACGGTGCTCCCTTCTCCGAGCTCGAGTGCGCACTTGATTGAAATCTTGAAGCGGTGTCGGACCGGACAGATCAAAGCCTTATATATCCTTGGGGAAAATCCACTGGCCACCCTTCCGGCCTCCATGGAAGTTCGCGCTGGACTAGAGCGGCTTGAATTATTGGTCGTCCAAGATCCATTCTTGACGGACACCGCGAAGCTAGCCCATTTTGTGCTTCCTGCCTGCACGTATGCAGAAAAGGACGGCACCTTTACGAATTTCGAGGGGCGAGTCCTTCGTGTTCGCCAAGCCATGGATCCGCGTGGCGAGAGCTTGCCCGATTGGCACATCATGACTGCACTGGCTAATGCTATGGGATGCCAATGGGACTATCAGTCTGCAAACGACATCCAAAGTGAGATCATGAAGCTGCTTCCTGGGTACTACAATCTTGGTCAACCCCGCAAGGGGTTGCCGACATCAGAGAGGTGCTTGTCCAAGGGCTATGCGACGGAGGTCATTGAGCGGTATCGGGTGATTCCAGAAAGTAAAACGCCGACCCGCCCGTTTGCACTGTTAATGGGACAGATACTGATGCATTCGGGGAAATTGTCAACTCAAGCGGCCGGTCTACTCACGATTGCTCCGAACAGTACGAAGCTGAGAATGAACGTGCGAGATCTGGAAGGGCTTGCACTGCAAGAGGGCGCGAAGGTGCGTGTGACGTCTGATCGTGGTTCTCTTCAGATTGCGGTACAGGCGGATCAGTCGGTTGCCCCTGGCACCTGCTTCTTCCCCGAGCATTTTAATGAGCCCCCAGTGAAAGATTTGATGACGGTCACCGTCGATGCGACGACAGGTGTCCCGTCATTCAAACAGATGTGGGTCAACGTTGAACCAGTCTGATGTGATGAAGGTGTCTGCTTGTGCATGACCAGGAGCCTACGATGAGTGTCACGGCTTTGACCAAAAAGATCCTTCATGCGGCCCTGTTCTATGAAATCTGGGACGCGATGAAAGTCACATTTCGGCATATGCTCCATCGACCGATGACTTTTCAATATCCGCGGGAGCATCGAACGATTCCGGATGCGCATCGAGGGGCACTTGGTTTGTTACGATACGATGACGGACGGGAACGGTGTGTCGGTTGTGATTTGTGCGAGGCTGCTTGCCCATCCCATTGCATCAAGGTGATCAGTGCTGAAGATGCCACACGGCCGCTTCAACGGTATGCCAGCGAATTCTACATTGATATTACCAAGTGTGTTTTCTGTGGGTACTGTGTCGAGGCCTGTCCCGTCAATGCGTTGGCCATGACCAAGATGTACGAATACTCGACTCATGATAAGCGGAGTCTCCTGTTCGATAAAAAGCGACTGTATGACATTGGCGAGCGGCATCTCGAGGACGGGAAGAAATATTTGTACGCCCACAATCAAGAAAAAAATGTCGAGGAAAGTCGCGAGTATCGCTACTATTTTCCGCAATCGGTCGCGAAATCGACGCAGTCAGCTCCGAAGCATCTGAGGTAGGCAAGCAACATGATTGTGGCATTTTTTGGATACTTCGCGTTGGTCAGTATGGCTGCCGGGGTCTTAACGGTCACTCTGCGCAACCCTGTCCATTGCGCATTATCATTGCTCGCATTACTCATGCATGTCTCCGGGCTGTTCATCCTCTTGAATGCCGAGTTTCTGTGGGCTGTCCAGGTCATTGTCTATGTCGGGGCTATCTTGGTGCTCTATCTCTTTGTACTGATGTTGATGAATCTCAAGACAGACGAGCGATATTTTCATTCGTCGGCTCCGTATTTTGCCGGGTTGTCAACGTTAGGGGCGTTCTACGTACTCTTTCTCCTTCTCCGGTCCCCGTTTGACGGGGCCAAGGGAGGTGCTTCTGCTGGGGCGGTCTTGCAAGAGGGCGATACCTACGCGGTTGGCATCAAGATGTTCAGTGACCATCTCTTGCAGTTTGAAATCGTGGGGATCTTTCTGCTTGGGGCAATCATCGGTGCCATCGTGTTGGCAAAAACTCCGAAAGCCTTGGAGGCTGGCCAGGATCATCGATGATACCGCTGTCCGCCTATGTCGCTGTCAGCGCGGTCCTGTTTATGACGGGACTACTGGGTGTCCTGATTCGTCGGAACTTTATCATCGTGCTCATGTCCGTCGAAGTGATGTTGAATGCGGCGAACATTAATCTGGTCGCCTTCTCGCATTATTTGGAATCGATGGCTGGGCAGCTTGTGGCGTTGTTTATTATTGCGATTGCCGCCGGGGAAGCGGCAATTGGGCTGGCCATCATCATTGTGGTCTTTCGAAGCAAGATTTCTACGAATGTGGACGAGATGAATCTTTTGAAGTGGTAACAGGATGTTGAGAGCGGCATCGCGTTCTGTCTTCAGTGCCCCATGCCCTCAAAACGACCCCCAGCCGATGCAGTAGGACCCGGCTTCATACGGCCTCCTGGCTTAGCTGAGCATCCTGAGAAAAACGTAGGACTGTGTGTCTGACGCAACCGATCTGCTGATCAAATTAATCCCTCTGTTTCCGTTGCTGGCGGTCATCGCGAACGGTGTCTTTGGCCGTCGGTACTCCCACGAAATGGCTCATCGTTTAGCCTGGGGGTCTGTCGGTCTGTCCTTCCTGTGTGCGCTCGCAGTGTTTGCGGATGTCCTACGGACCGGTGCATCGCATGAAGTCGTCGTCTATCGATGGATTTTTGGCGGCGATTTGGCGATCAACCTTGCGTACCTTGTTGATCCCCTGACCTGTGCCTGGTTACTGGTTGTGACAGGCGTGGGTTTTCTGATTCATGTCTATTCTGTCGGATATATGCATGGTGAAGATGGATTCACCCGCTTTTTCACTTACATGAATTTGTTCATGGTCTCCATGCTGCTGTTGGTCATGGGGAACAACTATCTGGTGTTGTTTATCGGTTGGGAGGGGGTGGGGCTTTGTTCGTATCTCCTGATCGGATACTACTACGACAAGGTCTCTGCTGCGAAAGCCGCATCCAAAGCCTTCGTTGTGAATCGAATCGGGGATGCCGGATTTCTCCTTGCCATCTTTCTGGTATTTGTGAACTTCAAGACGCTGGACTATACAAAGGTCTTTGCTCAGGTGGGACAGCTGTCTCCTGAGATGGCAACCGCTATTGCGCTGTGCCTGCTCGTCGGCGCAGTTGGGAAGTCTGCTCAGTTGCCGCTCCATACCTGGTTGCCCGATGCCATGGAAGGTCCAACACCAGTGAGCGCGCTCATCCACGCCGCAACAATGGTCACCGCCGGTGTCTACATGATCGTACGGAATCATGTCATTTTCGATCTCTCTCCGGTCGCGATGGAAGTCGTGGCGTTCGTGGGTGGAGGGACTGCGCTGTTTGCGGCGACGATCGGACTGGTGCAGACCGACATTAAGCGCGTCTTGGCCTATTCGACCGTGAGTCAGCTGGGCTATATGTTTCTGGGTTGCGGGATCGGCGCCTACACGGCCTCCGTGTTTCATGTCATGACGCACGCCTTCTTCAAAGCCTTGTTGTTTTTGTCCGCCGGCTCAGTCATCCATGCTCTGTCAGGGGAGCAGGATATTCAAAAGATGGGTGGCTTGAGTAAGCGTATTCCGTGGACCCATCGCCTCTTTCTGATCGGGACCATTGCGATCGCTGGCCTTCCTCCTCTCGCGGGGTTCTGGAGCAAGGATGAGATCATGGCCCATGCGTTCAACCATCATCACTATTTGCTCTATAGCCTGGCGGCAGCCGGTGCACTGATGACGTCTTTCTACATGTTTCGTTTGACCTATTTGACGTTCTATGGCTCCTCCAGGATGGATCATCATACCGAGGAGCATGTGCATGAATCTCCGATGGTAATGATCGCGCCCTTGATGGTCCTTGCATTTCTTTCTGGTGTCGGTGGGTTGGTATTGGGATTTCCGCCAGAACAGGGCTGGTTGCACGGTTTCTTGGCTCCGGTTGTGGGTGCTGCGGCTGAACATGAAGCCAGTGGGGGAATGACCGTTCTCCTGATGGGTGTGGCCATTGCCATTGCCTTGATGGGATGGGGACTTGCGCACTTCCTCTACGCAGTGAGCCCTATGACAGCTGATGGGTGGACTGAGAAGTTTTCCGGTCTCTATCGATTACTTTTGAATAAATACTACATTGACGAATTGTACGATCTTGTGTTCGTCGAGCCTCTGAAACGCCTCGGAATGATCTTGGACTGGTTTGATCGGACGATCATCGACGGGGTGGTACGAGGGGTGGGGCATCTCGCGGATTGGGGTGCCTCTGGATCGACCTGGGTCGAGAAGTATATCGTCTATGCGGGACTGAATATCATCGGATATGGAAACCACCTTGCTGCCCGAGAGGGGCGAAAAATGCAGAGCGGCATGGTGCATCATTATGCGGCGATTATTGTTGCGGGGCTTTTTCTTCTGGCCCTGGTCGTTCAACTTGTAGTTCAGATGTAGGTCGTAGCCGAACCCAACGGGTATCATGCTCGAAGAGCTTACCGCTGTCTTTCCAATTCTGTCGTGCATCCTCTTTCTGCCCGTTGCCGGGGCCATTGTTCTGTGGTTTGTGGACGACGAGGACATGGTCCGAAGCTCGACCCTTGCGATCGCTCTCGTGGAGCTGGCTCTGTCGGTTTTTATTCTCCTCCGGTTTGTGCCGGAATCGGCCGCGATGCAGTTCTCGGAGCGGATGCAATGGATTCCCGCATTGGGGATCAGCTATCACTTGGCGGTTGATGGGATCAGTGTCATGTTCGTCGGCCTGACGGCCTTTCTGACCGTCCTCGTTGTGGTCTATTCGTGGGACACGATCCGGCAGCAAGTCAAGCTGTACATGATGTGTCTGCTGGCACTCGAAACAACGACCATGGGGGTCTTTTTGTCGTTGGACCTGATCCTGTTCTTCGTGTTCTGGGAGCTGATGCTCATTCCGAGCTATTTCCTGATCAAGCTGTGGGGTGGGGGCGCTGACCGGCATTATGCCGCACTGAAGTTCGTCATTTATACGCTTCTCGGCAGCGTGTTTATGCTCGTGGGGATCGCGTTGCTGGACATTAATTACCACCAATGGGCGACTCTCCATCACAGCGATCATGCGTACTCGTTCGATCTGCTTGACCTTCTCACGGTCCCGATTCCCATCAGCCAACAGATCCTCATCTTTTGGTTATTGTTCCTCGGATTTGCGTTCAAGGCTCCGGTATTTCCATTTCACACCTGGTTGCCAGATGCGCTTCTAGAGGGGCCCATCGGGATGGCGGTTGTCCTGGCTGGCCTCAAGCTGGGGACCTTCGGCTTCATCCGGTTCAGCATCCCGCTGCTGCCGGATGCCTCGAAGAGTGGCCCCATCGTGTCGATCGTGGTCGGCCTGGGGCTCTGCGCGATTTTGTATGGGGCGTGGATGGCGTTGGTTCAAACGGATTTTAGGCGTTTACTGGCCTACAGCAGCGTCAGCCATCTTGGCTTTGTGGTGGTGGGGCTGTTTGCCCTGAATTATCAAGGCTTGCAAGGCAGCCTGCTGACGATGATTAACCTTGGGTTCAGCACGGCCGGCCTCTTCTTCATTGCTGGGTTTCTCTACTCCCGCCAACAGACGACACAATTGTCTGCTTTCGGGGGAATGGCAAAACAAGTGCCGCTGCTTGCGACGTTCTTTTTGATTATTGGACTGGCCTCAATTGGGCTCCCCGGCACCAACGGGTTTGTCGGCGAGTTTCTCATTCTGTTAGGCGCGTTTGAAGCCAAATGGTGGTATGGGTCGATTGCCGTACTCGGGGTGATTTTTGGTGCGGCCTATTTCCTCTGGTACTACGAGCGATCAATGCTGGGTCCCCTCGGCACCTCCGTTAAGAGCTCGATGAGTGACCTGCAACTTCGAGAGATGGTCATCGCGATGTCCCTGTCTATCATGATTCTCTGGATCGGACTCTATCCATCCCCCTTCTTGAGGATCATGAACGGATCAGTGCAAGCCGTGGTTGATCGTCTGCAGCACGAGAAGACTGCCGCACTCGACAACGGTATGACAGAAAGAAAGTAGTAGGTTTCGTAATGGGAGAGTACGCACTCCTCTATATTCTCTTCGCTCCGTTTGCAGGAGCGCTTGGGTTGATTTTTGTGTCCAACCGGCGGCCCACGCTCGTGCGGGGGATTGCTGCGAGCGCAGCGTTTGTCTCGCTGGTCGCCTCGCTCTATATCTTTTATGGGTACGATCCGGTCAAGGGTGGGTTTCAGTTTGTCCAAAAGTTTGGGTGGTCTAAACAATTGGGCATCGCGTTGTATCTGGGCGTTGACGGCATCGGCACCCCACTCGTGCTGGCCTCGTCCATTCTCTTGTTCGCCGGAATATTCGTCTCCTGGCACATCAAGGATCGGGCGAAGGAGTTCTATATCTGGTTGCTGATCTTGGCCGCAGCCACGATCGGCGTCTTCATGTCCCTCGACCTGTTTTTCTTGTACTTCTTCTATGAAATGTCCGTCATCCCGATGTACTTGCTGTTGGGCATGTGGGGAAGTCATACCAAAAAATATCTGGAGATGACCGATCCCGAAGGGATGAAGCTGAGAGATTCCGTCGGTTTTATTTTTAATTTTGGGTCGAACAGCAAAGAGTACGCCGCGATGAAGCTGGTCCTGTTTCTCTCCGCCTTTGCCGTAGCGGCTCTCATGGGGATCTTGCTCATCTATAAGTATTCAGGCCTGAACACCTTCGATATCTTGGTGCTTCGTGAGCAAGCCAACCTGATGAATATCCCGGTACTCGGGACGACGCTGGATAAGATTATTTGGGTCTTGGTGTTTTTTGGCTTTGCGTCGATCGCACCCTTATGGCCGTTACACTCGTGGTCCCCGGTCGGCCATGCGGCGGCACCCGCCGCGACGAGCATGCTGCACGCCGGTGTGCTCATGAAGCTTGGGCATTTTTCGATCATCCGTGTGGCGTTTGAGATCCTGCCTGAGACGACCCGGGAACTGATGCCGATTGCGGCGGTGTTGTGCATGTTCAGCATTGTCTACGGCGGCTTCGTCGCGTTTTACGCGAAAGATACGAAGTATGTGATCGGATACTCGAGTTCAAGCCATATGGGGTATGTGTTTCTCGGGATGGCGGCCTTGAATTACATCAGCCTGAGCGGCGCCGTCATCTATATGTTTGCGCACGCGATGGCCACCGGCATGTTGTTCGCGATGGCCGGATGGGTCTATGACCAAACGCATACTCGTGACATTCCATCGCTTGGCGGGCTCTCCAACAAAATGCCGTTCATTTCCGGCTGCTTTGTTGTGGGGTGCATGGCGTCGATCGGCATGCCCGGCACCGTGAATTTTGTGGCGGAAATCATGATCGTTGTCGGAAGTTGGAACAAGTACCCCCTTCAAGTTATTGTGGCCATGCTCGGCATTGTATTGACCCTCGCGTATCTCTTCAAAATGATGCGAGGGCTGTTCTATGGGCCGATGAATCAGAAATACAGCCACGCGCATGACGCGGTTGCCACGGTGGATCGATTGCCGCTCTTGATGATGATCACCATCAGCATTGGATTTGGTATTTTCCCCATGCATTTGTACGAGGTTGTCCGGTCCGGAGTGGACCCATTGGTTGCGAGAATTACGCAAGTGGTTCCTGTAGCCGAGAGCGGTGAAGGATTAGGGGTGAAAGGGGTGGTTGTCACGGAACACCCCTCTGTCCCAATGGTCTCAACCAAGCCCCTCCCTCAACCGACGACAGTCTCTGGAGGAGGACACGAATGAGTTTTGTGCTGAACCTGTCCTTCTCCGATTTGGTGCTCCTGTTACCGGAGATCTTCCTGACGTGCTGGCTCTGTGTGGTCATCACGGTCGATTTTGTCTCGCCCCGGTTACCGAAAGAACGACTTGCCTATCTGAGCGTCGGCGGGTTGCTGGTGACTCTCGGCTGTTTGGCGTGGTTTGACGTGAATCAGGTGTCTGGGACACTGTTCGGCGACATGTTTGTGCTTGATCGGATGGCGATCTTTTTCAAAATATTCATCCTGGGAGCCACAATCCTTGTCATTCTGGCGTCAATTGAGTATGTCGACCGGTTTACGCTTTTCCGTGGGGAATATTATGCCCTAGTCGTCATGTCGGCGCTTGGGATGATGTTTATGGCGTCAGCCAACGATCTGTTGTCGGTGTTCGTCAGCCTGGAGTTCTCAACACTCGGGTTTTATATCTTGGTGTCGTATCTACGGGATGATTTGGCCTCGAATGAAGCCGGTCTGAAGTTTTTCATCCTTGGTGTGTTCGCAGCGGGTCTCTTTGCTTATGGAATCAGTTTGGTGTACGGGGAAACCGGGAAGCTCGTGTTTTCGGAAATGGCTTCCGCACCCGCGACTCCAGGTTTGATCATCGGGTTTCTGCTGATCTTTGCCGCATTGGGATTTAAGATCGGTGCGGTTCCCTTCCATTCCTGGATTCCGGATACGTACCACGGCGCTCCAACGCCGGTCACCGCGTTCTTGTCCATTGCTCCGAAGGGTGCAGCTCTGGCGATCTTGCTCCGGATTTTCCTAGTGGCGTTGGGCTCGTTCAAGCCGACCTGGATCTATTTGCTCGTCGCCGTGTCAATTGTGTCCATGACCTACGGCAATATCGTGGCCATTGCACAACGAAATATTAAACGGCTCCTGGCCTATTCCGGTATTGCTCAAATCGGAAATGTGCTCATCGGTCTTGCCGCCGGAACCAAGATGGGAAATGACGCCATTCTCTTCTATCTCTTGGCGTACCTCTTCGCCAACATCGGGGCGTTTGCTGTCGTTATCGCCGTGAGTCAGGCCATCGGAAGAGATGAGATCGAAGACTACCGTGGATTGGGGCGCCGTTCACCATTTCTAGCCTTTTCGATGTTGTTGTTTCTCTTGTCCCTTGCGGGAGTTCCCCCGCTGGCGGGATTTATCGGCAAACTTTATATCTTTGTCGCCGCAATCAAAGAAGGGCTGTATACATTGATCACGGTGGGGCTGATCAATATCGTCATTTCCATGTACTACTACCTGATCGTCGTGAAGCAAATGTACATTAACGAGCCCATTGACCCGTCTCCCATTTCAATTTCAGGACCCATGAAGGCGGTAATCTATGTGGGGCTCGCTGGGACGTTGGTGATCGGAATCTATCCGCAACCATTTACCGATTGGGTGGTGGCTGCAACACTCATGTTTTCGAATTTCGTGACGCCTGCCGCCACGGCCACGCCCCCGAGCCTCTTGATCGGCAGTTAGTTTTCTGCTTTGTCTTCTGCATACTTCTGCTACAATTCAGTTTGAGACACGAATCTTCTCGTCTCTTCGTCGGGTATCCATAGCGTGATCGGTGTGTTTGGTGCAGCTCGTCCAGATCTATGGAATCAGCCACCAACCATCAGGCCCAAGCTACCCCTCTGCGCGGTGAAGTGGGCAAACTTCCAAGTGGCTCAATGCCAGCGACAGCTGCTTCCTCCGAACCTATCATCAAGTGGTTTCAAGCGCTGACGATCGAGCAACGGGTTCTGGCCGGGTTCAGTCTCGTGTTTGTCGGCATTCTCATCATTAGTGCGATCGCGTATCACAATATCAATGGTCTGCTCCGGAACAGTTGGCTCGATGGTCGGAGTCATGAGCTGATCCAACTGCTCAGCAGCATCGATGCTGCCATGGGTGAGGCTGAGGGGGCACACCGTCGATATCTCGTGACGGGTGAGCAGGCCTATCTCGAGGTGTATACACGGGTGATCGGCCAGAAACACACCTTCACGACGTTTCTCAATGAATTGACGCTGGATTCGCCAGAACAACAGCGGCGTGCTGACGAACTCAATCGGTTGATGGACCGTCAGGTGAATGTCGAGTCAAAGGCGATCACTCAAGTTAAGGAACGGGGTCTTCAATCCGTCAGGAAAATGGCATTGGAGGGAGCTGGGAGAGGCGAACTCGACGGGATTCATCAGGTGATTAATGAGATGGATGTGTATGAACGACAGGCAGTGAATCAACGGGTCATCGCATCTGCAGTCAGTACACGGCATACGATTATGCTGTTAGCCATCGGTGCCGTATTACAACTGGTGCTGCTGGCATCGGTGTACTATCTGATACGCCATGACGTGACCGAGCGGCGCCGTGTGGCTGGTGAGCTCCAGCGTCGCGGCGAGTTGCTTGAGGCTGCCAACAAGGAACTAGAGGCCTTTAGCTATTCGGTGTCGCATGATCTTCGCGCGCCATTGCGACACATTGACGGCTATGCCGCCCTGTTGCGGAAGGCGGTTGATCAATCGTTGAGTGAAAAGGCTGCGCGCTATTTACAAACGATTTCGGACGCAGCGAAGCAGATGGGACAGCTGATCGATGATCTGCTGGTGTTCTCTCGCATGGGGCGCCAAGAAATGTTGCAGGCGACTGTGAATCTGGATCAACTGATCCAGAGCATTCTGTCTGATCTGCGCCTTGACTTGCAGGGACGGCAAGTATCCTGGACAATTGCCCCACTGCCTGAGGTAAAAGGCGATCCCTCCATGCTCCGACAGGTCTTTATGAATTTGCTCACCAATGCACTGAAGTTTACGAGTGTCAAGACAACTGCCTCCATTGAGATCGGAGTGGAGCCTCTCAGTTCCGACGAAATCGTCTTGTATGTTCGCGACAACGGTGTAGGGTTCGATATGCAGTACGCTCCGAAACTGTTTGGGGTATTTCAGAGACTGCACCGAGCTGACGAATTTGAAGGAACAGGGATCGGACTTGCCAATGTTCGTCGGATCGTTCACCGTCATGGAGGGAGGGCGTGGGCCGACGGTGTGCCGGATAAGGGAGCAACCTTCTATGTTGCATTACCCAAGGGGAGACTCAACGATGACGTTAGCTAAGCCGATTGTGCTTGCTGAAGACAATCCACGAGATGCGGAACTTGCGATGGCTGCGATGGAGGAAGAGCATATATCCGATAAAGTTGTCCTGTGTCACGATGGTGCCGAGGTGTTGGACTATTTGTATTGTCGTGGACAATTCAAGACCCGGTTGCAAGGGAATCCCGCAGTTGTGTTCCTTGACCTCAAAATGCCGAAGGTCAATGGGCTTGAGGTTTTGCGCACCATCAAGGCCGATGACAAGTTGCGTGCGATTCCCGTGGTGATGTTAACGTCATCTCGAGAGGAGCGCGATTTGACTGAGAGTTATACGCTTGGTGCGAACGCCTATGTCGTGAAGCCCGTTGAGTTTCACCAGTTTCTGTCGGCGGTGAAAGAGTTAGGGGTATTTTGGGGTGTGATCAATGAACCGCCTCCGGAAAGAGCGTGATCCCATCGGTGATCCAGCCATGAAGATGCCGCTACGAATAGTCCATCTTGAACTCAATAGGGAAGACGGTGAACGTATCGGTACAATATTGACGAATGGTGGAATTGCTTGTGTCGTTCACCGCGTGGAGACACAACACGCATTGACTGCAGGGATCAGTGAGGATCGGGCTGATCTTATCTTGGCCGAGGGCAACACGCCCGGATGTGATGCGAACACGGCCTTTACTTTGGCGCAGAAGGTGGCTCCGCACGTGCCGTTCATTGTTGTGTCAGAATCCATCAACGAGACGCAGAGTACGGAACTCTTGTATCGTGGAGTGACGGATGTCATTTCAAAAGGTGCATTGGGACGCTTGATTCCTGCTGTGCGGCGGATCCTAAAGGAGCAACGAGAGCGGGGTGCACGAAGAGAAGCAGAGGAATCCGTCCTTCAGTACCAAGTACAATTGCGCCACATTCAAAAGTTGGAAGCCGTCGGTCGTTTGACCGGAGGACTGGCCCACGACTTTAATAATTTGCTGACGGTAATTCTGGGGCATAGTCAGGTGGTGCTCAACGAGATCGATGAGGTTCATCCACTGCGACCTCAAATCCAGGAAATGCACAAGGCTGGCGAGCGTGCAAGGGTGCTCATTCGCCAATTACTGATGTTTAGTCGAAAGCGACCGTCTGAGGAAAAGGTCATCAGCCTCAATGCCCTTCTTGATGATTTTGAACCCATGCTTCATCGAGTGATCGGGGAGGATATCCGATTGACTGTGACAGTATGTCAGGATGATCTTCGTATTAGGATGGCTCCTTCGTTGGTCGAGCAGGTCGTGATGAATCTTGTCGTGAACGCGAGAGATGCGATGCCGAAGGGGGGCAGGTTGACACTCGACTTGCAATCGACGCATCTTGACAGGCCCCCAGCGTATCGTGAGAAGGACCTATTACCCGGCGAGTATGTCAAGCTGTCCGTATCCGATACAGGTTGTGGGATGTCACCCGAAGTGCAAGCGCAGATGTTCAAACCGTTCTTTACGACAAAGGATGGAGAGAAAGGAACAGGACTGGGGTTATCCACCGTTTTTGACATCGTGACTCAGAATAGGGGTGGGTTAGACGTGACCACTACGATTGGTGAAGGGACACGCTTTGATGTGTACGTTCCTCGTGTCATGACGGAGATTGATGCATCAACTGCAGCGTGTTCAGTGGCGAAGCCGTTGAGAGGGCATGAAACGATTCTCTTGGTTGAAGATGACGAAACGGTGCGAGCATTGATTCGGGAAGAGCTTCGCAAGTTGGGATATCGAATCGTGGAGGCAAGAAACGGTATCGAAGCATGTCTCGTCGCCACTCCACATATGGGGAAACTCCAATTGTTGCTTAGCGATATCGTGATGCCTGGCATGAGTGGGATGGAGCTTGCTCGGCATCTTCGTGTCATCAAACCGGATCTGAAGATTCTCTTCATTTCAGGCTATGAAGACGATATCGGAATCGAGGCTGGTGATACAGAGGTTGCCTATCTGGAGAAACCCTTTACGACCGAATCCTTGGCAGGGACGATACGTCACCTTCTTGATCAGACACCAAAGGGTCAGATACGCCAAGGTTCACCGTCGGAGGTTCTGGAGGAACCCCAGACGTTCAGTCCATCCTGAAACCGACATGGTGTATCCGTTCCTGGCACGGTTGCATATGTGGTGGGTCCATGAACAGCAGCGGTCAGTGGCGATATAGTGTTGTGCGTTGGATCGGATTCGCGGTTACGACTCTGTTCGTGTTACCTGGAGTGTGTCTCGGTCAGCATATTTCCTGGGAACGCCTTTCCGAGGGCCTCATGGTTTCCGTCTGGAAGCCTATCCACTCCTGCCCCACAGTGCCAACCATGCTGGTAGTTGATCTAGATCCGGAGCGGACGAGATTCTCTGTTCACAATTATGCGCAAGAAGGATTCACGCAACCACCCAAGATTGGGGAGTGGCAACATCGAACCGGTCATCCTCTCGTGTTCAATGCAGGGCTATTTCGTGAAAATTTCACGTACCTCGGGCTTCTCTACCAATCTGGTCGTTCGGTGGGAAGTCGCCGGCATAGTTCGTGGAAAGGGTTGTTCGTGGCAGAACCGACTGCTATAGGTGTGAAGAAAGCGAGGGTGCTTGATTTGGCATCTGACACGTTTGATGAGCAGCGGCCCGTGTATGGAGAAGTGGCACAAGCCCTGATGCTGCTCGACCAATCCGGTAAGATCCGTGTCCGTGACTCAGGAAAGTATGCCTACCAGACGATCGTCGCCGAGACCGAACGGGGACATATTCTGGTCTTTAAAAGTCTAGGCGTGGTGCCGCTTTATGATATCGGCCGCTGCTTCAAGGAGACGCTCCCCACTATCCGTCGGGCCATGGCGATGGATGGAGGGTCATCGTCCGATCTACGCATTGTGGAATCACTGTGGGAGAAGGATCTACATAGTCAGGAAGGAGATTCATGGAAGAGTTTGTTCAGCGGCAGCACGAGTTTCCATATCCCGCTCCCCACCGTGATTGGGGTGAGTCCCAGATAATCTACTCCTGCTCATTCGCCATTGCCATCATGGTCTCTCTCCTGCTGGGAGGGTGTGCGGACGGAGCGAAGATTGTGCAGGACGATGATTTGGGCGGAGTTGTTATCTATCCGTTCAAGGAAGGACAGGGGCCAATGCTCTCGGCATTTAGGAAAGAGGGGTTGGACCTCATGAAAGAGAAATGTAAGAGCCGGTCTTACTCCATCGTGCGTGAGGGGGAAGCAAAAGGACGAACTAGGGTGGTGAGTCCGTTGGATGGAGCCCAAGAACTGGTCGAGGAGCGTCGCTGGGGGATTCAGTTTGAGTGCAAATGAACAGGCAAGAGGTAGGTATGAGTAAGGTCTACGAGTGCTTGGTCATCACGCCCATGAGATCTTGAATGGTTAAGAGGCTCGTCAGGTGAACCTTTTCCTTTTCTATGCGCGCTTTCCCGTCCTGTTCTTGGCGATCGACAATCACTAATGCATGATCGACCTGAAGTCCGGCCTCCCGTGCGACGCCGACTGCTTTCAGCAGTGATCCACCACTGGTGAGAACATCGTCCACGATTAATGCTCGGTCGCCATGGAGAATGCTGCCTTCGATCAATTTCCCTAACCCATGATCCTTGGCTTGTTTGCGGACGACGAACGTCCGCCACAGGTGGGATGGGGAGGCGGCACAGGCGAAATCAGAAATGGTCAAGGCGATGGGAATGGCTCCGAGCTCAAGACCGCCTAAACAGTCGAATTCGACATTGATGAGCGCATCATAGGCCAGCTGGGCAACGAGCCGACGAGCCTCCGGATGTGCCATGAGTGCCCGACAGTCGACATAGAATGGGCTGATCTCACCGGATGCGAGTTTGAAACCCTTCTCGCGATCCCATTTAAAGGATCCGGTGTCGTGGAATGATTGAGCCAGTTGTTGTCGAAGAGTCACGAAGAGGTCTCCCTATTCAGAGATGTAATCTGCGGCAGCATTGTACACCGACTCTCCAACTGCAGATAGATCTTTCTATGCAGTCCCCGGAATGGGGGCACCCATTCCGGGGAAAGTGATTGTGGTCATGCTTGGCATGAGTGCCGAGCCTCATTTCAGGTTGTACCCCAAGTTTCCTGTCCATCACGATCAAGAGGCTGGTGATGAGAGTGGGCTGCGAACACACCAGACGGGATAGGTGTAGACCTGAAGAAAGCTGAGTACGTTTCCGAGGAAAGCATCAACGTATTTGGCATAGGATGGCTGGCTCGCTTCGGGAACGACCGTCCAATAGGAAGTCGGCTGGATGTTTAGGAAGGGATGGTCTGGTGGGATATTGGGGATCGGAGAGTCCACAGCGGGTCCCACCAAGCTGCGCATTTCCGTTGGTGCCGGTAACCGCCAGCCTCTTTGGCCTCCAATCGTCCGCTTGGCACAGGTGACACGGGCTTCATTCCAGGTGACGGTTGCTGCTTGTGGTGCAATTTCCCATACAAGACCGGTGTCCTTGTCCAACACCGCTTCGTCATGGAAATCCGGCAAGATCAGGAAGCGTTCTGCTGAGGGATGTGCGTCCTGCCAGTTCTTAATAATATCCGCAATAAGTGCGTCCTTCTGAACAGTTGGTCCCGTAAGGAATTGTGAGCCCACCCAGCCAAGCCCAACGACGAGAATCACCAGGAGGAATCTTACAGCAGATTTTGGTAGCCTGGCACTCGTCTGATGATTGAGGGGATGTTCCAGAGCCATAGAGCATATGTTACGGCATGACGTGTGCGGGATCAACGATGACTCTTCGTGTCATGATTAATTTGGTTACCAATGGGATAAATCAAGGAAACGTGGGATCTCATGGTTGCTTACCCTGTTCTAGTGAATTCTTTTTTGACTAGGGGAAGAAGAATTGAAATGCCTGGGGTGAAATAACGAGACACTAACTTTTGGGGGATTGTTTTAGGCGGCGCGCAAGTCATTCGGCAATGGAGTTGGAGAGCGAATTTGCTACATAACATATTGTTTCTATTAATTAATCATAATGGCATCCGTACTGATGATAGTATTGAAATGATGTTCTCGATGAGTGTAAAATCCCAGCTAACTGAATAGGGGCTTGGTGGTTACATCAGTACTCGGCGGAGTAGTGCACGTTTAAAGTTTAGGGTGAAAATTTATTTCTGTGGAAGGAGGGACATATTATGGCAGCATCAAGCGAGCGGGGATATGATGTGTCGCAGTGGTACGATTCGAAGC